>JANPBQ010000203.1:0-8259 GCA_031430555.1 Betaproteobacteria bacterium
GCAATCGCCAACGCATGTGGCGCGCCAATGGCCTCAATGTAAGTGCGCACGAGATGAACGCCGTCGAGAACGGTGAGGCCCGCCTTGCGGCGTTCGCGCGACGAATGCGCAAGCGCGATCAATTGCTTCACGAATGCGTTGTCGCGGGAGCGGATAGTTTTCATGTTGGCGCGACAATCTTCATTCGATTCGGTATGGACTCGTTTTGCAAATCCGTCATTCCGCCCTTTCCCCGCGCAGGCGGGGATCCAAGTTTCTTTGTCTCGCGATGCAATACTTGCCCCCCGCCTTAGCGGGGGAAGGAATACATGCAGCATGATTCGTCGCGGGACAAATGGAGAAACCAAAGGGTACTTCTATTTACCCTGTCGTACCGGCGAAGGCCGGTACCCAATTTTCGTAAGCCATTGACACATTGACAAAATTGGGCCCCGGCCTACGCCGGGGAGACAGAGATTTGAGGTAAATAGAAGTACCCCAAAGTGCAAACCTTAATACAGGTGGGGCGTTTCAGCCATTTTGCCTCTGAATAGCTCACCACTGCTAGAGTTTGCTTCCTCGATACTCACTAACGCTTCCCGCCAAACACCACCAAAAACAAGAACAACGCAAACACAATTCCGCACACCAGAAAGAAAACTTTCCATCCCGACTTGGGCGATTCACCCTGCACTTCGCCGGTCTGCCCGTTCACCACAAATCGGTAAGTCTTGCCGCCATAAATGTAGGCAGACACCCACAGCGGCAGCAGAATGTGCTTAAAGGTGAGGTGGCTGTATTGGGTGTTGATCGACGAGATTCGTTGATGGTCGCCGCCGATATCCGCGCGCACCAGTTGCTCGACTCTGCTGTCGATCAATTGTTTGCCGGCGACAAACGCCGCCTTCAATCCCACTTGATACGCTTCGGCCTGAAAGCCGGTGATGTATTCGTCCTGATACGGCACCAAATCTTTGGTGTTCCAGGTGCGCAGGCTGCTGGAAAATTGAGCGGCAATTTTTTTTCCGACCGCGCCGACATTCTGTACCAACGCTTGTTGCATCGCGGCCGCAGTGGCAGCGCCTTTGGCCGGTGCACCGCCGAAATTGCTCTGACTACCGGGCACCAAGACATCGTCGTGAAAAAAAGACACATTGCCCGATACGTTGGTCCAGTCGGTGCGGGTGCGCGTTTCCGTGACGCGTTCCCCTTTGCTGTTGGTCGTCTCATAACTCTCGGAATGATCGTCTCCGCGCTGGCCGGAATATTTCGTGTAGGTCTGCGCATCGAACGTCCAGTACGGCACATAAATTCCCTTGATGCCGCCGTCGCTTTGCGCGTATTGCTTCAACGCCGACGGTGCCAGCCACAGCCCCTTGATCCAGCCGCGCCATTTGTCCTGCGCTTGTAGCTTTGTGACCTTGAACGGCACCAGCGACTTGGGCTTGATCAGGCGTTGCGCGTAACTTTTTGAGGTCAGCGGCGTGCCGCAAAACGTGCAGGCACTTGCATAGAGATTTGCCGCAAGCGTTTGTTCACCGCCGCAGTTGTTGCATTTGATCTGCTCTTGCTGATGGGTCTCGCTTTCACCTTCGAGGTTGGCGAGCCACGCCTCCAGGCTCAGTTCTTCGACCGTCTCGTCGGTGTCGGGAATATCGTTGGACGCGGCGCAATACGGGCACTTCAGTGTCTTGCTGCCCGGCGAGAACGACAATTTCGCACCGCATGATTTGCACGGGAACGCCCGCACTTTCGCGGTCATGTGATCAAGCGTGGTTTTCGATGCGTTGGGATTTTCCATTCAGGTTTTCAATCGCGCCATGAAGTACGTATCCACAAATTCGCCGGCGCGCATCGCGTAGTGTTTGTGGGTGCCTTCTATTTCAAAGCCGAATTTCTTGTAAAGCGCAATCGCGGGCGCGTTGTCGACAAAGACCGTCAATTCGAGGCGCGTGTACTGGAGCCAGTTGTCTGCGAGATCGATGAGCGCGCTCATCAACGCTGATCCCACGCCTTTGCGGTGCCATGCATCATGAACCGACATGCCGATCGCGCCCACATGGCGGCGGCGCAGCGATTTGGCGGCCGCGTGCAGGCCCGCATTGCCGACCACCTTGCCGTCGATTTCCGCGACCAGCAGATGATCACCCGGCGTCTGTTCGGCGAGTCGCTTTCTCCAGAGTTCCAGGGCCGCATAGGGCAATTGCAAAGTCTGCGCCTGCGCTTTAGGCGTGGACATGGTCTCGCGGATCGCGGCGAAGTCGTCGGGTTCGGCGGCGCGGATAACAATGTTCATCGAGGATGCGTCCTTCCTGTCCTTCGACGGGCTCAGGATAGACCGGGCGGTGGTTCGCTCGGGAGTCCGTTTTATGAATGAAATGAAATCCCGCGTCGGCTGATCCTGCATTGCGAAGACAGCCGACGCGGGAGAAACAATTTACGCAGGCGGCACCGGCGGCGGCACATTCGCGAACAACGCCGACAATTCAGCGACGGTGCCTGCCTGCACCCACTGCGCCATGCCCGCTTTCCAAACGAGCGAATCGCGCTTCAGCGAGCCGCTGCTGGCGTGGCCTTGCAGGGTGGGGAGATCAAACGGTCCCGATTGCTGGCCGTTGATCGCGACGTGATAGGCACTGGCCGCAGGCAACGGCGGCGGCATCGCGCCGACACCGGGTGCACCGCCCATTCCGGCAGCGCCAGCGTTCATCGCGGCACCCATCTGGCCCGCCATGGCACCACCCATCGCGAAGCCCGCACCCAGCCCCATGCCCGCGCCGGCGGCGCTGTTGGGTGTGGTCGCGGCGTCGTGAATTGCGCTCGCGGTTTCGTATTGCGTGTACGCCTGCAAATTACCGACCGCCGCAATTGCGCCGCGCTTGTCGATCGCTTTTTCGACTTCTTCGGGCAGGCCGACGTCTTGCACCTGCACTTCGCACAGCTCGAGCCCCATCGCCTCGAAATCACCGCTGATGCGCTCGCGCAGCATGCTGCCCATCTGCGTGACCTTCGCCTCTAGATCAATGATGCTGAGTCCCAGTTCGGGCATCACTTCCTTGATGCGCAGGCCGATCTTGCCGCGCAGATTTTCCTGAATCTGGTCGGTCGTAAAGCGTCCCTCGGTGCCGGAAATATCCCTGATGAAAATCGCCGGGTCTTTGACGCGGATCGAATAGATGCCGAACGCAGTCGCGCGGACAATGCCGAACTCTTTGTCGCGCATGGTCGCGGGGCCGGGCGTGCCCCATTTCAAATCGGTGAACTTGCGCGTCGAAATGAAATACACCTCGGCTTTGAACGGTGATTCGAAGCCGTATTTCCAGCCCTTTAGCGTCGCAAGGATCGGCAAATTCTGCGTCGTCAGCGTATGCATGCCGGGCCTGAACACGTCGGCCAACTGGCCTTCGTTGATGAACACCGCCATCTGCCCTTCGCGCACGGTGAGCTTGGCGCCGTACTTGATTTCATTGTTCATCCGCTCGAAGCGGTACACCAGCGTGTTGTTCGAATCATCGAGCCATTGAATGATGTCAATGAGTTCGCCGGTGAGTTTTTTCCAGATATCAACCATGTTGTAGAGCTCCCGATGTTGGAAGAGACTTAACTACTTCGCCTTCGCGAAAAATCCGGCTTTCACCGGCGTGGGCGCAGATATAATTTCCTCTGCGGAACGGTACGTTATCACGATTATTGAGGAACTTCATGGCAATCACGGTCAGTGGTATTTTCGTTTATCCCGTCAAAGCGCTGGGTGGAATTTCCCTGGCTGAATCGATCGTGACACCGCGCGGACTGAAGCACGACCGGCGCTTTCTGGTGGTGACGGCCGACAACGAGTTTGTCACGCAGCGCGAATACCCGAAGATGGCGACGGTGTGGGTGGAGCTCGAGGGTGGCGCCATTACATTTTCCGCGCCGGACATCGAGAGCGTTTCGTTTCCCGCCGAGCCGCAAGCATCTGCGACGCGCGTGGTGCGCGTGTGGGCGAGCCAAGTTGCGGCGCAGGCTGTCTCGCTCGAAGCCGATCGCTGGCTTTCCGATTATCTTGGCTTCGACGCGCATCTCGTGTACATGCCCGATTCCAGCGAACGCGCGGTCAATCCCGAATATGGCATGCCAGGCGACATCGTCAGTTTCGCCGACGGTTCACCGCTCTTGATTGCATCCGAAGAATCACTCGCGGATTTGAACGCGCGCATTGTTCACGCCGGCGGCGCGGCGCTGCCGATGAATCGCTTCCGCCCCAATGTGGTGATCAAGGGCTGCGAGGCATTTGCCGAAGACCGGCTGGGTGAAATCCGCATCGGCGATACGACGTTTCGCGCCGCAAAGCCATGCCCGCGCTGCGAAGTCACCACCACCGACCAAGCTGCGGGCGTAGTGCGCGGGCCGGAACCGCTGCAAACACTCGCGACGTATCGCGACTCACCGAAGGGGATCATGTTCGGCGTGAACTTGATTCCAGTGGGCGGTGGAAGCATGCGCGTTGGAGATACTGTCGTGTTGGCACCGAGGGGCGCGTGAATTGAGCGTATTCGAACGACAAGCCGCACCAGTCGGGAACTTAGGGCATGCGGGAATTTATCCAGTCCATTCGCTTCAATACGCCAATCGAGCACGTTTGGCCGGTGATGTGCGATGTCGAGCATTGGCATGAATGGACGGCATCGATTTCGCGGGTTGAGATTCGCCGCGGTGGGCCTTTGCGCATCGGCAGTCGCGTGGTGATCAAGCAGCCAAAATTTCCGCCAGCGACATGGAACGTGACGTCGTTGATGCCCGGGAAACGTTTTGCATGCGTTAGTGGTGGTCCGGGCGTGTTGGTGACGGCCTATCACGAAATCGCCAGTGATGTCGATGCATGCAAGGTCACGGTGCGGCTGCAATTCACCGACATGTTGAGCGGACTGTTCGCTGGGCTCACCGCCGACATCAATGAGCGCTATTTGGCGATGGAAGCCGAGGGATTGCGAAAACGCTGCGGAATGCGCTGATCGATCCGTTCACGCTTGATCGGTCGCACGCGGTGACCGCCGCACTCGTTCAGAAAATTTCGCCCTTCCCCGCTTCATCGCCGTTGTCCCAGCCCCCGATCTCACTCTTGCCGCCCGGCGTTTCCACCCTGCCCGACTTCGCGCCGCCCGCACCGGTTGCCGTTCGCGTTGGCTCATTGCCCGCCTCGACCGACGCGGCATTCCAATCTTGCGGCCCGGGTGGAATACTGCGCTCGGAATAGTCAAGGACTTGTCGATAGAGATCGCGCCGCGTGAGCGCGCCGGTTTCGTGGCCGAGGCTGTCGAGTGCCTGAATGACGGCATTCAAATTATTTGCGCGCAGCTTGTCGAGTTTCTGCTGGATGCGGTCCTGAAATTGCATGGCGACGATGAGCTGGTGGATTTCACGCTGAATTTCACCGCCGAGCACATTGATGTCGTTGGTCGTGGATTCAATTTCGTTGCCCATTTCCAGCATGCCGCTGTTGAGTTTCTGAATTTCGAGCGCGGCAATATTTGCCGCACCGCGCGCCGAAATTGCGGCGCTCATGGTGTGTTTGGTCGCGAGTGTGACTTCCTCGCGGATCGATTCGAGCCCCTTCCTCGCGCGACGCGTGAGATCGTGCGATTGCTCGCTGATGGCGCGCACGCGATCCGTCATTTCAATGAATGTTTTTGAATCGAATTCCTGATTGGTTGCCGCGATCGACGCGTCTAGCGATATCCTCGCGATGCGCGCGGACATGTTGTGCAATTCGTCAAGCGTATCGTCCATCGCGGACGCATCGATGCGCACCTGCTTTTGATGCGCGACCATTTCTTCGGCCAGCACCGAGTAGCGCTCTAGTTCCGCCGCAACACGCTGAAGTTGCGCCTCATAAAGTTTCACGAAGTCCTGTAGTCCTGGCGCCTCGCGTGACTTGCCGGCATCGGTCGAGCTGGCCGACGCGGGGCGCTCATGGCTCTTCAGGAGTCCCGTGGCAAGGCTAGTTTGCCGGTGCGTCTTGTCGAGTATGGTGCGAAAGCCACCGCCGATCTGCACTACCGCCGTCGCCGTTTCTTTGACGACCTCGTCAATGACTGCATCCGAAGCGCGCAGCTTGCCGACCGCATCCGCCGACTCGGTGGCCCAGCGCCGCAGCAGCGTGTTCACGCCGATCACCACGTACTGAAACAGCCTGATACGCTTGCGGTATTTGTTCGCGTCCATGTCCGCCATGCAATTCTCCCGCCGTTTCCCGATTGGTTGATACGGCAGTATAGGGTTCGCAAGAAAGTTGTGGAGGGTTGGCGATGAGGCGCACATGATTGAAGTCCATTGCACCTTGGCCTGCAGATCGCCATTTCACGCGGCTTTCGGAGGCAAACCGCCCGGAACGCCGCTCCAATGCTTAAGTTTGACGTATTCGATTCTCACTACGTTCTGCGGCGGCTACGACGACAACCCAACTTCACGGTCAAGTACCGATTGCGATGTCGAATGTTGGTTTCATCCTACGCGGGAATCGGCGGTGCAGGCATAGTAGTCGGCGAGTGCGACGCCAATACTAAACGAACATTAATTGAGAGAGCATTTAAGAGGGTAGGTCGAGATGACCATGCCATTTTTCCATCCAGTGAATACGTCAATATGGATGCTCAGGGGTACAACGTGAGTGTTGCATATTTAGGCTATGTCTATCGCAACGATGGGAATAGACCGAATTACTAACACAATTTGAATGGCCCCCGGCGACATCCCGGGCCCTAATTTCAGACCACAAAAATCTTAGATGACCATTTGTTTTGGAGGCATCATGCTACTTAATAGAACTTGTTCGATTATCACATTTGCGTGGTTATCGCTTTTCCTCGCGGACACAGCAACTGCGGCAACGTTGGAAATCGTTCCAGCCAGCCCTAAAGGGCAAGAGACAATTCGGCTGCGAGTCACTACACTATTAGGCTCCACGCCGCAGAGTGTTTCGATGTCAGCAAACCGCATCACGGTAACGCTCGTTGGGCCGCAAATCACAACCGCGCTTGTAGGTGCCGTCGATGTCGTAATTGGAAAACTCCCTTCAGGAACATATGACATTGAGGCGCTAACTCGTTCTATTGCCAACAGCCCAACGTCAGCAATAGGGACTACCCAATTTGTTGTCTCCAATGAACTTATCGGTCGCGCAGCAATCGCGCCAATATTCAATTGGACGGATCTCTGGTGGAACCCCAACGAATCCGGTTGGGGAATGAATGTCACCATCAAGAACGATCAATTTTTTGCGGCATGGTTTGTCTATGACGCCGCAGGCAAACCTACCTGGTACACCTTGCAGGGGGGCAAGTGGGTAAACGTCGGCTGCTATCAAGGGCCGATCATGAAGACGTCTGGCTCAGCGTGGGGCGGGATTCTTGGATTGTCCAATGTAAACGTCACCACTGTGGGAAGCGGCATTGTCTGTTTTTCTGGTTATGACAACGCGGAATTCCAATACACCGTAGAAGGCATATTCAATACCAAACAAATTGTACGACAGGCGTTTTGAGGTTTGCACTTCACATTGGGATCGCGAATTGAAAGTACGTGGGGTTCAGTTTCAATGACCCATTCCATCGCATCGACGCCATGCTTAAGCGTTGTCGCAACCTGCAGGCACGCATTCGTACGCTGGATGTTGGCTACGTTCGCTCAATGGCTTTCGAAGGATTCAATTCGCGAAGCCCTTTGACGAGCTCAGGGCGAACGGATTCCACAACCAAATCCGTCCATATTTTTGCAAAGAATCTAACGGGTCGGCGCAAGACGATTGAGAATTACTTATCCTTGCGACAAATCTCGTCGTCCCGGCGGAAGCCGGGACCCAGCCCTCCCGTTGTACTGACCAATACGACGGACTGGATTCCGGCCCGGGCAACGGCCCGGTTCACCCTGAGCCCGTCGAAGGGCCGGAACGACGAAACAATTTGATCCCTTGTCGCGCAATTATGTCATTCTCAATAATTGCGACACGATGCCACGCAAACCGCCGTTGCGCGCGGCGCGCAGGATGGAATCGCCCGGAACTCCGCTCCAGTGCTAGAGTTTGACCTGCTCGTCTAAGCCGCCTTCTTATGCGGCTTCAACAAAAACGTCGCCATCGCCGGCAAAAGGAAAATCGCGCCAAGCATGTTCAGGAAGAACATAAATGCGAGCAGCACGCCCATGTCGGCTTGAAATTTCAAAGCCGACATCGCCCATGTGCCCACGCCCAGCGTCATGGTGACGGCCGTGAATATCATCGCGGCACCGCGCTCTTTCAATGCC
>JANPBQ010000204.1:0-5968 GCA_031430555.1 Betaproteobacteria bacterium
GTCCAATTTTATCTGGGAAGCCATACATCGAAAATTAGGCCCTGGCCCGGCGCAACCCTTGTGGTTGTTCGCCGGGGAGACAAAAAAATACTATCGGTGCAACGCATCGGTTTGAGATTGAACTGCTTAAGGTAGTGCCATGAGGGATAGGCGGGGAGAAGGTGTTCGCCACAGATGAACACAGACAATCAAAGATAAGTATCAAAGCGTTTGCTGCTTGCGGGGACTTGATTAAACCTTGCTTTTATCCGTGTTCATCCGTGTTCATCTGTGGCAAAAAAAGCACTTCCCTACCGCCCCGCACTCGTCCTGCGGCATAATGCACAAAACCTAAAACAGCCTCATGAAAAAGTACCTCGCGCTCAAAATCGATGTCGATACCTTGAAGGGAACCCGCGTTGGCGTTCCGGCTCTTGTCGCCATGCTGAAGAAACATCAGGCGGGTGCCACGTTTCTCTTCAGTCTCGGGCCTGATCACACCGGCCGCGCCATCAAGCGCGTATTTCGCAAGGGATTCCTCGGCAAAGTGAAGCGCACGTCGGTCGTGTCGCATTACGGCTTTCCAACGCTGCTTTACGGCACACTGCTGCCCGGCCCGGATATCGGCAACCGCTGCGGCGATATTTTGCGAATGACGCGCGATGAAGGCTTCGAGGTCGGCATCCATACGTGGGATCACGTCAAATGGCAGGACGGCGCCGTGGACGGCGATGCCGCATGGACGCGCCGACAAATGATGCTGGCGCAGGATCGCTTCACCGACATCTTCAAAACGCCGGCGCGCACCCACGGCGCGGCGGGTTGGCAAATGTCGAAACATGCGTTGCGCCTCACGCAGGAAATGGGATTCGACTATTGTTCCGATGGCCGCGCGGCATGGCGCGAAGGCAGACCGCACTTTCCGGTGGTCAATGCAGAAATCATCGATTGCCCGCAATTGCCCACCACGTTGCCGACGCTGGACGAATTGATCGGCATCGACGGTTGCAGCGAAGAAAATGTCGATCAACGCGTATTGACGATGACCGCCGAATCGCCGCCGCCGATTGCGCGCGCGCGCGAACCGATGGCCGCGCACGTGTTCACGCTGCATGCGGAACTGGAAGGCATGCGCCTGTTGCCGGTGTTCGAAAAAATGCTCATCGGCTGGAAGGCGCAAGGCTACGAATTGGTGGCGACGGCGACCATTCATCAACTCCTCGACCGCGCGCATCTACCGTATTTCGACGCCAAGACCGGTACATTGCCCGGCAGGAGCGGCAGCTTACTGCTTCAGGGAAAGCCGTTCTTGCCGCAATCGGCGGAAGCGGCGTAAGCTGACGCCTGATATTTATGCATCGCCGTTTTTTTCAGGAGACATGAATGCCCTCACCTATCGCCGATTTTGAAGTCGCCGCCAGCGGCAATCAGCGCTTCGCCAGCGCCGCGTTTCGTGGCCATCGCTACGTGCTCTATTTCTATCCAAAGGACGACACACCCGGCTGCACGCTGGAAGGCCAGCAATTCCGCGATTTGCACAAAGAATTTCAACAGGCCGGCGTGATGGTGTTCGGTGTTTCGCGCGATAGCGTTGCGAGCCACGAGAAATTCAAAGCAAAAATGAATTTTCCGTTCGATCTCTTGTCCGACAGCAATGAAGATATGTGCCGGATTTTCGATGTCATCAAAGAGAAAAATATGTATGGTAAAAAAGTGATGGGCATTCAACGCTCGACCTTCATCATCGACCGCGACGGCGCGATTGCGCGGGAGTGGCGTGGCGTCAAAGTCGAAGGACATGCGCTTGAAGTGTTGAACGCCGTGAAATCCATGTCATAATGAATTCAACAAAAAACACGACACTTCATTGATCCCCAATTCCCCGACAAACCCTTTTGAGGCTCACCGCCTCAGAAGGGTTTTTCACTTTTCGGGGCAGCATGAATCTACTGCGCGGTCGCATTTCACGCCTGCGGTGCTCGCCGGGCAAAAGCCCGGGTCCGCTCCTCGGCGCGAACTGCAACCGCTCGCTACGATTCCTGCTACCCCGATCAATTGACCAACGACCGAGAGGAAACCACTTGGCACCCAGACCCGCGACACCGAAAGCTTCCGCCCCGAAGGCGAGCACCAAGTTGTTTGTGCTCGACACCAACGTGCTGATGCATGATCCGACTTCGCTGTTTCGCTTCGAGGAGCACGATGTCTATCTGCCGATGATCACGCTCGAGGAGTTGGACAACAACAAGAAGGGCATGACCGAGGTCGCGCGCAATGCCCGTCAGGCGAGCCGGTTTTTGGATGATATCGTTTCGAGTACTGAAAGCGATATCGAAAACGGCGTGCCACTCGCGGGCTTCGGCACCAAGGAAGCGAGCGGCAAGCTGCTTTTGCAAACCCGCCCGGTGATGATGGATTTTCCGTCCGCACTGCCCGACAGCGGCAAGGCCGACAATCAAATACTCGCCGTCGCGCTCGATCTGCAACACCACCATCCGAAACGCAGCGTGGTGCTGGTGTCGAAGGACATCAACATGCGCATCAAGGCGCGCGCGATCGGCGTGGCCGCTGAAGATTACTTCAACGACAAGGTGCTCGAAGATACCGATCTTCTTTTCACTGGCATGCGCGAGTTGCCCAAGGATTTCTGGGACAAGCACGGCAAAGACATCGAGTCCTGGCAGGAACATGGCCGCACGCTGTATCGCATCAAGGGCCCGCTGGTCGGCTCGCTTAGCTTAAATGAATTCGTTTATCAGGACGAAGACAAACCGTTCTACGCATCGGTTGCCGCGCATGAAGGCAAGACGGCGGTTCTGAAGACGCTGAAGGATTACACGCACCAGAAAAACAATATCTGGGGGATTGTCGCGCGCAACCGCGAACAGAATTTCGCGCTGAATATCCTGATGGATCCGGAAGTCGATTTTGTGACGCTGTTGGGTCAGGCGGGCACCGGCAAGACGTTACTTACGCTCGCTTCAGCGTTAATGCAAACGCTGGAGTTCAAGGTCTACACCGAGATCATCATCACACGCGTGACCGTTCCGGTGGGTGAAGATATTGGCTTTTTGCCGGGCACCGAAGAGGAAAAGATGAACCCGTGGATGGGAGCCTTGGAAGACAATCTCGATGTGCTCAACGCCACCGACGACGAGGCCGGCGATTGGGGACGCGCGGCGACGCGCGATTTGATCCGTTCGCGCATCAAAGTGAAATCGCTCAACTTCATGCGCGGCCGCACTTTCTTGAATAAGTTTTTGATCATCGACGAAGCGCAAAATTTGACGCCGAAGCAAATGAAGACGCTCATCACCCGCGCGGGTCCAGGCACCAAAGTGGTCTGCCTCGGCAATATCGCGCAGATCGATACGCCGTATTTGACGGAAGGCTCGTCCGGATTGACCTATGTGGTCGATCGCTTCAAGGATTGGTCGCACTCCGGGCATATCACGTTGCAGCGCGGTGAGCGTTCGCGGCTGGCGGATCACGCGGCAGAAGTGTTGTAGGCATGCGGTTCTGCGGCACCATTTGCGTACTGGCCGCCCTGCTTTCCGCGCCGGCATTTGCGCAAACCGCGCCGCCAGCGGCGGCCGATAATCCGCCGCTTGCATCCGCGGCGAATCCACTGGATACCCCGGCGCAAGCGGCGGCGAAACGCCTGCCAAAAGTGTGGGCCATTCAGACGCCGCAGCGATTTTCGGTCGCCGACAAAACACGCGTTGACGTGGTCACGCGCCTCGACGAAATCCTCATCTATGGTCAAATCGAGCCCGAGGATTACGTCGGTCCGCGAAAGTCACCCATGATGCAATTTCGCGATCGGCTCGAGCGCGACCGACCGATGACACCCAAGGAAAAAACGCAACTTGCGTTGTGCTTCATCGGCCTCTGCGGGATCTATGGCCCGGACGGCGCGCCGATCGAACCGAGCCTCGATGCGCGCAGCGAAGCGCGGTTGAACCAATCGACCACGCATTTGAATAGCCAGTTTAAAGGCACGTTGCAATGACGGCATGCCGCGCGCCAGCCGCGACCGCATCGGTTAAGATGCAGCTACCTTCACCAAACAAACGAGCCGCCTGAATTCACAGGCGCGACCCCACGCACTCACCTATCGATGAAACGCGGTTTTTACACCATCATGGCGGCGCAGTTTTTTTCGTCGCTCGCAGACAATGCGCTCTTCATCTCATGCATTGCGTTGATTCAGATGTTGAATGGCCCGGATTGGATGACCCCCATGGTCAAGTGGGGATTCGCGGTTTCCTATGTGGTGTTGGCCGCGTTTGTCGGCGCATTTGCCGACGCGATTCCCAAGGGCCGGGTGATGTTCATCACCAATACGATCAAGATTGTCGGCTGCTTCGCCATTTTCTTTTTCGACTTCATCAAACTCTCCGGCAACGGCGGATTCTGGATCGTCTTCGGCGGCTACATGATCGTCGGCATCGGCGCGGCGATGTATTCGCCGGCCAAATACGGCATCCTCACCGAATTGCTGCCGCCGGAGCAATTAGTCAAAGGCAATGGCTGGATCGAAGGCCTCACCGTAGTGTCGATCATTTTCGGCACGGTGCTCGGCGGTGCGCTCATCAGCCCAAAGGTATCGCATTGGCTGCTGTCGTTTGACTTGCCGCTTTTCGAAACCGGCGTCGATTCGCCGCCGGAAGCGGCGATTCTCGTGATCGCCGTGTTTTATGCGATCGCGGCGATCTTCAATCTGAATATCCCCGACACCGGCGCGCGCTATCCGAAACAGCAGACCCATCCGATCACGCTCATCACCGATTTCTGGCGCTGTGTCGCCACACTATGGCGCGACAAGCTCGGCCAGATTTCACTCGCCGTCACCACGCTGTTCTGGGGTGCTGGTGCGACCTTGCAATTGATGGTGCTGGAATGGGGCAAGCAGCATCTCGGCCTGCGTCTCGATCAGGCCTCGATGTTGATGGGGGTCGCGAGCGTGGGCACCATCGTCGGCGCGGTGATCGCCGGCAAGTACATGACGCTGAAAAACGCACTCAAGGTGCTGCCCTTCGGCATCGCCATGGGATTCGCCGTGATGTTCATGCCCATCACCTATGCCCTGCCGGTAGTTTGCCTGTTGCTGATTCTGGTGGGCGGGCTGGGCGGCTTTTTCGTCGTGCCGATGAATGCGCTGCTTCAACACCGTGGGCACGTGCTGCTGTCGGCAGGCCACTCGATTGCCGTGCAGAATTTCAACGAGCAATTGAATATTCTGCTGATGGTCGCGGTGTATTCGGTAATGCTCTCATTCCAGTTGTCGATCAATCTTATCATCGTCCTGTTCGGCGGCTTTGTGGCGGCGATGATGGTTTTGATCATGCGCTGGAACCAACTCAATCACCGGCGCAATCCGCACATCGACCAGTTGATCGGCATCGACAAGGGCGAGACTCCGTCGCATTTTGTTGATCGGCCGCATTAATCGACCACTTAAGCGTAGTCGCCCACGCGAAGGGGTGAAAGTCAAGGACTGGCGCGGCGTTTCAACGCATAACGCCCTGAAAGCCTTGCCAGTTCTTGAGTTTTGATAGTGATTTAGGCGTCACTGCGTCGTCGATTTTGTCCCGGGTCGAGCCTAGGCGTGCTTGATCGAACCAAAATCGGCTTCGACTTTTCCGACCTAACCCTAAATGATCACCGGCGCATCCGACTGCTCATTGTTTTCATCGCCCTTGGCCGGAAAGGCATGCGCGAGCTCGGCGCTGATTTTTTCGATTCCGGTCACACTCCCGCCCAGAAAATCGCCGCGCCGGTAGCGCAATTCGATTTCCTTGCAAATGGCGCGCCAGCGTTCATCGCCCACCTTTCGGTGAATACCACGGTCCGCGATGATTTCCACTTTTCGGTCGGCCAGCAGCACGTAAACCATGACGCCGTTGTTTTCTTCCGTATCCCACACCTTGAGCGATGAAAACACCTCGATCGCCCGTTGGCGCGACGTGACGCCGGCCCACAGCTG
>JANPBQ010000205.1:0-3722 GCA_031430555.1 Betaproteobacteria bacterium
TACCTCAAATCTCTGTCTCCCCGGCCCCCGATTAAAACATTCGAGGGCAGGCTGCGGTCGGGGCCCAATTTTGTCAATGTGTCAATGGCTTACGAAAATTGGGTACCGGCCTTCGCCGGTACGACAGGGTAAATAGAAGTACCCTAAACTTTCCGGTAGCGTGCGCTATTCACTGATCGCAAACCCGTCGAACACCCCAAGGCGTTGCAATGCGAGAATAGTGTCTTGAAAATTGATCGATGGGATTGCCGCCGGCAATTGTTTTCCCGGTGATCTTCGGCGATCGCATTCCACCACAACGACCCAAAAAAGTGAAGCCGAATGAACAACACGATTTCCATTAAGCGCATGTTTGTCATCATGACCGGCATTTTGTTCGGCGTGACGGTATTGTCCATTCTCGGCGGACTCTATGGGCTTTCGCATTTTCGTGGCGCGCTGGAGGCGGCCGACAGTTCCAACGTGTTGCTGCGTGCGCAGACCGAGGGCGAGATGATGCACGACGCCATGCGCGCCGATTATTTCGCCGGCATGCTGGCGGCCGAGCGCGGCGACGCGACCGAAAAGAAGGCGATCCGCGAAGAGTTTGCGGAGCATCGCAAAAAATGGGACGAGGCGCTTTCGACCATGAAACAAGCGGCAACGAGCCCCGAGTTGATGCGCGCAGTCGCTGATGTTGAGCCTCCGATCAAAAGCTACGTTGCGGAAAGCAACCGGCTTATCGATTTGGCGCTGACCGACCCGGCGGGCGCGCGCGCGAAAATTGGCGACTTCGGCAAAATGTTTTCCGCGCTCAAAAAGCAACTCGGCGACCTTACGGCACTGATTGCAAAGGACGCGAACGGCGGCAATCGCCGGATTCTCGACAGTTTTTCCAACGCGTCAACGATGGTGATGGTCGGCGGCGCGCTTTTGCTGCTGGTGGTGGCGCTGGTGGTCGGCTGGGCCGGCAGCATCATCAAGACGCAGACGAAGACGATTCTCGATACCGCGCGCGACTTAAGCTCCGGGGAGGCCGACCTCACACGGCGCATTCCGACGTTGACCGGCGAACTCGGCAAGCTGAGTGGTTCGATGAACACTTTCATCGCGCAACTTCACGACATCATTTCGTCGGTCGCCAAGAATGCGGTTGAGATCGCCAATGCAGCGCGCCAGATCAGCGCGGGCAACACCGATTTGTCGGCGCGCACCGAAGAGCAGGCATCGACGCTCGAGGAAACGGCCTCGAGCATGCAAGAATTCGCGTCATCGGTGCGCCAAACGGCCGACAACACCAAGACCGCCACCACGGCCGCGCAGCGCGCCATCGATGCGGCGAAAAATGGCAGCCAGATCGTGGCGGACGCAACACAACACATTTCCCAGGTGAAACTGAGTTCCAAGCGCATCAGCGAGATCACCAGCATCATCGATTCGATCGCCTTTCAGACCAACATCTTGGCGCTCAATGCGGCCGTCGAGGCGGCGCGCGCCGGCGAGCAGGGGCGCGGTTTTGCCGTGGTCGCCTCCGAAGTGCGCGCCTTGGCGCAGCGCTCGGCCGCATCGGCGAAAGACATCAAAGGCCTGATCGACGATGCCGTCAAGAACGTCGAATCGGGGTCGGAACTGATGATTAAAGCCGGCGAGGCGATGGACGGCATCATGAACGCGAACCAGTCGGTGCTGGAAACGTCGCGCGAGATCAACCGTGCCGCGAACGAACAGGCGACCGGCGTTGATCAGGTCAACCGCGCCATCATCCAACTTGAGGGAACCACGCAGCAGAACGCGGCGCTGGTCGAACAATCGGCCGCAGCGGCCGAATCGATGCGCGAACAGGCGGAATCGCTGCAATCGTTGGTGAGCCGCTTCAAACTGGGCAAGAGCCAGTCCGCGTCAGCGGCAAGCGTGACTGTGCGCGAAGCACCGTCGGCGAAACCGCGATCCAGCGGCTCGCGTGCCCTGGCTACACGCTCCGCACCCCGGAAATCACCGGCGTTGGGTAAAGTCGACGAGGGCGAGTGGGAAGAGTTCTAACGAAATAACGCCAATCCGGACAGCGGGAAACTCGTGCGTTATTGATGATCGATCCATGCCATCGCGTTCAAATTTGCATCGCGGGCAGCAAAATCGGTATGGTGTTCATATGGCAGAATTAGCTATGCCAACGAACTGCCGATGGAGACGTGTTACGCGGCACCGCTCGGCCAATCTGGCCCTCGTATGATGTCGGCGTTGATCGCTGTCGATTTTCAACCTACTTTTCGCAGCCACTATGACCCAGCCCCTGCCCGTAATTGATGGACCATCGACCTTCATGCCGATCAAACGCGGCAGCGGATTTTATGATCCGGTGATCGCGAAGGCATTCTTCAAAACCTTCGGCAAGAAGGAAAAAATCGCGGCGGGCACGGTCATCTTCAAGCAAAACGAACGCTCGAACAAACAGTCCATTTTCCAAAAGCCTTTGACTAAGGCGTTGACCACAAAGATCGATCGCGACCTGTTTCGCGGCCGGCACTTTCACCGCATGTACCTGCTCACGGCGGGAGAAATTGCCCTGACGGCGAACCGCAGATTGATCGATACGGTGGCACCGGGCGACGTGTTCGGCGAGATGGCGGTTATCAGCGAAATTCCCGAGGTCGAGCGCGAAGCGCGGCGCAGCGCGGGCGCGAAGGCGGTAGTCGATTGCATCGCCTATTCGCTCGACGGCAAGGAAGTGCAAGCGGGTCTGACCGAGCAACCCGAATTCGCCTTCATGCTGATGAGCGTCATGTTCGTGAAACTCCGGTTTCTGGTTGCGCGATTGGCGTCGCGCGCGGCGGGACCGAACCACCGCAGCAACCGCAGTGAACCGGTGTTCGACGCGGAAACGCTGGCCGTGCTGCACGAAAAAATGGAGCGCGGAACGGTGGTGCGATTTCAGGAGCGCGCGAAGATCATGCAGGAAGGCCGTGCCGGCACCAGCATGTATGTGGTGCTGGAAGGCGAAGTCGCCATCACGGTCGGCCGGAAAATCATTGAGAAGATCGGCCCCGGTGGCGTGTTCGGCGAGATCGCGCTGGTCGATCAATCGCCGCGCACGGCGAGTGCCGTCGCGCGCATCGATTGCGCATTGTTGTCGCTCAATCGCGATGGATTGATGGAATTGGTGAAATCCGATCCGGCGGTCGGCATGGCGATTATGCGCTCGGTTGCCTCGCGTCTGCGTTACATGAATTCGTTGTTTGAATGACATCGCGTCGCCCAAGATTGCGCGCCGTCGTTGGCGTGATTGCGCTGCTGATATCAATGGCCGCAGCGGCCAAAGTCGTCGAGGATAAGCGTTGGATCGCGGCGAAGGTGATTAATGGATCCGGCAAGGAAGTTTCCCGGCAAATCATGGTGACGATTTTCTATGACGATGCCGCGCCGCAACCCTATCCTGCGCTGATCCTGAATCACGGTCGCGCCACCACACCGCAAGGTCACAAGGATCTGGGCCGCGCGCAGTACAGCAATACTTCCCGCTGGCTCGCCGAGCGCGGTTTCATCGTCGCCGTGCCGACGCGAATCGGTTATGGCGTAACGGGTGGACCGGATGTTGAGAGTTCCGGCGCTTGCGCCAACCGAAACTATCCACCCGCCTATGCCGCGAGTGCCGCGCAGACCGTCACGGTGCTTGAATATTTGCGCGGCTGGAAAGAAGTCGCCAAGGATCGTGCCGTCGTGATGGGCCAATCCTTCGGCGGCACGAC
>JANPBQ010000206.1:0-3434 GCA_031430555.1 Betaproteobacteria bacterium
CCCCTGACCACTGACATCGCACCCGGCTACGATCACATCACCAGCGCAATCGGTGCCGCGATGATCGGCTGGTACGGCACCGCGATGCTGTGCTACGTGACGCCGAAGGAACACCTCGGATTGCCGGACAAGAACGACGTCAAGGACGGCATCATGGCGTACAAGATTGCCGCACACGCTGCCGATCTCGCCAAGGGCCACCCCGGTGCGCAGATCCGCGACAACGCGTTATCGAAGGCCCGCTTCGAATTTCGTTGGGACGACCAATTTAATCTGGGCCTCGATCCCGAAAAGGCCAAGGAATTCCACGACGAAACATTGCCGCAGGAAGGTGCCAAACTCGCGCATTTCTGTTCCATGTGCGGCCCGCATTTTTGTTCGATGAAGATTTCGCAGGATGTGCGGGACTTTGCGAAGGCGGAAGGATTGAGCGATGAAGCAGCGTTGAAAAAGGGCATGGAAGTGAAGGCGGTGGAGTTTGTGAAGAAGGGGGCGGAGATTTATCACAAGGCGTAGCGCCACTCGCCGAAACTCTAGCACCGGCGCGGATTTCATGGCGTTTTAGAATATTCGCGTTCGACTTGTCGGACTTCGGGTCGAATCGAGAGGGGTGACGAGCGGTCGCTCCGAAACGCGTGCGGATAGTTTCATATCCAACAATCGCCCAGAGGTGCCGAAATACGTCGCAAATCGATACGGTACGATATCTCACGTCGCTCGCGAGAAATCCATTACCCAGTTCGTTTCCCACGTCGCTCCGCCATCGACCGAAAATGCCTGCTCCCAGCGTGGCGAATCGAGGGCCGGCATCGTCCACATGAAGCGCACGCGGATCGGTCGACCTGCGAATTTTTCACCGGCGTAGAACGTGCCGACGCCATGCTCAAATCGCCCGACCATGGGTGTGTCAATTGTGCCGGGATGTCGGCCATCGAGCCACCAGATTGACCAGATTGCTTTGTCAGGATCGTACGCGCGGATCGCCGCCGCGCGGTACAAACCGTCGGGAAAGTGGATTGTCGTGTCGTCGAGGTTGCCCTGTCCGCCGAGAATCTTGCAGGTCGTCATCGCGCCGCCAAATTTCGTCCACTCTGCGCAGTCCGCAAGCCGTTCATTGAGGCGTCGATGCGCGACCCGCCATTGGCCGATCAGGAAATCAAAGTCCCCCGCACCCATCGGAATTAGGTTCATTACTTTGCGCCTTTTGCGACTTCCGCAATACGTTCGAAGCGCATTTTCCAGTTCACGTCCCAGTTCTTGCCGTTATCTTTCGACGTGGCCTGCTCCCAGATCACCTCGTCTTTTGTCACGCGCTTCCAGAGCCCGCGGACGATGATCGGTTTACCGTCCAGCGTGTCAGGCGAATCCCAGACGCCGACATTGCCGTCGAATCGGCCGTATACAGGCTCGTTCAGAACGCCGTTTCGCGCGGAAATCCATGCGTCGGACCAGGTGCGCTTTTCGCGGTCAAAGGTGCGCACGGCGCTGCCGAACGGCCCGCCCTTCGCGTCGCGCAATTCCTCGACGCTGACAAGTCCATCGAGCAACGTGAAAAATTTCGCTCGCGCCTCGAACTCGATCCACTCGTCTTTTCCGCCCGGCGGCTCTTTCAGTTTTTGGTTGTGGACGCGCCATTGGCCTTCGAGAAAATAGAAACCCTCGGCATCGGAGGGCATTGCGCCCGGCGTTTTGTTGGCATGGACAGGAATGGCGGACATGGTAGTCAAGACTCCTATTGAGAACAGGGCAGCGAACAGGTATGCGCGATACGAAGCGCGGCGGACGCTGAAGCGCAGATTCAACATGGTGTGTTCCTTTCGATGAAAGAGCGCCAAGCGTAGCCGACCATATACGCCACCTGATGTCATATATTCCTGATACGATCAAAAATATGCGTGCGAGCCGTCTTCTTTCCCTCCTTATGCTGCTTCAATCGCGCGGGCGCATGAGTGCGTCAACACTGGCGGCCGAGCTTGAAGTATCGACGCGCACCGTGCTGCGAGACATCGACCAACTGTCGGCGGCGGGCGTGCCGGTCTGGTCGGACCGCGGGCGCGAGGGCGGCTTTCAGTTGCGTGAAGGCTGGAGCACCGAGCTCACCGGCTTGACCGAGCCGGAAGCGCACGCGTTGTTCCTGTCGGGCCTGCCGAAGGCTGCGACCGAATTGGGGCTCGGCAGCGCCTCCGCCTCCGCGCGCCTCAAAATGCTGGCATCGCTGCCTGCCGCCCTTCGCGACGATGCGGCGCGCGTCGGTGCGCGTTTGCACATCGATCCGGTCGAATGGTATCGCGCGGCGAAACCGCCCGTGCATTTGCAGGCGGTGGCCAACGCGGTGTGGCATCAACGCGTCCTCGCGATTCGCTATGAAAGCTGGAGTGGAACCCGCGAACGCATCGTCAAGCCGTTGGGGTTGGTGCTGAAGAGCGGCGTCTGGTACATGGCTGCGTTGGCGGATGGCGGGAAGGATGTGCGCACTTATCGCGTCGCCAACATCCAGAAACTTTCCGTGCAAGCAGGCTCCTTCAAGTACCCGAAGAAATTCCAACTTGCCGCGTATTGGCAAGCCTCGATAAAACGCTTCGAATCCGACATCTACACCGGCACCGCGACCGTCCGCGTCAGTCAACGCGGCATGAAGTATGTGAAGGAGTTGAGTGCGGCGGTGAACGACGCTGTGCGCCAGAGTGGCAGCGTGGAAACGGAGGGTGCGCGATGGACGCGCATCACCATGCCCATCGAATCCATCGAGCACGCCGCGCATCAGCTATTGAGTATTGGTGCCGAAGTGGAAGTGTTGGCACCGCTGGCGCTGAGAAAGCGCGTGCAAAAACTGCTTGCGGCTACGGCGGCGCTGTATGCGGTGTGAGGTGCCACGATCGACGTCGCGACCGTGTTACGCTTTCGAGAATTGGATTTCAACGCGGAGTTCATCCACGCTCGTGCAACACAAGAACGCACTTTTCCGCCGCGCAGGACTGATGATAAACATCGTGGCGATGTCGATGGCGCTGTTGCTACTGGCCTCGTGCGCACAGTTGCGCGCCCCGGTGCTGCCACCCCCAACGGAATCTCTCGTCGCGCCAACCGCCGCGCAGCGCGACGCCGCAGCTCGCGCGGGGGTCGACGCGAAAGATCTCGCACGCTATCTCGCGAAGCCGCTCTACCGCATGTCGCCCGAGGAGGTCGGCCGCTATCTGGCGTACCTGCGCGAGCTGGAACCGGATTTGCGCGAGCGGGTTGCGCATCTCGCCCGGAAAAATATTGGTCAGCCGTATGAGATTTATCTGCTCGGTGAATTTCCCTACGAGACCGTCGATGCGCAGCCGCTATTCAGCCTGGAAAAGAGCGATTGCGTGGTGTTCGCCGAGCACACCTATGCGATGGCGCTGTCGCAATCGTGGGCGGAGTTTTTCTGGATGTTGCAACGCATCCGC
>JANPBQ010000207.1:0-6032 GCA_031430555.1 Betaproteobacteria bacterium
GCACGAAATCTTGCGCGTGCTGAACCTGAACATGTTCGAGACGACACCGATTCTCGCCCTGCTCAAACCCTCATTCGAACCAGACCAACCGGGCGTTTCCCCAAATCAGGGAAATCTGTTCTGAACGTTGGGACACTAGTGATTTGAGATTCGATCATTCGCCACCTGTTCCCGGCAACCCCAACAACTCAAACCGCCCGCGCCCACTCGCCGCCGCCATCACGCCCAACACACGCGCGACGTCGCGATCGACCATGCTCCACTCGAATCGCCAGCCCCAATTGCCATCGCCGGTGCCAGGCGTATTCATGCGGTGGCGGCTATCGAGAGCCAAAACATCCTGCAATGGAAATATCGCTGTGTTGGCGACGGAATTGCACGCGGCGCGGATGATGGCCCAGTGAAACTCATCGGCGTTCGCCGCGAGGTAGCTGCCGGCATACGCGCGTTCGCGCGGGCTGGCGTTGTCCCACCAGCCGCGTGCCGTGTCATTGTCATGCGTGCCGGAATAGGCGACCGTGTTGGGCATATAGTTGTGCGGCAGGAATTCGTGGGTGCCATCGCCGCCGAATGCGAATTGCAGAATTTTCATGCCGGGCAGCCCGCAACCATCGCGCAATTCGATCACATCCGGCGTGATCAAGCCGAGGTCTTCGGCGACGATGGGGAGTTTCCCCAAGGCGGCCTCGATCGCCGCGAACAACGCCTTTCCCGGCGCATTGACCCAGCGGCCTTGCGTTGCGTCCGCACAAGTGCCGGGGATTTCAAAGTATCCCGCGAAGCCGCGAAAGTGATCGATGCGGATCAGATCGGCCTGAGCGAGCGAGCGCTTGACGCGCGCAATCCACCAAGCGAAATTCTCAGCAGCCATCCGATCCCAACGATAGAGTGGATTGCCCCAGCGCTGGCCAAGCGGCGCCATCGAATCCGGCGGCACACCCGCCACCACGGTGGTCGCAAAATTTTCATCGAGGAAAAACAAGTCTGGCCGCGCCCAGCAATCGGCGCTGTCGTGAGCCACAAAGATCGGCAGATCGCCCATGATGGCCACACCGTGCTCGTTCGCATAAGTTTTCAGCGCGCTGGACTGTGTATCAAAACACCATTGCACAAATTTCCAGAATGAAATTTCATTCGCATGCTCAGTGCGCGCGGCCTGCAATGCGCTCGCATCGCGGCGCGCGAGCGGCGCGGGCCATTCCCACCAGGGCTGCCCATTGACCGGCGAACGTATCGCCATGAACAACGCGTAGTCATCGAGCCACGATGATTCGCGCGCGCACCAGGCAGAAAAAGCTTGCCGGTCTTGATCCGTTGCACGCGCGAAAAAACCTGCCGAGGCGGCGCGCAATTGGTTCTCGCGCCAGCTCAGCACCTTGCCAAAATCAACTTGCCGCGCGTTGAATCGTCCATCGAGCAACACGGGTGCCGCCAACCAACCACGCTCGATCAGCGGCTCGAACGCAACCATCCATTGGCTACCCGCGAATGCGGAGACACCTTGATACGGCGAATTGGCGGGGCCGATCGGTGTGGTTGGCAGCAACTGCCAGATCGTTTGGCCGGCAGACGCGAGCCAATCGACAAAGTTTCGCGCCTCGGGTCCGAAATCGCCCATACCGTGCGGCCCCGGTAATGAGGTGATGTGCAAGAGGATGCCGGCGCGGCGTTTCTCAAGTGCGTTCATGGGAAATTCTCTCAGGCAGGATTCACGAAGCGGCGAACCGCAATACGACGACGGCATGTGGTGGAATGGAGAAACGCGACGACGCGATATCGCCGTCGACCGACAGCTCGCCGCTGCTGTCAAGCGCGATCCGCCATTGGCCGGCGGGCAATGAAAAGAGCATTGGCGAGGCTTGCGGATTCAGGCAGATCATCAACTGCGACACGCCGTCCTTGGTGCCCTTCGGGTCGCGTGCGCTTTCGGTCAGGATGCAGCCAAAGGCTCGAACATCGTTATTGTGCCAATCATGCATCTGCATGTCGTGACCATTCGGCGCCGTCCAGCGCACGGAGGCCTCGCCCGTCGCCGTGTGGCTTGCGGAGAACCAGCGGTCGTGGCGCAGCAATGGCTCGACGCGGCGCAACGCGAGCACTTCGGCGACAAATTGCAGAAAGTTTTCTTCCGCCGTTTGCCAATCAAGCCAACCCGTCGGATTGTCCTGACAATAGGCGTTGTTGTTGCCGCCCTGTGTGTTGCCGAACTCGTCGCCCGCGCACAACATCGGCGTGCCTTGCGCCAGCAAAAGTGAGGCGACCATTGCGCGGCGCAGGCGCGCGCGGGTGGCAATGATGACCGCGTCATCGGTGGCACCCTCGATGCCGAAATTCGCGCACAGTTCGTTGTCGCGGCCATCGCGGTTGCCTTCGCCGTTGGCCTCGTTGTGTTTGCGGCTGAAGCTCACGGTATCAGCGAGCGTGAAGCCATCGTGCACTGAGACAAAATTCACCGATGCGCTCGGTCGTCGCTGGCCATGATGGAATAAATCGCTGGAAGCCGTAAAGCGGCGCGCGAGTTCGCCGCGCGAAACCCCTGTCTGCAGCCAATAGCCGCGTACGGCGTCGCGGAATTTGTCGTTCCATTCGAGAAAACGGCCCGGAAAGCGACCGAGCTGATAGCCGTCGTAACCGGCATCCCATGGCTCAGCAATCAGATGCACGCCCGACAGCACCGGGTCTTGTTGCAGGGCCACAAAAAACGCAGCGTGAGGATCAAAACCGTGGTGCCGTCGGCCCAACACCGGCGCCAAATCGAAGCGAAAGCCGTCGACACCCATTTCCTGCACCCAATAGCGTAGCGAGTCGAGCACGAATTGCGTCACGCGCGGATGCTCGACATTGAGCGTGTTGCCGCAGCCGGTAAGGTTCTCGCTGCGGCTCCGGTCGTCGCTGACATGGCGATACCAGCTCGCGTTATCGAGGCCGCGAAAACTGACGGTCGGCCCGAATTCATTGCCTTCGGGCGTGTGGTTGTAAACCACATCCATCACCACTTCGAGTCCCTGTTCATGCAGGGTTTCCACCATTTTCCGGAATTCCTTTGTGACGGCGGCCGGATCGTCGCGCGTGGCGGAGAGGCGCGGATCGGGGCAGAAAAACCCCAGCGTGTTATAGCCCCAATAATTTTTCAGGCCGCGATCCACCAGCGGCGCTTCATCGATGCAATATTGCACCGGCAACAATGACAGCGTGGTGACGCCAAGCGATTTGAAATGCGCGATCGATGCCGGATGCGCGAGCGCCGAATAGGTGCCACGCATCGCCGCCGGAATATCGGCGCGCGTCATCGAGAATCCTTTTACGTGGACTTCATAGAGCACGACATCGGCCGAGGCAATGCGCGGCGCGTTCAGCCAACCCGGCGCCGGCCCCATCGGCTCCGCCACCTGCGCTTTCAGTGCCTGGGCGGCGTTGTCGCGGGTATCGAATGATCGTTGGCCGTCGGGGTGCCCCAACTCATAGCCGTGATGTTCGGCGCGCCAGCCGAAATGCCCGACAATTTCGCGCGCATAAGGGTCGAGCAACAGCTTGTGATGATTGAAGCGATGGCCCGCTTCCGGCGCGTAAAGCCCGTGCGCACGCAGGCCATACACGAGCCCTGCGCCCACACCTGGAAGGAAACCATGAAAGATGCCGTTATGCGGCCCGTGCAGCGCAAAGCGTCGCAATTCGCGCGCGCCGCTGGTATCAAATACGCAAAGCTCGATACGTTCCGCGTGCTGTGAAAACACAGCAAAATTCACGCCACCATCGCGCGCAAGCGATCCCATCGGATGATGACGGCCTTCTTGAATGACTTCCGACAGTGAATTTCGGGCGTTCATGTTGAGTTTGGAGAATGTCAAACCGGGGCGAGAAACAATGTCGCCAAAGGGGGCAAAGTCAGCCGCAACGATTGTGATTGCTGTTGCGCGGCGACGGACTCCGGCGCCAATGGTGCTGAGCCATTGCCGACATTGCTGCCACCGTAGATCTCGGCATCGGTGTTCAGCAACTCTACCCATTTCGATGCGCCGCCCGGCACGCCAATGCGATAGTCCGCGCGCGGCACCGGGGTGAAATTGCACACCACCAGCATCAGCTGGCCGGTGCCATCGCGGCGCAGCCATGCGAGCACCGATTGCGCGGAATCGGTTGGGACCAGCCACTCAAAGCCATCGGCATCGCAATCTTTTCGATGCAGCGCGGGATAGTGTCGATATAGGCGATTCAAATCGCGCACCAGTTGCTGGACGCCGGCATGCCTTGCGTTGTCCAGCAAGTCCCAGGGTAATTCCGCGTCGTGATTCCATTCGCCGGGTTGGGCGAATTCCTGACCCATGAACAACAGCTTTTTGCCCGGGTGGCCCCACATGAATCCGTAGTACGCGCGCAAATTGGCGAAGCGCTGCCACTCGTCGCCGGGCATTTTCGAGAGCATCGAGTTTTTGCCGTGTACCACTTCATCGTGCGAAATCGGCAGCACGAAATTTTCGCTGAACGCGTAGACGAGGCCGAAAGTCATCTTGTCGTGATGCCAACGCCGATGCACCGGGTCTTCCTGCATGTAGCGCAGTGTGTCGTTCATCCAGCCCATGTTCCATTTGTAGTGAAAACCGAGCCCGCCCTCGTAAGTCGGTGCCGACACGCCGGGAAATGCAGTCGACTCCTCGGCGACGGTGATGGCGCCGGGACACTCGCCGCCGACAATCTCGTTGGCGCGTTTGAGGAGGGAAATCGCTTCCAGATTCTCGCGCCCGCCGTGCGCATTGGGTATCCACTCGCCCGCCGCGCGGCTGTAATCCCGGTACAGCATCGAGGCGACGGCGTCGACGCGCAATCCGTCAATTCCGAAGCGCTCGATCCAATAGAGCGCACTGCCGAGGAGAAAATTGCGCACCTCGTGGCGCCCAAAGTTGTAGATCAGTGTATTCCAATCGCGATGAAATCCTTCTCGCGGATCCGCGTATTCGTAGAGCGCGGTGCCGTCGAATTTGGCGAGGCCATGCGCGTCGCTCGGAAAATGCGCCGGCACCCAATCGAGCAGAATTCCCAGGCCGTGTTTGCGGCAGGCGGTAACGAAGCGCGCAAACCCTTCCGGCGGCCCAAAGCGCGCGGATGGCGCGTACATGCCCAGCGTTTGATAGCCCCACGATCCGTCAAACGGATGTTCGCTCACGGGCAATAGTTGAATATGCGTGAAGCCCAATTCGGCGGCGTAGGCCGGCAACGAAGAGGCCAGTTCATCCCAGGTCGGGAATTGATGTGCGCCGCGTTTCCATGAACCGGCATGCACTTCGTAGATGGAAATCGGCGAAGTGTGCACGTTGGCGATTGCCCGTTTGGCGGGCAGTTTCTGCGGCGGCAGTAATGCGGCGACAATGCTCGCGGTTTCCGGCCGCAGCTCGGCGGCGCGCGCGTAGGGGTCGGCCTTCAGCGGCAGCAAGGTATTGTCGGCGGCGACAATTTCAAACTTGTATTTGTCGCCGATGGCGGCGTGCGGCACAAATACTTCCCACACACCAGATACGCCACGCGACCGCATCGGATGCCGCCGGCCATCCCAGTTGTTAAAGGTTCCCACGACACTCACGCGCCGCGCGTTGGGTGCCCACACGGCAAAATTCACGCCCTCAATTGGCGCTACTCCACCGAGGGTGCGCGGCTGCGCACCGAGAACGTCGGAGGGGCGAAGGTGACTTCCTTCGCCGAGAAAATACAAATCCTGTTCGCCGATTTGCGGCTCGACACTGAACGCGTCGGCGTAGGTGCCGCTCTCGCCGGAGCGCCATTCAACGAGCAGCCGATACTCGAATCGGTTGCGGCGGCGCGGCATCACGCCTTCGAATAAGCCGTCGTCGTGACGACACCCAAGCATCGCAATGTCGCGCGATGATTTCGCGTCAATTACCGATACCGCGGCGGCACCCGGCAACATCGCGCGCACCCACAGCGCACCCTTCGCATCGGCATGCATGCCCAGCACCCGGAATGGATCGGTATGTCGAGCGCCAACAAGGGCGTGGACTTCGATGTCGGACAGCACGGCG
>JANPBQ010000208.1:0-6041 GCA_031430555.1 Betaproteobacteria bacterium
TCGGAACAAACCCGCGCTCAATGAGCCAGCGCTGCAGTTCGCGATGACCACTCGCGGTGTTGTCAAACACTTTCGATTTACCCTTGCCGTTGTTGACGGCGAACAAATCCACTTTAAGCTTTGCCACATCGATGCCCACCATGGCATCGGTCGAGCCCATGTTCTCGTTCATCGTTTTGACCTTCCTCGTATGCGGGCTTACGCATCCGCTATCGTCAACAGAAAGATTCAAGCTTGGCGATGGCCCAGGTTACCGTTCGGACTGACTGAACGAGAAACGGGCAGGCGTGCTTAACTGACCCACAGGCTCTCTACATAACACGGCCTTCTGTCTTAACAGCATCGTCCCGCCCGACCGGCTCTACTTCGCTACTACAACAAAGTTGATCGGTATTGGCAAGATACGAGTCTTGCAATAGAGCATTTCCTGAATTCCGCACATCGCAGATCGCCATTCCGCGCGTCTTGCGCAGCACGCACAGGGGCACGTCTTTCGTTTTGCGCGTGCAAGATCGAAGACGTGACCGTGGCTTGACGAGACTGCGCTGCAGGTAGAAATATTTAGCGCGAACAAACTGCAATACGTCATCCCGCGAATGGTCTGAACAGCAAGGTCGTGCCGAAATTCCGCCTGTTGTTGTTTTGACAAAGCGGTGCCACTATTGGTACCATTCGCGCATGGCTTCGACCAGAAAAATCCTCGAACAAATGCGACATCAGCCGACAAATGTCAGCTTCGCGGATTTGTTCAAGGTGTGTGAAGAATTCTTTGGAAAGTCGCGCCAATCCGGCTCCAGTCATAGTGTTTTCAAAACACCATGGCCGGGAGATCCGCGAGTCAACATCCAGAACGACAAGGGCAAAGCAAAGGCCTATCAGGTGCGGCAGGTGCTTCTCGCCATCGATAAATTGAAAGAACGCCAAAATGAACACTAACCACTACACCTACCGCGTTACATGGTCTGCGGAAGACGCAGAACATGTCGGGCTTTGCGCCGAGTTTCCCTCGTTGTCCTGGTTGGCACGGACACCGGAGAAAGCACTGGCAGGGATCCGGCAAGCCGTTGCCGAGGCGGTCGCCGATATGCAATCGAATGGCGAACAAATCCCCAATGCCTTAGCGGAAAAACATTACAGCGGCGAATTCAGAGTGCGAATTCCGCCTGAAGTACATCGTGCGTTGGCAATGCAAGCCGCAGAGCAGGGAATAAGTTTGAATCGATTGGCGAGTGCGAAACTGGCAGGGTAAATGTGTAAATGGCAGTAAAAGGGGGCCGCGTGGAATGGTGCTTACCTACGCCAACTGTAGCCCGGAAGAAGCGCAGCGGATTCCGGGAAAGTTGCGCACATTGCGAAAGCCACCCCGGAATACGCTGCGCTTCTTCCGGGCTATCGTTCACGACCGGCGCTAGTTTCCGATATGAGTAAGTGCCATTCGGGTCAGCGTGAAATGCCCGAAGAAGACCGACGCCATCACCCTTGGTTCACTATGCTGGCAGCCTAATCGCAGCCTAATCGCGCCAGTGAATCAACAACTCGCCGCGTGTCGCGGCATCCTGCGCGAGATCGCGTGCCTGTTCACCGAAGCGGGATTCAAGCGCATCGCGGCGCAGCTTGAGCGTCGGCGTCATGCCGCCGTTTTCAATCGTCCAGGGTTGACGGCAGATGATCACCACGCCGATGCGTTCGTGTTTGGCGACATTCAGATTGACATGCTCCGCTTGCGCACGCATGGCGTTTGCCACGATGTCGGGCGGCTGTTCTCGCGCGGCGGCATTGAGTACGCACAGCATCACGGTCTTGGAATAGCCCCTGCCCAGCAGGCAGAGCTGCTCAACATAGTTGTTCGCCGCAAACTCGTTTTCGATCGGTGCAGGCGCGACAAATTTGCCATGCACCGTCTTGTAATAATCTTTGACGCGGCCGGTGAGATACACAAAGCCGTCGCTGTCAACGCGTGCCTTGTCGCCGGTATGCACCCAGCCATCGACAAATGTCTCCGCCGTTTTCTCCGGCATTTTGTAATAGCCGGTCGCGGCCCCATCCGAGCGGACTAGCAGTTCTCCATCCTCGGCAATGCGGATTTCCACGCCGGCGATCGCACGACCGATCGAGCCAATGCGGCGGGCGCCGGGCACGTTGGCCGTCACTCCCATGATCTCTGTTTGACCAAAACCTTCCATCAATGCCAGGCCGATCGTGTCATACCAGGCGATCAGTGCCGGCGGAATGGGCGCGGCACCGGTCAGCATGTAATCGGCTTCGTCCAATCCCACCGCGTGCCGCAACCGCTGCGAAACCCCCGCGAGATCCTGTTCCAGTGCCTTCTGCAGTGCCTGCGCCGACCCGAATTTGCCGATGATGCCTTGTTGCAATTGCTCCCAAACGCGCGGTGGCCCGAAGAAAAAGTTTGGACGTGCCTCGACCATGTCACGCACCAGTGTTGGGAGGGATTCATTGAAGGTCACGCTACCGCAATGGATCAGGGATTGAACCAGCACCAGTTGTCTTTCTGCAATGTGGGAAAGCGGCAGGTAAGACAGGAATCGGGGGTTTGCCCTCACCGTAAAGTATTCCCGACATCGCTGCATCGGCACCAACATCGACGCATGCGTATGCATCACCCCTTTGGGGATGCCCGTGGTACCGGAGGTAAACACAATTGAAATCATTTCGCCTGCGGTCGGCGCGTGTGCCGGACGCTGGCCGCGGTGAGTCGCGAGAATATCCTCCCAGCGTGTGTGTGGTGCATCGATCTCCACGCCAGGCAGCGTGATGATTTCGACATCGTTTCGCAGGATCGCACTGACACGCGGCCAATTCTCGGCCTCACCCAAGATCAACAAACGCGTGTTTGCAAATTCGAGGATGTAGCGCGCCGTATCCTGAGCCAGCGTCGTGAAAAGCGGGACCGTCACATTCCCCGAGGCGATGATCGCCAGATCCGCCAGCATCCAGTGCGCGCGATTGCGGGAGAGCAGGGCGATGTTGGCGCTCTCAGTGCCGTGCACGCGACCGTAACGTGCCTCGATCCACGTCGCGATGGCATACAACTCCTCTTGCGCGGCGCGCCAGCTCCATTCGACAAATTGGTCTCCCCGGCGCTCCCGCAGCCAAGTGACATCGGGCGCGGTCTCGTGCCAGTGATCGATGTAGTCGAGAAGGGTTTCAGTCTTCATGTTTTTGGTTCCATTGATTCGCTCGGTATCTTGCCGATTCTCATGCTGTGACCATGGGGGTATGACCATGGGGGTCAAGTCTTGCAGCGGAGCATTTCTCTCATTCCACACCCCGCAGATCGCCATTCGGCGGGCCTTTCAAGCACAAAAGCATTGTAAAGGCGCACCAGTGCTAGAGTTTCATTTCCTCGACTCTTGCAAATTTGCTATTGTCATCCCCGGTTCGCGACCGTCGCAGGCTCTGAGCGCAGCGAAGGATCCGGCGAAGACGAGATCCCTCCCCCGGATCCAGTCCGGGGTCAGGATGACTACGCAAGATAGAAATCGAATTTGTATCGACGATGATTCTAGCCAAACAATTCCATCCACGCCCGCGTCACCGCCTGCCGCTCCGCCACGAATTCCTCAACCCCGACCCACGTCTTCAACTCGTTATTGTTGCGCGCCCGATGCTGGCGTTCGCGATAGACGAGGTAGGCTTTCCCGATATTGGCGGCGAGATTCTCGTCGAGGATACCGAGCGCCGCTGCGCGAGTGAGCAGGGCAAAGTTGCCGAGGTTGCCGAGGAATTCCGGATGCTCGTTCGAGTAGGCGAGAATGAGGTACTGCACGATGAATTCCACATCGACGATGCCGCCGCGCGTGTGTTTTAAATCTAGATGGTCGGCGCGATCTTTTTTTTCGGCACGCATTTTGTCGCGCATCTCGATGATTTCTGCGCGTAGTTCTTGTTTATCGCGCGGCGCGGCGATGATCTCGCGGCGGATCGCCTCGAACGGTGCCGCCATCGCGGCGTCGCCTGCGCAAAAGCGCGCGCGCGTGAGCGCCTGATGTTCCCACGTCCAGGCGCGCGTTTGCTGGTAGATGCGAAACCCGTCGAGGCTTGATGCGAGTCGTCCGGAATCGCCATCGGGACGCAAGCGCACATCCGTTTCGTAGAGCACGCCGCCGGCCGTCATGGTGTTGAGCCAACTGGAAAGGCGCTGCGCGAGCTTGGCGTAGCGATCCGGCTCGATTCCGCTGGCGGGATCATAGACAAACACCAGATCCAGATCGGACGCATAGCCCAATTCCTTGCTGCCGAGTTTGCCGTAGCCGATGATGGCGAAGCCGGGTGGCGGCTGCCATTGATTGGGAGTGTGAATCGCCGAACTATCAACGGGTTCAGCGCGATTCGTGCTTGCCGAAAGCGCCCGCCATGCCAGCACCAGCGCCACATCCAGCAACATATCGGCCAATGCGGATAGCTCGTCTGACAACGCCATCACGCTCAGGCGGCCTTCGATATCCGCAACATTGAGTTTCAGCGTGGCGACTTGTTTGGCGTGGCGCAGCAACTCGTATTGCTTTTCAATATCGCCATCCGCCGCGTCACAGGCAGTTTGCAGCGCGCGCCGCTCGGCACGCCAATCGAGCTCCGCATTTTTTTCTGCCGGTGCAATCAATTCATCGAGCAGGATCGGGTGCCGCCGCAAAAATTCTGCCGCCCAGGCACTATTGGCGGCAATGCGTGCGACGCGCTCCAGCACCTGCGGATACTCCACCAGCAACGCGAGATAGGTTTCACGTTTGTCGATGGCTTCGATGAGATCAAACAAGCGAAAAAAAGTTTTCACTGCCGTGGCGGGCGCGTGATCCTGCACCAGCGCCGCCTTCAACGCGATGGGAATCAACGTTTCCATCCGTGCGCGCGATTTGGCGGAAAGCGTTTGCGTACGCGATGACGCGAGCCACGCGTCGATGCGAATGCCGATCAGTTCGGCATTTTCCGTTCCCAATTCGGCGGCAATGGTACGGACTTCGAGGCCCGATGTGTCTCGCTCGGGCAGCGGCGAAGGTGTTTTTTCATTGGCGGCGGGTGCTGAAAACAGCGCCTCGAATTCGCCGGTGACAATGGCGCGATGCCGATCCAGTTCAGCGAGGAACGGCGTCCAATCGTTGAAATTCATCGCGTCCGCAATACGTAGACGATCGTCATCGTTGACCGGAAGCGTTTGCGTTTGCTGATCGTCCAGATATTGCAGCCGGTGTTCCAGATTACGCAGAAAGACATAGGCCAATTGCAACGCAGCGACTCGCTCAGCGGTGAAAATTCCCAGCGCACCAAGCTGCGTCAATGCGGCACGGGTGGAGCGGGTTTGTAGCGCGGTCTCGCGTCCGCCGCGGATCAACTGAAACAGTTGCGCGATGAATTCGATTTCGCGGATGCCGCCAACGCCGACCTTGATGTCGTCGAGCCGGTTTCGTTTGGCGGCCTCGGCACGGATTTGTGCGTGCAGGGTGCGCATTTCCTCGATGGCGGCGTAATCGTGATAGCGGCGATAGACGAATGACCGCGCAAGCGAATCGAGATTGGCGATGGTGCCGGGCAGGCCGGTAATGGCGCGCGCCTTCAGCCACGCATAACGCTCCCACGGCCTCGCCTGTGTGATGAAATAATTCTCCAGCGACGCTAGGCTCGACACCAATGGGCCGCTGGTGCCGAATGGCCGCAGGCGCATGTCGACGCGGAAGACAAAGCCCTCGGCATCGACCTGGTCCAACGCGCGGATCACGCGCTTGCCGACTGCGGAATGAAATTCGTGCCACGAACGCTGGCGGTTGGCGGGGCCGTCTTCGGCATGAACAAATATCAAGTCGATGTCGGACGAGACATTGAGTTCGCGCCCGCCCAACTTGCCCATGCCGACAATCATCAATTGCGCGGCCTCGGCCTCCGGTTGATCGAGCGAGAATTTCGTCGCCATCGCTTTCGAGTGGAATGCTTGTGCCGCCGTGAGCGTGACTTCCGCCAGAGCGGAAATGGTTTCCACCACCTCGTCAAACGGCGCAAGTCCATTCACATCGCGAAAAATCGTGTGA
>JANPBQ010000209.1:0-9400 GCA_031430555.1 Betaproteobacteria bacterium
CACCGGAAGATATTCGCGGATGACTTTCTTCAATTCATCCAGAGATTTTTTCTGTTTCACGCTAACGGGAATGAGCGCCGCGAATTCGGCCTTGCCTTGCATTTCCTTGAGGAACGCCATCAACTTCGATTTTTCTTTCACTTTGTCGCACTTGGCGACCACCAGCAGGACCGTTTTGAATCCCGAAAGCTGCTTCAGGACCGTTTCATCGGCCTCGGAATAGCGCAGCGCCTCGACCATGAACAACGCGACGTCGGCGTCGCTGACGGCCTGGCTCACGGTGCGGTTGAGCACGCGGTTCAGGGCATTGTCGTGGGACTTCTGAAAACCGGGCGTATCCAGAAACAAGAACTGCGTGGTCTCGTCGGTGAGAATTCCGGTGATCCGGTGGCGTGTGGTTTGCGCCTTGTTTGAGGTAATGCTGACTTTCTGGCCGACCAAGTGATTGAGCAGCGTCGACTTACCAACGTTGGGTCTGCCGACGATGACCACGCTGCCGCATTTGAAGGCTGTCATGTTTTCTCGGTGCGTTCCGCCGCAGAGTGCGCAGCCGTGAATGATGCGTTGCCAATCAACGCGAAGGCCTGCATTGCCGCATCCTGCTCGGCGGTGCGGCGGCTGGTGCCCCGCCCGGTCGCATCGATCGCCTGCGACGCCACCTCGCAGCGGACGTGAAAAACTTGACGATGCGCGTCGCCGGATACGCGTTGCACCGAATATATCGGCAATGGCAATTTGCGCGCTTGCAGCCATTCCTGCAATGTCGTTTTGGCGTCCTTCGCGGGATTGCTGTCCATCGCGAGCGCCAGTCGAGGTGCAAATAGCCGATCAACGGTTGCGGTAGCTGCTTCAAAACCCGCATCGAGATAGATGGCACCCAATACCGCTTCGAGCGCGTCGGCGAGAATCGACGGGCGCGCGGCACCGCCGGTTTTGTGTTCGCCCTCGCCAAGCCGCAACAATTCTCCCAGTCCCAATTGGCTGGAGATGTCGGCCAGTGTCGCCTGATTGACCAGATTGGATCTAAGCCGGCTGAGCTGGCCTTCCGGCATCTCGGAGTTGCGCGCATAGATCAACGCCGCAATGGCGCAATTCAACACACTGTCGCCCAAAAACTCCAGCCGCTCGTTGTGGGGAATGCCGAAACTGCGGTGGGTCAGTGCCTGAGTCAGCAAAGACGCATCGGAAAACGCATGGCCGAGACGGATTTCAAGCGTCCGGGCGTTGGAACTCATGAAGTCGGCGCTACTTGTCCGCCGTGCTCACGTTCAAATCGACCACCAGCGTGTAACCGGTAAACAAGGGGATTTTTTTCTGCCACGCGGCAGTGACGATGGTTTCACCGCCTTCTTTGGTGATTTCCAGGTCATCTGCGGTAATGTCCTCGACATAACCGATGGTCGCGCGCCGGTCGAAGCTCTTGCGGATATCGGCGACCGTACCCGAACGAACTTCTTCGGAGGCGGCCATGCCTTTGAACACCGATTTGATATTGAAATACTGGCTATAGACGGGGAACAACTTCAAACCCATCAGCAGTACGAAAGCGCTCACCGCCAAGACAAAGATCAGCATGAAGAAACTCATGCCACGCTGATGCTGCGGATTTTTTCGTGGTGAATACATGGGAATCCTCGGGGCGTTGGAAACGGATAATGTTGCGCTTGCGGCGGTGCCGATTAGAATCACTCGATGCTCGATCCGACGCGTTTGAGTGAACCGAAATTCATCCACACCAGCACGGCCTTGCCGACGATGTTTTCTTCCGGAACAAAACCCCAATAACGGCTGTCGTCGCTGTTGTCGCGGTTGTCGCCCATCATGAAATAGTGCCCCGCCGGAACCGTGCAAACCACTCCGTCATTATTGTATTCGCAATTGTTGCGATTGGGGAATTGGCGGACGCCCGCAAGGTTCACGCCGATCGCATCGGGATTAAGCAGAATGCTGTGATTTTTGTCGCCGAATTTTTCGCGGAAAGATTCGAATCTGCGCAGCCCCAAGCGTTGATCGACTTCGGTAGCCGTGCCTAGGCTTTGCATGTCGACTTCTTTGCCATTCAGCGTCAGGCGCTTCTTGAGATAGGCAATTTTATCGCCCGGCGTTCCGACGACGCGCTTGATGAAATCTTTCGCCGGATCTTCCGGGTAGCGGAACACCATGACATCGCCGCGCTGCGGTGAACCGGTCTCGACAATCTTTTTGTTGATCACCGGCAGGCGCACGCCATAGGTGAATTTATTGACAAGAATGAAATCGCCAACCTGCAACGTCGGCAACATCGATTCCGAGGGAATCTTGAACGGCTCATAGAGAAACGAGCGCAGCAAAAAAACGATCAGGATGACGGGGAAAAAACTGCGCGCCATTTCCACCACGACCGGTTCCGCTGCTTCGCCACGTTTTTTTCGCAGCAACAGACTGTCGATCCCCCAGATCAACCCGCTGATCGTGGTCGCGAGCAGCAGAACGGCCGCGAAACCCATGATCTCTTTTAATGTCAGCATGCCCATCGCGGCGATAAAGAAAACCGGCCAGGCAATTTCCAGCCAGGCATGCAAGGGATGAGAGCCTTCGACCGAAACCGCCGGCGCGTTGCCCGCAGACACCACTTTCTTGCCGACAAAAAAACTCGCCGCGATCAACGCGCCGCTGATGCCCAACGCCAACCAGCCGATTGTTTCCCAGTTCATTGATGCCTTTCGAATAGATTCGCGCCGTGATTTCCCGCCAATACCAATGCCGAATCATCACCGCCGCCCGAGATAAATGCAGTCGCCGTGCGACGAACCGCCATTTTGGCGGAATCAGTCGTGAGCTTGGGGTTCGACCAGCTCACCGGCTCTCCACCTGCAAAATCGCCAGGAACGCTTCCTGCGGGATTTCCACATTGCCGACCTGCTTCATGCGCTTCTTGCCGGCTTTTTGCTTTTCCAGCAACTTGCGTTTGCGCGAAATATCTCCGCCGTAACACTTGGCCAACACGTTTTTTCGCAACGCCTTGATATTTTCGCGCGCAATGATATTGGCACCGATCGCCGCCTGCACGGCGATATCGAACATCTGCCGTGGAATCAGGCTACGCATTTTCGCCGCCAGATCGCGTCCGCGATATTGGCTGTTGGCGCGATGCACGATGAGCGAGAGCGCATCGACTTTTTCGCTGTTGATCAGGATATCGAGCTTGACCAGATCGGCTGCACGATATTCCTTGAACTCGTAATCGAGCGACGCATAACCGCGCGACGACGATTTCAATTTGTCGAAGAAATCCATCACTACTTCATTCATCGGCATTTCGTACTTGAGAATCACCTGCCGACCGTGATATTCCATGTCGATCTGATTGCCGCGCTTCTGGTTGCACAGCGTCATCACGGTGCCGACGTATTCTTGTGGCATCAACATGGTGGCAATGATGATCGGCTCGCGAATTTCCTCGATTTTCGATAACTCGGGCAGTCGCGAAGGATTTTCAATTTCAATCACTTCGCCGCCGCGCAACATGACCTGATAAATCACCGTCGGCGCGGTGGTGATCAATTCCTGATCGAACTCGCGCTCCAAGCGCTCCTGGACAATTTCCATATGCAACAAGCCGAGGAAACCGCATCGAAAACCAAAACCCAAGGCCTGAGAGGTTTCCGGCTCAAAGCGCAATGAGGAATCGTTCAACTGCAATTTGGTGAGCGCATCGCGCAAGGAATCGTATTGATTTGATTCCACCGGATAAAGCCCCGCGAATACCTGTGGCTTGATTTCCTTGAAACCCGGCAGCGCCTTTTCGGCGGGACGATCAACCAGCGTCACGGTATCGCCGACCTTCGCGTCCTTCAATTCCTTGATGCCGGAGATGATGAAACCGACGCCGCCGGCCGAGAGTTCCGTGCGGTTTTGCGAGCGCGGCGTAAATACACCGACTTGCTCAACCAGATGCTGCGCGCCAGTCGCCATCAGCAAAATCTTGTCTTTCGGCTTGATCACGCCATCAACCACGCGCACCAGCATCACCACACCGACGTAATTATCGAACCAGGAATCGATGATCAGTGCCTTCAATGGCGCATCCACCGAGCCTTTCGGTGGCGGCACCTTGGCAATGACGGTCTCAATAACGTCCTCGATGCCAAGCCCGGTCTTGGCGCTGCATTGCACTGCGCCGACGGCGGAAATGCCGATGATGTCTTCGATTTCTTCCATCACCCGGGTCGGATCCGCGCTCGCGAGATCGATTTTGTTCAATACCGGTGTCACTTCCACGCCCAAATCGATCGCGGTATAGCAATTCGCCACCGTTTGCGCTTCTACGCCTTGCGAGGCATCGACCACCAGCAGTGCACCTTCGCAGGCCGAGAGCGAACGCGAAACTTCATAGGAGAAATCGACGTGGCCGGGGGTGTCGATCAAATTCAGGTCATAGGTGATGCCATCGCGCGCGGTGTACTTCAGCGCGGCGGTCTGGGCTTTGATGGTGATACCGCGTTCCCGCTCCAGATCCATCGAATCCAGCACCTGCGATTCCATTTCCCGTGAAGAAAGCCCGCCACAGCGCTCAATGATTCGATCGGCGAGCGTCGATTTGCCGTGGTCAATATGCGCGATGATGGAAAAATTACGTATGTGATTCATGGGGTTATGCGATACCAAACAAGGGAGGCCCGCAAAAAACAAGGGCACCTCTCGTGCCCTTGTTTGGAGTTTGCGTGCAGCCCGCTATTTTACGTCAAAAACGACAAATTCGCGAGCAAAATCGCGGTGTTTGGCTCTGCTGCGGCCAGTTTCCCGGCATGAACCCGATGCGTGGACGCAGGTTTACATCAGCGCCCGAACATGCGCCACCGCACTGCGGCCCAATGCGGCCAGGTTATAGCCACCTTCCAGCGCGGACACGATGCGGCCTTGTGCATAGATGTCGGCCATTTCACGAATGCGGCCGGTGATCCACGCGTAGTCGTCCTCATGCAATTCAAGGCTCGCCAAGGGATCGTCGGCATGCGCGTCGAATCCCGCTGAAATGATCACCAGTTCCGGCTGAAATCTTTCGAGTGCAGGGAACCAGGTCGACTCGATCGCCGCACGGAATTTGGCGCCCCCGGTTCGCGTGGCGAGTGGCGCCGGAATGATATGCGTGTTGCCGGTGTCGGCACCGGTGCCGGGATAGTACGGGTGTTGAAAACTGGAACAGAGCATCACCCGCTCGTCTTCGTGAAAAATGTCCTCGGTGCCGTTGCCGTGATGTACATCGAAATCGAGAATCGCGACTCGCGCAAGTTGATGATGTTGCAGTGCGTGCATCGCGCCGACGGCGACATTGTTGAAAATGCAAAATCCCATCGAGCGGTCAAACGTTGCATGGTGCCCGCATGGTCGCACCGCGCAAAAGGCGTTCTGGACATCACCCGCCATCACCATGTCCACGGCTTTGACGACTGCACCGGCCGCGCGCCTTGCCGCGTTGAGTGAATAACGGTTCATCGCGGTATCGGGATCAAGGTAGGCGTAATCGTGATCCGGTGCCGCCGCAAAAATTGCATCCACATAATCCGGCGCATGCGCGGCGACAAGGTGATCCCGCTCGGCAAACGGGGCATCGATTCGCGTCAATTGCGGCAGCAAACCAGATTGCTCGAACGCGTCGTATACCGCTTGGAGTCGCGCCGGGCACTCGGGATGATGTGCACCCATTTCGTGTTTCAGGCAATCGGGATGGGTAATGAAGGCGGTGGTCATGGTGTGATGAGCATAGTAAAAAGGGGAATCGCGTGGCGCTCGGGAATCTATTTCGGTGTAAGCGTGTCACAGACACAGCGCTTCTGCAATGGTGAATCGAAAAAATCCCGGCAACCGTTGCGGCGTAGAATTCCAACCTTCCACCGAATTGATACCCCACATGCTTTTCGATAAAAAAGAACACCTTTCAAACAATCCGCTCGCCAACGTGCTGGCGAAGGCCGGTGAAATTATCCTTGGCAAAGACCAGCAAATTCGCATGGCGATGTGCTGCATTCTCGCGCGCGGCCATTTGCTGATCGAGGATGTGCCGGGCGTCGGCAAAACGACGCTTTCGCATGTGCTGGCGAGTCTGCTCGGTTTGCACTATCAGCGCATCCAGTTCACCAGCGATTTGCTGCCGGCCGATATTGTCGGCGTATCGATTTTCGACCGTGAATCCAGCACCTTTCGATTCCATGCGGGGCCGGTGTTCTCGCAAGTAATTTTGGCCGATGAAATCAACCGGGCCTCGCCAAAAGCGCAGAGCGCGTTATTGGAGGCGATGGAAGAGCATCAAGTCACGGCCGACGGCAAGACAATGAAGTTGCCGGAACCCTTTTTTGTCATCGCCACGCAGAATCCGTCGCATCAAGTCGGCACGTTTCCGTTGCCCGAATCTCAACTCGATCGATTCCTCATGCGAATTCGGCTGGGCTATCCCGATCAATTGGCCGAGCGTGCCTTATTGAAAGGTGAGGATCGCCGCGAATTGATTGCCAAAATCACGCCCGCGATGACGGTCGAGGATTTGCTGTCGCTGCAAAAGAGTGTTTCACAAGTTTTCGCTTCGGACGCATTGATCGATTACATCCAGGCAATGGTGAATTACACGCGCGATTCAGCGCGGTTTGAGATGGGATTGTCGCCGCGTGCGGGCCTCGCGATTTTGCGCGCCGCGCAATCGTGGGCAATGATGGCGGGCCGTCGGCAAGTGCTGCCGGAAGACGTGCAGACCATCGTGCCGGCGGTGACCGGGCACCGTCTGCGTCCGGTTTCGAATGGCGAAGGAAAAGTTCTCGATCCCGCGCAGGAATTGATCCGCGCGGTGGCGATTCCGTAATTCGTCCTGACAAGCCAATGGCCGGCCTCAGCCTGGATTTGAATCTTCGTCAACGCATATCCGACTGGATTTTTCGCGCGCGCTTTCCTGAGCAACCGCCGGTGGTATTGACGCAGCGCCGAATATTCATCCTGCCGACCCGCACCGGTTACTTCTTCGCGTTCGTACTGATCTTGCTGCTGATCGGCTCAATCAATTACGGGCTTTCGCTCGGCTTTCTGCTCACCTTCCTGCTCGCTGGTATGGGCAGCATGTCGATGCTGCACACGTTTCGCAACATGGTGCGGCTCTCGATTAGCCCAGGCAAGGTCGAACCCATATACGCCGGCGAAGTCGCCCATTTCGCGCTGGTTTTCACCAACCCCGGCATGCCGCGCTTTTCAGTCGGCGCGAAACTCGCGCGCAATGCGTCGGCGGAACCGGTCTATGTGGACGTAGGTACTCACGGCACGACAACTCTAAGTTTGCCGGTGCGAGCCACCACAAGAGGACGTCTCAAGTGCGAGCGCGTCGAATTGTTCACCGAATATCCGACGGGGCTTTTTCATGCTTGGTCCTACGTCGATTTCGGCACACGCTGTCTGGTCTACCCCAAGCCCGATCCCGGTGCCGGCGCGCTCCCGCTGGAAGCGCGCGCGATCGGCCAAGGCAATGTGCCGGTGCGTGGCGACGAAGAATTTCAATCACTGCGCGCCTACAAACCGGGCGACACGCCGCGCCAAATCGCCTGGAAAGCGCTGGCCCGCGGACAGGGATTGCTGGTCAAGGAATTCGGCTCCACTGCAAGCGCCGATCTCTGGCTCGATTTCGATTCATTGCAAGGCTTGCCGGTCGAGCAACGGCTTTCGCGTCTGACGTGGTGGGTGATGGAAGCCGAGCGCGCGCAAGTGCCCTATGGAATGAAACTTCCTGATCGCGCGCTGCGGCCATCGACGGGTGCCCGCCATCGCGACGCCTGTCTTGAAGCGCTCGCCTTGTACGGTTTGAACGAGTAGCCATGCTGAATCAAGGTGCGCTCACCCTCGCCAACATCACCTGGTTGCTCGCGGCGATGGCGTTTGTGATCGCGCCGCATGTGACGCGATTGCCCATTTGGGTGAGCGTGGTGTGCGTCGCTGCCGGCGGTGCGCGCTGGTGGATCGCGCGGCACGCGCTGCGAACGCCGGCCGGCTGGATGATGGCGTTGCTCGCGGTCGGCGTATCGGCAGGTGCGTGGCTCGAATATCGGCAATTGGTCGGTCGCGAAGTCGGCGTCACATTGCTGATCGCGATGCTCTGCCTGAAAGTTCTTGAAATGCGCATGAAGCGCGACGTGATCATCGCGATTTTCCTCGGATTTTTCCTGGCGATGACCAATTTTCTGTACTCGCAAACTATCCTGATGGGCCTCTACATGCTGGTCTGCGTGTGGGTGTTTGTGGCGACCTTGGTTGGCTTCAACCGCATCAATACCGAGGCCACCATTCGCGAGCGCCTCACCCCTGCGTTCTGGCTGCTGGTGCAGGCGGTGCCATTGATGCTGGTGCTGTTTTTTCTGTTCCCGCGAATATCCGGTCCGCTCTGGCGCATGCCGGGTGGCGATTCTGCCAGCAGCGGGCTTTCGGATGAAATGACACCCGGCGATATCAGCAAACTTTCTCTATCCGATGCGGTCGCGTTTCGCGTCGATTTCGATTCCGCTGTTCCGGACACTCAAGATCTCTACTGGCGCGGGCCGGTGTTGGGTCAGCAGGTGGGACGTTCCTGGAAAATGTATCCGGTGCGGCCCGCGCCGCGCCTCAACTATGTGGGCCAATCGCCAGCGATCAGCTATCGGGTGACGTTGCAGCCGCACAACAAGCCGTGGCTGTTCGCGCTCGATTTGCCGACCTCCACACCGCCGGGTTCGTATTTGCTGGGCGATTTCCAATTGCGTTCGAGTACGCTCGTGAGTACGTTGCGCGCCTACGAAATGTCGTCGATTCTGCGTTACACGGTCGGCACAGAAATGCGGCCCGACGATTTGCGCCACTACCTGCAAGTCGATGAAAACCTGAATCCGCGCACCCTCGCCTATGCAAAAAAACTCCGCGAGGACAATCCCGACCCCAAGGTGCTCATCGAAAAACTGTTGGCGCGCTACAACAGTGAATTCGAATACACGCTCGAGCCGCCGCGCCTTGGCGCGAACCCGATCGATGAATTTTTGTTCGACACCAAGAAAGGATTCTGCGAACACTATGCCGGAAGTTTCGTCATGATTCTGCGCGTGGCCGGCATCCCCGCCCGCGTCGTCACCGGCTATCAGGGCGGTGAAATCAATCCCATCACCCGGCAATTGGTGGTGCGCCAATCCGAAGCTCACGCATGGGCGGAAATTTGGTTGCCGGATTTAGGCTGGCTGCGCGCCGATCCGACCTTCGCGGTCTCGCCGCTCAGAATCAATCGCGGCATGAACGAAGCGCTCGGCCCGCAAGGCTTGTTGAATGGCTTGATTCAAGCAGATCGGTTCGGATTCCTGAAGCAAGTCGGCTTCACCTGGGACGCGTTGAACAACCAGTGGAATCAATGGGTGGTCGGCTTCAACGA
>JANPBQ010000210.1:0-59989 GCA_031430555.1 Betaproteobacteria bacterium
CACCAGGCCCGACATCGACAAGCCCGGTACGCTGACCGAGCCGCCTATCGATATCACCGCCGGTGAGGCATTCGGGTTGGAGAGTGTCAATGTCATCGTTGAGTTCACCCCCGCATTCACGCTGCCGGGGGCAAAGGCGACGGTCATCGTCGGCGGAACCGTCGCGGCGACCGGCATCACCATCACACTTGCGGACGCAACGCTTGTCAGTGCCGCAGTATTGGCTGCCGTGACGCTGCATGAATACGTGTTGCCGTTGGTCAGGCCGGCCACGATGATCGGCGATGTGGAGCCGGTATTGGACGCGTTCGGGACGCCGGTGCAACTGACGGTGTAGCCGCCCACCGCAATCGGCGCGCCACCCGTACTCGCCGGTGGGGTGAACGAAATGATTGCCTGACCTGAGCCGGCGGCACCCATCACCGCCGTCGGTGCGCCAGGGGCGACAGCCGAAATATTGAAACCCACCGCGATCTGATTCGCCGCGCCAAAATTGACATCACCCGCTTGGTTCGCAGCGATATTGCAAAGACCCGCCGACACGAAAGTAATGTTCAGACCCGCAAAAGAGCATACCGCTGGCGTGAAACTGCTGAGCGTCACAGGCAGCCCCGAACTGGCGGTTGCGCCCGACGCCACTGATCCCGCGCTAAACACCTGTGGACCCGGGTTGATGAACGTAATGGTTTGTGAAGCGGTCGCAACTGTCAGCGTCACCATTTGAATGGTCGAGCCCCCGGCGTTGGTCGCGGTCACCGTGAAGTTGTACATGCCGGCGAGCGTGGGCGTGCCGTTCAGCACACCGCCGCCGCCCAACCCCATCCCCGGCGGCAATGCGCCCGCCGATAAGGTGAACACTACAGGTGCCGTGCCGGTTGCTGTGAACGTGTGCGAGTAGGCAATATTGACCGTAGCATTCGGCGGCGTAAGGCTGGTGAACACGGGTGCCACATTCACGCCGTTGCCACTTGCCGTTACCGTGACCGGGAATACCGGTGCCATCAAACCGCCGGCGGTATAGCTGAACGTGTAGTTGCCCAAATCGCTCGACACGATGACCGGTGTGAACGTCGATGTGTAATTGCAGGCACCCATCGGTGCCAAAATTGTGCCAGGGTTGCAAGGAATCGCACCACCGGGAGCGGCGACAAAAATCGGATTGTTGCTGGTGATCGGCCCGATGATGGTAATCGACACCGGCGAATTGTTGACGAAACTTCCCGCCAATACGTTCGATTGGGTCAACGCCACCGCGCCGTGCGGGTGACCGGTCGGCGCAAATGACGTTGCCGGTTGCGTGCCATTGCCAGAAGCCGTAATCGTGGTTGAGAAAACGGGCGTCATCAAGCCGCCGGCGGTATAGCTGAACGTATAGTTGCCTAAGTCGCTCGAGATAATTATCGGCGTGAACGTCGAGGTGTAATTGCACGATCCCATGGGTGGCACCACCGTGCCGGGGTTGCACGGATTTGCGCCACCCGGTGCCGCGACAAAAATAGCGTTGTTGCTGGTGATCGGCCCGCTGATGGTGATTGACACCGGCGAATTGTTGACAAAACTTCCCGCCAGTACGTTTGCCTGCGTCAACACCGACGCGCCATGAGTGTGGCCGGTCGGCGCGAACGCGGTCACCGGTGCAATGCCGCTGCCGGACAGGGTGATGGTCGTCGGGCTGGTGGGCGCGTTGGAATTCACGGTGATGACCCCGCTGAGCGCCCCCGTTGCATCCGGTGAAAAGACGAGGTTCAACACGCAACTTGCCATCGGCGCGAGATTGACCGGCATGCCGGTATTCGGCGCGCCGCCCACCGCCGAACCAAATCCGCACCAATGCGCCGCATTCGGCGCAGGCCCGCCGGTGGTGTCAGGAAAGACGCTCGCATTGCTGTGCGTGATGCTGCTCAAATTCAGAGTGGCCGTCCCGGTATTGGTGATGGCGATCGCCTGAACAGAGCTTGTGTTGCCGACCGCCGTATTTGTGAAGGTCGTGGTACCGGCGACCGAAATGGCCGGCACACCCGGTGTCACGCCGACCGTCGCTGAGGCGGGGCCAATGCCGATGGCGTTGGTTGCCGTCACGGTACAGGTGTACGGCGTGCCGTTCGTCAACCCTGTTATTGTGATCGGCGAGCCCGCGCCACCGGTCGTGATACTGCCCGGATTGCAGGTAATCGTGTAGCCGGTGATCGGGCTTCCGCCGTTCGATCCAGGCGGGCCGAAGGTTATCGTCGCTTGTGCATTTCCGGTGGTGGCGGTACCGATTGTCGGTGCGCCAGGAACGCTTGCGCCGACGGCGATGTTCTGCGTGACCTGCGGTGCGGCGCTAAAGCTGCCGTTGCCCGCCTGGTTGGCCGCGATCGTACAGGTGCCGGTGGTGACCCCAGTGATGGTCGCGCCGTTGGCACCGGTCGCGGTACACACTGCGGCGGTGAGACTGCTGAAGGTCACGGCATTGCCAGAAGCACCGCCGGTGGCGGTGACGGTGCCGGTGGTGGCGACGTTGACCGTCGGCGCGGCACCGAAGGCAATGGTCTGGCTGCCGACGCCGACCGCGATGTTTTGTGTGACCTGGGTGGCGGCGGCGTAATTGACGTTGCCGGCCTGGTTGGCGGCGATCGTACAGGTGCCGGTGGTGACCCCGGTGATGGTCGCGCCATTAGCACCGGTGGCGGTACAGACCGCGGCGGTGAGACTGCTGAAGGTCACGGCATTGCCGGAGGCACCGCCGGTGGCAGTGACGGTGCCGGTGGTGGCGACGTTGACCGTCGGTGCGGCACCGAAGGCAATGGTCTGGCTGCCGACGCCGACCGCGATGTTTTGTGTGACCTGGGTGGCGGCGGCGTAATTGACGTTGCCGGCCTGGTTGGCGGCGATCGTACAGGTGCCGGTAGTGACACCGGTGATGGTCGCGCCATTAGCACCGGTGGCGGTACACACTGCGGCGGTGAGACTGCTGAAGGTCACGGCATTGCCGGAGGCACCGCCGGTGGCAGTGACGGTGCCGGTGGTGGCGACGTTGACCGTTGGTGCCGCACCGAAGGCAATGGTCTGGCTGCCGACGCCGACGCCGATGTTCTGCGTGACCTGCGGGGCCGCCGCGTAATTGACGTTGCCGGCCTGGTTGGCGGCGATCGTACAGGTGCCAGTAGTGACACCGGTGATGGTCGCGCCATTGGCACCGGTGGCGGTACAGACTGCGGCGGTGAGACTGCTGAAGGTGACGGCATTGCCGGAGGCACCGCCGGTGGCAGTGACGGTGCCGGTGGTGGCGACGTTGACCGTCGGCGCGGCACCGAAGGCAATGGTCTGGCTGCCAAGGCCGACCGTGATGTTTTGTGTGACCTGCGGCGCGGCGCTGAAACTGCCGTTCCCGGCCTGATTGGCCGCAATCGTACAGCTGCCGGTGGTCACCCCGGTGATGGTCGCGCCATTGGCGCCGGTCGCGGTACAGACCGCCGGTGTGGTGCTGGTGAAGGTGACCGGGTTGCCAGAAGCACCACCGGTGGCGGTGACAATGCCGGTCGCAGCCACGTTGACCGTTGGGGCCGCGCCAAACGTGATTGCCTGCGTGCCAATCGGTGTGACACTGTTGGATGCCGCCGAGGCCGCGCTGGTGCCGATCGCGTTGGTTGCGGTGACGGTAAATGTGTACGCGGTGCCGTTTGAAAGGCCGGTGACGACAATCGGCGAGACCGCACCCGTACCGGTGGCACCACCGGGATTGGCAGTTACCGTGAAGGACGTGATAGCGCTGCCGCCGTTCGATCCTGGCGGGCTGAAGGTTACGGTTGCCTGCGCGTCCCCGGCGGTAGCCGCACCAATGGTCGGCGCACCGGGAACGGTCGCTGCGGCACCGCCGATAAACAATCCAAATGCATTCGGAAGGTTGATTCCCGAAATGGTGGCGGTAACCAAGTTCGACGCGGTGTTAATGACCGAAACACTGGTGGAATCGTTGTTCGCGACGTAAACGCCGGTGCCGGCCGGATTGACGGCGATCCCAAGAGGCGTTGTGCCGACCGGCACGGTCGTGACCAGGGTATTGTTGACCGCGTTCAAAACGCTCACGTTGGCGCTGAGACTATTGGCGACGTAAGCGCGGGTGTCGTCGGGACTCACCGCGATACCCAGTGGCTCGGTGCCAACCGCGACTGTCGAAATTAGTGATATACCCGTGGAGATATCAAACATAGACACAGAGTTATTATTGCGTTCTGTAACGTACAACCGGGTTCCGGTGGAGTTGGTCGCTATGCCGTACGGCCCCACCCCGGGCGTTCCAATCGTGTTCACCACCGTATCTGTCGATGTATCAATGACGGCAATGCTTTGGCCGCCGTTGATCGCCACATAGACGCGCGTTCCGGCGGGATTGACAACGATCCCGCGCGCACTATTACCGACGGGAATCGTTGCCGTAATGGTATTCGTGGAGGTATCGATCACACTCACGTTGTTGGTACCGCTACTATGCGAAACGTATACGCGCGCGCCATTCGGCGTGACCGCCACGCCACGGGGCCCACCGACAATCGGCACCGATGTCACCACCGTATTGGAGAGGGTATTAATTACCGCCACTGCGGTGCTTCCGGTGCTGGCGACATATACGCGGTTGCTCGCCGTGTGAACCGCAACGCCGTAGGGTCCATTGCCCACAGCAGGGATGGTCGCGACAACGGTGTTGGTCGCCGTATCGATGACCGCGACATTAGCGTCAGAGTCGCTGGTGATATACGCAAAGGGAGCTGCGCCAACTAGGCCGGGCATCAGCAATCCGGAGATTGCCACGAGGAGTATTTTCACTATTGCACGCCAAATCGTCATGTTCTCCACCGTTGAATTTTTGCCGCAGAAACGCCGTATCAAATCAATTCAATTGCGCGCACACCGAATCGCAAAACTCAAGCATCGGTGGACGCATATGCCCAATGGGGCGCGGCAACGCGATCGCGACCTGCTGATTGCGCGTGGAGCGCATGAGCGCCTTCAATCCCTTACCCGCCGCGCCTCACAAACGCCACCGCACCCGCATTGCCGCCCAGGTTGTACATCACGCCCGCGCCGCGACCGGTTCGTCCGGTGAAAAATCCGTCGAGCGCACCCGTCGGCACGGATGGCGTGCAATTCGGCGCGCACGTAATCACCAGTTGCGCGGGGCGGGGAATACCGGGGGTGGCGGCGCCGCCATAGGCAGAGAAATATTGATCGCGGTAAATCGGCATACCACTTGCCGCGCCGTTCCAGGTCTGGCCATTGATGCCGATGTTGACCGTCGCGTCGACCGTGCGGGCGCTGAAATTCGCCGTGAGCGTGGCCGAGTTCATGGTGCCAATACGCCCTGCACCATCGGTGGGACGCGTCGAGCCCGCCACGTCGTACACGGCATTGCCAGTCAACGGCAGCGACACCGGCCCGCTCTGTACGGCACCAAAAATATAATGCACGCTGCTATTCGCGAGGCTGGCGGTCTGACCACCGACTGTCGCAGAACCACCCGCCCAACGGCCCCAGACGAGGCCGGTGGCGGCGTCAAATCCGTTGTCGACGATCGCCGAGGTACCCTGCGCGTAATTGGTATGGCCGACCAATCGGTTGCCGTTGACATAAGGCGCCGTAAACGACGTGACCCGCCCCTGCTCGCCGACCGCGACTTCGTCCGCTCGATTGGTGGTCGCAAAATTGCGGATGTAGCTCGCGCCGCTCAATGCGCCATTGGCATCCGATACCAACCCATCGCGGAACGTCGCCGCCGCAATTTGCGATGGCCCCTGGAACGCGACCACACCGCTGACACTTTGAAAACCGGTGCTTGATGTCTGATCGACCAAACCGTAGCCGACAATCGCACCATTCAGGGTCGCACCGACGAAGCTGCCTTCCAGCGAGCCCGACAATCGTCCGTTGGAGTTTGAATTCTGTCCGGCGCTATTGGTGACGGTCAATCCGCCACCGCCGGTGAACGCGACAAATGTATTGAACGCGAAGGGAATATTGGTCGCTTGCATCGTCCAGGTGCCGCCCGCGTTCGCCCCCGCGTTGGGCATCGAAATACCCAGCGTTGCATTCAATATGCGCGCGGTGAAATTCACATCCAGCACGCTACTCACCAATTGCCCGAGCGTGCCGAGTTGATTGGTCGGCGTGGTCGCACCCGCGCGCGTGTACGAAGCGGTGCCGGTCAACACGTCGGACAGATAGGCCGGGAATCCGGAACCGCCATAGGCCCAATGCACGCTGCCCGCGCCAAGAGGAATGCTGCCGCCGGTAAACGAGTAAGCCGTAGCGCCCGTCCAGCGTCCGAGCACGATGGTCGTCGCGCCACCGATCGTGATGGTTTGCAAATCCGCCGCCGTGCCGCCCTGCACACTCAAAGACGTGCCGCTTTGGCCGCCCGCGTAGCCCGTGTAGCCACGCATTGCGCCGGCCGCGTCCAGGGTAATTTGCGCAGGGATCGCCTGATCGGAGAAGGCAGTGCCGTTGACGCCGATGGCGATGTTTTGCAAGTTGATCGGATCGACGCCAAGATTGCCGGTCGCGTCCACAATCGGAAAACCGAGCCCGTTGCTGCCGACCACATTCGTATTGCCCGCCGTCGGCCCGCCGCCCTGCGCCGGACCATCGCCACCGCTGCTGCCACCGCCACTTTCACCGCTGCCGGTGCCGACCATCGTCTTACCCGCGTCGAGCAGATTGGGCGGCGTGGGAATTATTTTTGGCGCCTGCCCGAGTACCACTTGCACCGTTTGATTCGGATTGGTGATGATCGGTGCGAACTTGCCCTCGTTGTCGGTGACGATGTGGCTGCCCTCGATGGTATGGTTTGTTGTCGTGGTGTCGTCGTCGGAATGATTCAGAATATTGCCGGAACCGCGGATACCGACGGTAGCGACCTTGGTGCGCATGGTGTAGGCGGACTGATTGGGTTTCGCCAGCAATGTGGTAAATGCGCGCAACGTGCCGCGCACGAGCGTGAGTACGGCACCCGGTGGATCGGTCGCTTCGCGCGGATATTTTTCGACGTTCAGCTGCGACTTCGATCGCAACGAAAGGCGCGCGTTATCGACCATCGTCAACTGCGCCATACCGTCTGCGCCGGTGATGACGAGGTCGCCAGGATTGACCTCCGTGCCGACGGTCGCTTTGATGAGGCGGCCACCGACGCTGATTTGTACATCGCCCGTCACATAGGTGAATTGCCCGCTCGCCGCCCAGGCAACTGACGTGCCGAAGGTTCCTGCAATCGATGCGGCAACCAACATCGCCAGCGTATTCGGACGCATTTGGAAAAAGTGAAAAGCTTGCATGTCAGACACTCCTTGGTTCGACTTCATCAGACGCGCGGCGGAATTTTTCATTGGAAATCGCAGCGAATATTCGACGACACTTCGTTGCGCGTGTAGTCGTAAATGGCGATGTTGGAATCGTTGCGCGAACCGAACCATTGCGCGCGCACCGCGCATTTCTGCTGGAAGCGCCAGTTCACGCCGAGCGTAATATCGGCGAGGCGGTCGCGACCGATTTCGATTTCGGTGGCGCGGGCAAACGCGCTTTGATCGCGACGCGTGGTGAATCCCAAGCCGTTGAAAAGCGACAGTTTTTCCGTCAGTGAATACTGGTAATAACTGCGCAACCCGCCAACGCGTTTGGATTTATCCGAAACCCCATCGGCCAATTTTCGCACCGCTTCATCGCGGCTGAAATATCCACTGATCTGCAATACGGGCGCGCCGTTTCCGGTGAAGGATCGCAACCATCCGGCGCTGACAGCGACGGCATTCACATCTTCAATGTCGTTTTTCGGAAAGCGCACGCGCGATCCGCTTACGCCGACGTTGAGCTGCTGCTGCTCGGAGAGCGAATGACGGTAATCCGCGCCGACACTGGTGGTTTTGCGATCGTTGGTGGGGCGCGGCTCGCCGGGTGCTTCGCCATCCTGCTTGAATTGACTATAGCCGCCGCTGAGTTTCAGGCCATGAAGGCCTTCGTTCCAGGCAAGACCTGCACGGCCTTCGCCGTTCAACGAATTGAAATTGCTTTCGTTGCGGTAGGCACGACCGCGCGCTTCGGCGCCGAGCACCGCCGACCATCGCGTTGTCAACGGATGAATGTAATCGACGCCTGCCGCCGCACCCAGATAGGCGGCTTTGCGTTTGATCGAATTCCCAGTGGGGTCTACCCCGGGGATGTTGAACGCCGACACCACGGCCGCTGTGAAATCTTTCGGCACACCCGTGATATTGGAATCGTAGCCCAGCGACATTTCCCCGTAGCCGTACCACGCGCGTTTACCCTGCTCGCGCTTTTGCGCGATCGCCTGCAAATAACGTTCGATCGATGCCCGCGCGGCCGGTGGCGGATTGCTTTGTTTCAATTGCAGAAAGGTGGCCTCGGCCAGATCCATCGAGCCCGCCAGAAAGTACGCGCGTCCCAGATCCATCAGCGCGCCGGCATTTTTCGGATTCGCAGCCAAGACGCGTTCGAACGCGATGATGGCGTCCTCGATCTTGCCGCTGTCGAGCGCCGCGACGCCGAGCAGGTAGTCGTATTCGCGGTTATCGCCAAACTGGGCTTGTGCGCTCACCAGCGTCGCAAAGGCCTGCTTGGGGTTGCTATCGGCAAGCAACTTCTGCGCGTCCGCGAGGATTTTCGGGTCGCCGGCACTGTAGGCAGGCAAAACCAGCGCGCACATCGACAGCGCAAGCACTTTTGTCGCCGCGCTCACGCGGCAGCTGCGCCGAATGCGCGGGATATATTTTACGATCATGGGCAAACCCGTCGAGGTGCGCCGCCATCACGATTTTGCAAGCACGACAACCGCAAGGGCGGACGTTGTTAAGCCGCGTCAAGAACTTTTCCTTTGCTTTTGATTTCAAAGGAAAAGTCGTTATTTTCACTTCCCTGCGACACATAATATGCCCTTGCCCCGCCCTTGTAAACGGCCCTATCCCCTATGGGAACAATTGCGGCAATCCTGATCTTACGATCCGGCCATTCCTGAGGCAGTGCCAAACCGCACATTCGGGTTGATTCTGGAGCGCAAATCGACCGGGGTTGTTGTCAATTTCTGCCGTCTGCGCCGCGAGAATTGCGACGCGATTCGGTGCTTCCGCTGGCCGTCGTCGGCGTATGATTCGCGTAAATCTCCCAGAAAGTTGCAAATAAATGGACTCGCCCGCGACAACCCCGGATCACATCATTCAGTGCGAATTCCAGGATGGCGTTGTATTTATCACGCTGAATCGACCACGACAGTACAACGCGCTCTCACTTGCGTTGCTGGACGCGTTGCACGTCGAACTGGATCGGATTCAAGGCGATGCGAACGTGCGCGTCGTCGTAATCGCCGCGAACGGCATAGCATTTTGCGCGGGACACGATTTGAAGGAAATGAAGGCGGCGAATGATGCGGCCTTTGTCCGCGCGCTGTTCGAGCGATGCAGCGCGATGATGCAAAAAATTTCCCGCCTGTCCGTGCCGGTGATCGCCGAAGTGCACGGCATGGCGACGGCGGCGGGCTGTCAGTTGGTCGCGCAATGCGATTTGGCCGTGGCCTCCGACGAGGCGACATTCGCGGTGTCGGGCGTCACTCTCGGCTTATTTTGTTTTACGCCCGCTGTGCCGCTGTCGCGCGCCATTTCCCGTAAACGCGCGCTGGAAATGCTGATGACCGGCGAATTTGTCGATGCCGCCACCGCTCTTGATTGGGGGCTTATCAATCGCGTAGCGCCGGTGGCGGCGTTGCGGGCAGAAACGCTGAAGCTTGCGGACGCGTTGATGGCGAATCCCAAGGAGTCACTCGCGGCGGGCAAAGCGAATTTCTATCGGCAATTGGAACTCGGCATCACGCCCGCCTATGAAATCGCCGGCGCCGAGATCAGCCGCAGCTTCATGTTGGACGAGGCGCAATTGGGTGTCGCCGCGTTTCTCGATAAACGCAAGCCGGAATGGCGGTAGCGTCGCCTCGTGAAAAACATATAGACACTAGCATTGGCGCGGTTCTCCAAGCACTTATTCTCGAAACGCCTCGCCAGTGCTGTGTTTCTACTTTTGCGCGCTTGTGGATACACCCGCCGCCACAAAATCGCCGGATTTGCCACCACGCTTCTCAAGCAACCGAACATCGAAAATAGTCATCGTTCGATCCGCCGCTTTGACCATGTCATAAATCGTCAGCAAGCCGGCATTTACGGCCATCAATGCTTCCATTTCTACGCCGGTGCGGCCGATGGTTTCAACGGTTGCGCGGCACTCGATGGTGTATGTGGATACGTCAGATACAAATTCAATCGCGACTTTCGTGATGACAATCGGGTGCGCCAAAGGAATCAGATCCGGCGTGCGTTTGGCACCTTGAATTGCGGCGACGCGCGCGATGCCGAGCACGTCGCCTTTCTTTACGCCGCCAGTGCGAATCAGCTCAAACGTTTCCGGCAACATCTGAATGCGACCGGACGCAACGGCGACGCGGTGGCTTTCCGCCTTCTCGCCGACGTTCACCATGTGCGCCTGGCCGCGTTCATCGAAGTGGTTGAGATTGCTCATTTGAGGTGCGCCTTGCGGGGTTGGTACAATCTAGAAGAACGTCAACTTTGAATTTGCCACAATTTAGCGCCGCGCGGGAACCGATGCGCCAATGATGATTCAAATCATTCATTGGCGGAACTCACCGCACCGTTGTTCATTGATGAAAACCGACATGCCTCAATTTATTTCCCGCCGCCTGCAAAATTCCGTAGGACCCCACGCGACCCGTGCGCACCCGTTCCGAAAAGTCATCGCGTCTATGGTGATCGCGGCGCACATTGCGTTGCCCGGCGCGCTACACGCGGAAGGATTGCCGGACTTGGGCGATTCATCCGATGCGAGCCTTTCCGAGCCGCAGGAACGCGCCATCGGCAAGCGGATTATGCTGGAGATTCGCGGCGATCGCGCGTTCGTCGAGGACGCTGAACTCAAAGCCTACATCGCGCAACTGGGCAATCGCATGATCGCCGCGAGCCGGGGCACCACCAACGATAATCGCCGCGATTTTGAATTCTTTTTGCTCAACGACGAATCGATCAACGCATTTGCGCTGCTCGGCGGATTCATCGGGCTGCATACGGGATTGGTATTGACCTCGACCACCGAATCGGAGCTCGCGGGCGTGATCGGCCACGAGATCGCGCACATTTTGCAGCGCCATCAATCACGCGGCGCGGATGCGCAAAAGAGCGGCGCATTGGTTCAACTGCTCGGTCTCGCCGTCGCAATCATTGCGGCGCGGTCGAATTCTTCTTCCGCTGGCCAGGCGACCGAGGCGGCACTCGCCACCAGCGCGGCGTTGCAGTACCAGAATCAACTCAACTACAGCCGCGATTTCGAGCGCGAGGCCGACCGGCTCGGCATTCAAGTCATGGCGCGCGCGGGTTTCGATCCCAAGGGCATGGTCGGATTTTTCGAGCGCATGATGCGGGCCAACCGTCACAACGACACCAAAACGCCAGGATATTTGCAAACGCATCCGCTCACCACCGAGCGCATTGCGGACATGCAAAACCGCGTCGATGCGATGAAGAACGAATTTCGTTTTGTCGGCGGCGACAGTTTTGAATACCGCCTCGCCAAAGCCAAGATCCGCGTCATCGGCGGGGCCGCCAACGACTCAGTGGCTTACTTCCGCTCGGCGGTCGCCGCACAGACGGTGGTGCGCAATCGCGCCGACAATTACGGATTGGCACTGGCACTCACACGTACGCGCGATTTTGCGGCGGCCGAAAAAGAATTGAACGCACTACGTCAAGGCGCATCACCGCATCCCTGGTTCGAGACGCTTGCCGCCGAGATTCAGGCGGGCAAACAGAATTGGCCAGAGGCGCTTCGATTGTACAAAGCCGGGATGCAGGCGTTTCCCGATCATCGTGCGTTGCTATACGGATATTTGGATGCCTTGTACGAGGCGGGACAGACGGACGCGGCACTCACCCAAGTCACCGAGCAACTCAAAATTATTCAGGATGATCCGCGGCTCTACGAACTCGCGGCCAAAGGTTACGAGCGAAAGAACAAACGTCTTGCGCAACACCGCGCCATCGGCGAGGCGTATTTTCACAAAGGTCATTTGCATGGTGCCGTCGAGCAGTTGGAACTTGCGGTGAAAGCGAAGGACGGCGATTTTTACGAAAGCTCCGGCGCGGAAGCGCGGCTGCGTGAATTCAAGACGGCATTCAAAAACCGCCCCATGCTGCCCGGCGAAAAGCGCGACAAGGATAAGGACAAGGATTCGGATTTGGTTGGCAAGTTTTCCTCTCGCGCATCTTCGGCGGCGACCGCACATCGACCGTGACGATTCGTTTTGCTGAATATGCGAAAGTCGCCGTCGTGCTGCACCTGTCGGTCGTTGGCGTTGCGGCATATGCGCAAGGTTTGCAATCGGCTGCGATCGACGGTCGCGAAATATTCATGAATCCGCGCAAAGGAAATTGCGCCGCGTGTCATCCGGTGCCAGGCACGCCATCTCGCATCGATGCCTCGCGTGTCGGCCCTGATCTTTCCGGCGTCACAGCGCGAATTCCGGATCGCGCAATTTTGCGCGCGGGCATCTGGGACATGAGTGTGGCAAACCCCAACACCGTCATGCCACCCTATGGCAAACACCGAATTCTCAGCGAGTCGGAAATCGATGCGGTGGTTGAATACCTTGAGAAGCGCTAGCACGTTGCAACTTTCGAAGCGACTACGAATTCTGAGTGCTGCGGCGGCCTTGTTGATCCTGGCCTCGCCAATTTCCTCTGCACAAACCACGCCCGAACAAGACCGACAATCCTTGATCAAAGCGCTACAATCGCGCCTGCCCGGCACTCAGCTCGCCGATTGGACGCTGGGCGGCGACACACTGGCACCGAGCATCGGCGGCAATGTTCAAGTCATCCCCTTCAACGCCGACAACGCAACCAATAGCGCCGACATATTAGCCATCGGCAAAAAACTTTGGGATCGAAAATTCAAGGATGGCAAATCGATGGCGAGCTGCTTTCCGAATGCGGGCAAACGCGCGGCGGTTGGCTATCCGCAATATGACGTCAAGTTGAAGAGAGTCGTCACGCTGGAAGCATCGATAAATTTGTGCCTGCAACTGCACGGTGAGACCGAAATCGAGCCCGCGAATATCCACCTTATGGGGCCGCTCTCGGCGTATGCAAGAAGCCTTTCCGAAGGGCTGCGCCTTTCTGTGAAGGTTGGGACACCGGCGGCGAAAGACCGGTTCGATGCAGGCGGCGCATTGTTCGCGCGGCGCATCGGTCAAATGAATCTGGCCTGCGCGTCATGCCATGTGTTGCAGGCGGGAAAGGTTTTTGGCGGCGTGACAAGCGATGCCGCGAGCAAGAATCCCGGCGCGCTGTCACCGGCGGTCGGGCAAGCAACCTCGTGGCCGCGCTTGGAACCAGGCGGCATCGTGCGCAGCCTGCAACGGCAGTATCAGCATTGCATGCGCAAAGCGGGGGCGGAGCCGTTTGAGCTCGGGTCGGATGAACTCAATAATCTGGAGTATTACCACTCGTTCATGTCGAATGGGTTGGCGATTCGGGTGTTGATCGTACAGCGGTAGGCACCTATTCGGCGGTTACGGCAGCGCGCGACGATCAGGCATATTTGCGGTATTTTCATTTGCCATTGCAACCAATATTCTCATTTGAACGCTTACTTTTCCAGTTTCAACAAGTGCCTTGCCGTATCTTTTCCAAAGCGACCATGCGGCATTCTTGTCGCCATTGACAATGTACCCGGTCATTCCGGCGGCGAGCAAATATTCTTTTTGCAAGAGAATATCAGTGGTATTGGCTGCCATGAGACTTTCGGCACGCAATGCAATTTCGCGGGAATCGCGATTGCCGACCGCTCTGAACAGTCCAATCCAGTCTCGATCCCTGGCAGGGATCCCGGCATAACACTTAGAGTTTTCTATTGCCCTCCAAACTTGCGCCGAATCTGCCGGCGAAAGGTGTGAGCTAACCAGTGCACCAATATCAAACATGAATTCGAATGACGTCGTTCGCTTGCCTGTGTCCACACAATTTATGAGCCCATCGCGCATGTATGAGGCGCGTAACGCAAGTTCCGGTGAAAGTAATTTCCCAGCACCCAGCGTACCCGTCATGAGCAGTTCGCGAAGATTGCGCGCAACCATCGCGCGTTGCGGTCGATGAGAATAGAGGGCCGTGTTGTTGCTTGCGGTCATAACATCGGTAAACGCGGTTTGCTCCAGCAGATCCATGGTCGGCATCGGTGCCGCCGCAAGCTGGATAAATTCCAGTGCATCACGACCAAGAAAGCGTTGCCGCGATGCGCGAAGGTCAACGATGGGAAAATAGTCGGAATTGGCAGGAATACCAAATGAATCAACTGCCAATTGCAAATGCTTCTTGCTGCCGATCCGGCGAATCGCCAAGTCGCGAAAATCCTTTGTGCCGATCCGGTGCAGTTGCGTGGCAATCAAGGGCGAGTCGAACGGAGCCCGAGTTAAATGAGGTACCGTTCCCTTTGGCACTGCCACGATAACAATGTCTGAAGAGCCGACCTCGTAGGCAATGTAGTCGGAAAAGTGGTTGCCAAGTGCACGCAACATCGAGGAAACCAGTTCGCTGTCAATCTCATACAACTGTATCCACTGCACCAGTACACCATCGTCTTTGAGATAGGTCTTGACCCGCGAGTAGAACTCGTTTGAAAAGAGGCCGGATACACCACTCACCCACGGGTTTGAGGGTTCCGACACAATCACATCGTATTTTTCATTTCGACCGGCAAAGAAGCTCTTCGCATCGTCAAAATGAATCTTGCTGCGCGGATCGGAATAGGCTCGCTTGACAGAATCTCCAAAACTCCGCGCGCCTTCAACCATTGCGGGTTCGATTTCAATCGTGTCGACAATTTCAACCGTTGAACTTCCCAGCAATGTGTGGGTTGTCATGCCCGATCCAAAACCGATGTTGGCGATTTTCTTTGCATCGGGTTTGTGGGCCAAAGGAAGAACCGCCAGCAGGACCATGGTCGACTCATCCTCGGCACTCGCTTCGTCTCCCAGAACGATTGCCGCATCGGCCTTGCCGTTGGTGAGAATTACCTGTTGATTGCCATTTTTTACCACGTCCACGGTGGCCGTTTTACCGTCCTTGTGAAAGACGATTTCTGCTCCGGCCGCTCGCAACCGGCCGTGCCGATAAACGCCGGACGACGTCTTTTGCAGGTCAAACTCGACGAACATGACCGCGCTTGAAAGGACGATGACGCCCGCAAGCGTGATGATCGGCACAGCGGCTGCATGGGTGTTTTGACGCACCAGAATCAATAAGCCAATAGCAACGCCAATGTCTATCGCGGCCGCTGCAACAACCAGGTTTTTCAGCCCCAGTATTGGCATACCGACATGCACGGCGAACAACACACCGACGATTGCACCAGCGGTATTCCACGCATACACCTTGCCGATGCTCGATTCACCATAGCCTTTGTTTAGGAGTACAAATGTAATCAACGGCAATGACATCCCGGCGCAAAACGCGGCCGGAAACATGACCGTGAGTGAAATGAAATGACTACTCAAATTGAACAGGCCATAGGAAAACTCTGTCTTGGTGAGTGCGTCGACGGTGAGTTTCATCAGGTCAAAGGTATAGCCATAGACCGGCAACGTGGCCACCGCAAAGGCACCCTTGGCGACAAGCACCAGCGCAAGAACGCCGATGATATTTTGATACGTGTCTATCTTTCGCTTGATCCAGAGGCCGCCGAAGGCAAGGCCCAGTATGAATGCGCTCAGCATGATTTCAAACGCATGCGTGGAACTGCCCAGCACCAGGCTAAGCATACGGATCCAGCCAATCTCATAGCAAAATGATGCGGCTCCTGTCAGCAATGACACACCCAGAAGCAATGCCAGCAGCCTTGGCGATTCCGGATTCAGCACGGGTGTCGCCCACGCAGCCGGCGCTTCTGTCACGCTTACTTGCGCAGGATTCCCCGACATCATTCTGAGTTTCTCTAAGGCCCAAACCGCCAAGGCCAAGGCAATGTTTATCAATCCGGCACTCAGCAGTGTTCCCGGCATGCCGAATTTTTCAATGAGATAGAAGCCACTCGTCAGGACGCCAATTGCTGCACCCAGGCTATTGGTAAAGTAAAGCATAGACAGTGTCGAGCCCGGTGTCTGCGGATAGAGGCGCATGATACCCGCGGTCATCAATGGAAATGTGGTTCCCAACAGGATCGATTGCGGCAATATCAGCGCACCCGCCAACGTCCATTTGAATGCATCGACTGCCAAGGGCGAACCCAGCGCCGGGAATGCCGTTTCGTAGGCAAATCCGATCGCGCTCACGAAGACGTTGTGGAATACAAGTGCAAGAATGCCGATCAGGAGTTCGGCAATCGCATACCCGATCAAAAGATTTTTCCAGCGATGGGTCCGGCGCGCGCAAATCCACGCGCCAATAGCCATGCCCCCCATAAATATTGCCAGCACCAATGTCTGGGCATACGCCGCGTGCCCCAGGAAAAGTTTGATGTAGTGGCTCCAGATCGATTCGTAAATCAGTCCGGCAAATCCGGAAAGCGTAAACAGAACAAAGAAAACGCTACGCGGTACGCGACCTGTCGATGGCACGTAACTCATGGGCAAGCCTCAATGGGATATGACTCAGTAAACTGCGCAGGCAATGATTTATTTTGGGTGGATCGATCGAGCGGCTATTGTCGAACTTTGAGCCTACCCGGGCACGTTTGCATTTCTATTTGCAATTCAGCGCGCCAAAGATTTCTATTGACATGCCGCTGCAACGCGACCAGTCAAAAAAATATGGGCCGCTTCAAAGAAGCGGCCCATACCATACTGATTGTTGCAACTAGCCGGAATCGGCTTAGTAACCGGTCTGTGCTTTCGCGCAGGTGGTCGTTGCAAACGTCCAGGCAACTGACGTTGCCGACGGCGCCGGCGTAATCGTGACAACGCAATCCTTAACTGCTGGCGTGCCGGTCAGTGTGAAGACGTTGGCCGTGTAGGTAACGGTCTTGAGTTCTTTCGTTGGTACCGGGAATACCGCACCGGTGACCGTGGTCACTTTGGCATCGGTATCGCAGTTGGCCAACACGCCCGCCTGATTCTGCAGACACTCGGCAACGGCGGTCTTGAACGCGGCGACTTGGGCAACGTTATCCTGCCACTTGGCGCGGGTGATGTAATCCTGATACTGCGGGATCGCGATAGCAGCCAAAATACCGATAATCGCAACAACGATCATCAGTTCGATAAGTGTAAAGCCTTGTTGAATCTTCTTCATTGAAATCTCCATAACTAGTTAGGTTGGTGTCAAACGCGTCGAAACGTGTTGGCGAGGTATCTATGCAACTGCCGTGCCAACAATTCAACTTTGTCCGAAAGGGTAAGTGAAAGCGAGAATCGGCAACGATTCATTTCACAAAATACCACAAACAATCAATTGGTTAAAATCTATCGCCACGCGTTTCGGGTTTTTCGCGACGCTAATGCAGGAATTGAGATCGTGCGCGAATCTCGCCAATTCTCTTAACCGGCTCAAAACCCAGAAAAACGCCGTTCAAGAACTGGCTTTGGCAAAAAAATGTGCCGCACAAGTTGATCAACTGACAATTATCGTCACCTCAGGTCTCGCCAAACCCAGGAATTTTCCGCTGATCAACCTCGTCAATCTGATCCTTGTCCAAAAACTGCTCGGCATACCTCAAATACAACCGCTCGCGCACAAACACATCAAACAAATCCGGATCAATGTGGCCATTCAGTTTGAATTTTCCGAGTATTTCCATTGATTCTGAGAGCGTCTTGCCGGGCTTATAAGGTCGATCTTTCGCGGTCAATGCCTCAAAGATATCCGCAATCCCCATGGTTCGCGCCTGGATGCTCATCTGATCGCGTGTGAGGCCCTTGGGGTAGCCTTTGCCGTCCATGCGCTCATGGTGGCCGCCTGCATACTCCGGCACATTTTTTAGATGCTTCGGCCAAGGCAAGGCCTCCAACATTTTGATCGTGGCATCAATATGGTGATTGATGATCTTGCGCTCGCTCGGGCTCAGCGTGCCGTAGGGAATATTCAGATTATCGCGCTCGTCATCGGAAAGAAAATTTACGATTTCGCCGGACGGATTCGTAAATGGATAGCTCGCGATTAAATTCACCCGCGCCTGATCTTCCCCGCGCATTTTTTCGCTGCCCTTATTCGCGTGCTGCAGGAATTGCCGATCGTCGTCGAGTTGCAGGGAGCGGGCTGCGAATTCGTCTTCCGCGCGCTGCGCGGCGGCGGCATCGCCAACTTCCTTTGCAGCCAATTTCGCCTTCAGCATTGCAATCTCGGCGTCGCGCCTGAGAATATCGAAACGCTGGGAAACCAAGTGAACACGGTCGAAAATGGTTTCGAGTTTTGTCGCTTTATCGACCACGTGGACGGGAGTGGTGATCTTTCCGCAATCGTGAAGCAGGCCGGCGATTTTGAGCTCGTAGCGATCCTTATCCGTCATGCGGAAATCCGCAAGCGGCCCCTCGGTGGTCGCCGAGGCGGCTTCAGCGAGCATCATCGTCAATGCGGGTACGCGTTTGCAATGCCCACCGGTATAGGGCGATTTCTCGTCGATTGCGGTGTTGATCAATTCGATCAGCGATTCAAACAGCATTTCCAACTGCGTGATCAACATGCGGTTGGTCAGCGCAATTGCCGCTTGTGAGGCGAGCGATTCAGCGAGGCGCTGATCTTCTACCGTGAATGGCATCACTTGGCCGTCATTGTCTTGCGCGTTCAACAGTTGCAACACGCCGATGATTTCGCCATCGTGATTCTTCATCGGAATCGTCAGAAACGATGTAGACCGATAGCCGGTTTTTTTGTCGAAATTCCGCGTGCCCGAAAAATCAAATCCCTCTGCGGTGTAAGCGTCGGCTATGTTGACCGATTGGTCGTGTAGCACCGCAAAGGCGGCAACCATGGAATTGTTTTCAATGCCACCCGGTTGGTGCAAAGGAATGGGATAGAAAGGCACCTCGTTGCCGGTGGTGCCGCCCATCGCGATCTTCAAACTGTCGTTCAGAACGATTTCAAACTTGAGGTGATCGTCCACCACTCGATACAGCGTGCCGCCGTCGGCATTGGTGATTGTCTTGGCCGCGTGCAGGATCGTTTCCAGCAGGCGGTTGATATCTTTTTCCGACGAGAGCGCGACACCGATCTTGTTTAAATATTCGAGGGACGTGAACAGCCCCTCGCTGACGGCGGCATCCGGCAGCGCGCGGAAAGAACGGCTTATCGCTTTGGCGTCAGCGTGCGAAGTCATCGACTTACTTGATGCAAACCGCCCGAACTTGCTTCATGTCGGTGATGCCCATCATCACCTTTTCCATGCCGTCCATTTTCAATGTGCTCATGCCTTCTTCGACGCATTTGACAAAGAGGTCGGATACCCGCGATTTCTCCTGGATCATCTTTTTCACCGGGTCGCTCGCGATCATCAATTCATGCAGGCCCGCACGCCCTTTATAGCCGGTGCCGCCGCAGGCATCGCAGCCTTTTGCGCGCTGAAAGGTGAGCTTGCCGTCCTTGCCGTATTCCTTCAGCCAGTAGTCGTAGAGTTTTTTCGCTTCACCTTGGGGATCTTTTCTCCATGGCTCCGTTTGCCGCAAGTCATTGGTGAATTCATGCATGAATTGCTTGAGCTCGTCGGCATCCGGCGTGTAGGCCTCTTTGCATTTTCCGCAAAGGCGTTTGGCCAGACGCTGCGCGAGAATTCCCGACAGCGCGTCGGCGAAGTTGAAGGGATCCATTCCCATGTCGAGCAAGCGGATCACCGCCTCAGGTGCCGAATTGGTGTGCAAGGTCGCGAACACCATGTGGCCCGTCAGCGAGGCTTCAATGCCGATGTGGGTGGTTTCAGCATCGCGCATCTCACCCACCATGATGATGTCCGGATCGGCGCGCAGGAACGCTTTCATCACCACTGGAAAATCGATCACTTTCTTGTTGACCTGCACCTGTCGCAGACCCTTTTGCGTGATCTCAACCGGATCTTCGGCGGTCCAGATTTTGGTTTCCGGCGTATTGAGCGAACCGAGCACCGAATGCAAGGTGGTTGTTTTGCCGGAACCGGTCGGGCCGCACACAAAAAATAGTCCATAAGGTTTGGAAACTGCCGCGACAAGGTTTTTCTTGTTGTTGGTGGTTAGCCCCAATTTGTCGAGTGGGATCGGCTCGCCCGCTGCAAGAATACGCATCACGACGTCTTCCACGCCGCCGGTCGTGGGAATAGTCGCGACCCGCAATTCGATATCGAGCGGCCCGTATTTCTTGAACTTGATCTTGCCGTCCTGCGGTTTGCGCTTTTCTGAAATATCGAGATCGCACATGATTTTCAGGCGGGCGGTCAATGCATTTCGATAACTCGAGGGCACTTCGATATACGGAAACAGTGAGCCATCCTTGCGAAAACGCACGCCGGTCTTGCCTTTGCCTGGCATTGGCTCGATGTGAATATCCGATGCCCCCTGATTGTAGGCATCCACGATGATCTTGTTGACGAGCTTGACAAGCTCATTGTCGGCGGCAGCGGAGAGATCGTCGGCGCCCAGATCCGTTACTTCACTTTCATCATCCAGATTGGATAGAAGATCGCCGATATCCTCGGAACTGCCGCCATCGGCACCGAAAAAATGGTTCAATGTCAATGTGAAATCACGCGCCGAACACACCCGGTAAACGGGTTTTTGTTTCGGAAAAATGTTTTGCACCACTCGCGAGCTCTTCAAATTTTCCGGGTCGGTGGTGAGCACAACCAAACCCTCCTTCGTGTCCTCGATCGGCATCCAGTTTGCCGACTCGGCGTAATCTTTTTTCAGATTTTTCAGCAAGTCAATCGGACGAATTCGATCCGGTTTGAAAGGCTCATAAGGCACACCGAAGTACTTCGCCAATGCGGCACCCAAGGCCGGTGGCTTGACCTGGAATTCGTCGATGAGAATGTCTTCAACGTTTTTGTTTTTGCGGCGTGCGGTGCGGGTCGCGAGCTCGAGCTCGCCTTCGGAAATGACGTTGTCGACAATCAAGTATTCAAATTTGGATTTAATTTGACTCGGAATCTGTTGTCGTACGCGGAACGCGATCGCCAGCGTTTTGGCGAGCTCGACGAGTCCTTCCTCGGTCAATGCCGGAAATGGCGTACCGGGGAGATGGTTGATCACCTGAACCACACCCAACAACTCGCCGCCACCCTCGCCACCGGTGATGGGGGCCACCATCATTTGCTTGGTGCGATAACCGGTGCGTTGGTCCACGGCTTTCAGGAACGCGAGGTTCGGCGAGAAACTTCTGAGCTCCGCGTCGTCGTAAACATCCTTGATATTCATGAAGCGGCGATTCAACGCGGCACAACCGGCGACCGAACTTTCCGACAATGGAAGTTTGATGTCCTTGAACGAATTAAGACCCGACTTCACCTTCGAGACTATCGACTGCCCATCTTCCGACACCGTGTAGATCGTCAGCCGATCAGCGTCGAACAATTGGCAAATGTCCCGCGCAACATCGAGCATGATTTCGTCGACGTTGGTCGTCGAATGGATGCGATTCGTGACCGTTTGAATTTTCTTCGAGAACGCCAGTTTCGAAGACATATCCGCAACATTGGCGGAGCTGCCGGGCGCACCGCCCATTTTGGAATCCAATACTGCACTCATGGCATACCACCCCGTTTTTCTAAATGGTGAAACGATGTTTCAGCGGCGCGAAACCGCGCCATCCATAAAATTCTATTGCCAACAATCGGTATTCTTTACTACAAATCGATTCAAAAATTCAGTTTCTTTTCGCAATGCATCGCATATCGATTTTACTGATTCCGCAAGCAAGAAATTTACCTCACTAGATCGTCATCTCCATTCCATTTTCAAGCATCCGTGGCCGCCACTTGCCGGCATTCCTGCCGATCTCACTCATCGTGAGGTGAATTTCGCCAGGTTTCAAGTGAGTGACAAAAACCTCAACCGGCCGTGTCAACTTGGCGAGTTCTTCGGCGAGCATGCTGGGACATAGGTGCTTAGACGCAATCGCGATCTCGCGTTCCTTGTTGGGAAAAGCGGTTTCAATGATCAGGTATTTGAGATTTTTAACCCGGTTGGCAATTTCCCAAAGTGCGTCGTTGGTGGTTGTGTCGCCGCTGAAAATCATCGTGGCTTCGCCGCTATCGAGCAAGTAGCCGACGGCCGGAACAGTATGCACCGCAGGAATCGCCGTGACTTTTCTGCCTTCAAAATCGAGCGTCTCGCCGACCGAAATCTCGCGGTACACCATGCACATCTGGTCGCCATTCGGGATCTCTGAAAAATCCGGCCAGATTTTCCAGTTGAACAAATGTTCCTTGAGGATTTGAATGGTCGCCGCACTGCTGTACACCGTGATCGGTCGATCGCGCATCCAGCAAACCGTGTCGACAAGGAAAGGAATGCTCGTCACATGATCGAGGTGCGAATGGGTGACGAAAATATGATCAATTTTGACCAATTGCTCGATCGAAAGATCGCTCACGCCGGTGCCGGCATCGATCAGGATATCTTCATCGACCAGCATGCAGGTCGTGCGGAGGTCACCCCCAATTCCGCCGCTACAACCTAGAACCTTGATTCGCATTTTGGCCTCGCCTGCTCGCTGGTAAGCCGCTCGTGTTTTGCGGCCTTCTCAAATCGGAACCCGGGACAATTGGCTCCCGGAATGCTCCGATGAGTCAACGGAGATTATGCGCCGCCAAAAGCAGGAAAGTTTGTGTGCAAACTCACAATACCCGAGACATTCCGAATACCGACTCTCACGACTCTCGCATTGACGCAAATCGAAATCGCATTTCTTCCGGATTGCAAGCGCCCTAACCTGCAATCCGCTGTCGTCAAGGCTTGTAGAAAAAGTCCATTTTGACGCCGGCAATTTCGATCAAGTCGTGATCACCCAATTGTTGCGCCTGCCCACCTAGCGGCACGCCGTTGATGGTGGGAAACGTTGCGCCTTCGACATGGGTGATGAAAAATCCGGTTGGTCGACGCGTAATCACGGCGACCTGAACGCCCGGCTTGCCGATGGTCGTGAGGTTTTTTGTCAGATCGAGAGTCCTGCCGGCAGCGGCACCCGAAAGTACTTGAATTGCCGAATCCCTCGCCGGCCCATTGGGGTCGTGTGGCGGCGCGGCAGGCCGAGGCGGTGGCGGCGGTGCCGAAGCAACCGGCAGCGGTCCGGTCGGTGCCGGTTTCGGTGCGGGCGGCGGAGACACCGACGCTGCGGGCATCACCAACGGTTTGAGGTTTGTCTGCGTATCGGAGGACATCGCTGCACTGGGCGGTGGCGGAGGTGCCGCAGGTGCCGGTGCCGTCGGTGCCGTCGGTGCCGTCGGTGCCGCTGGTGGCGCGGGTGGCGCCGCGGAGGCCGCCGGCCTACGAATGATCATCGTTTTTTCAAAATCCGCAGACGATGCAGCAACCGGCGCGTCATTGAAATACTTGAGTTTGTGCTTGCCGATCTCGATCACATCGTTGTTTTGCAGAAAGTGCTTTTTGATCGGCTTGCCGTTGACCAACGTGCCGTTGGTCGAATTCAGATCCTCGATGAACGAATCATTGAGAATGGTGATGATGGCGGCGTGCTCACCGGATACCGCCAGATTGTCGACCTGGATATCGTTATGGGGCTTGCGTCCGAGAACCATGCGCTCTTTGGTGAGCGTGATCTCCTTCAGCACCGTTCCATCTACACTCAAGATCAGTTTTGCCATAGCCTTAACCCTAATAAATAACCGTCGATTGCGTAAGCACCGGACAATTCTTTCGCCGGTGCCACGCTTTTTTTGTCACTCAAACCAGGATTTGACACGCGCCCAAAAACCCCGTTCCACACCAAAACTCTTCATTATCCGCACCAGCATCACCGAAACGTTATCACGTCCGCCCGCGTCATTCGCGGCTTGCACCAATTGCTGTGCGGTCAACTCCAGATTCGACCGCAATGCGATCAAGGTCATTTGGATTTCGTCGTCCTCGATCATGTCGTTCAGGCCGTCCGAACAGAGCAGAAAAATATCGCCATCCTGCACGTCGTAACTGTGCACCTCTGCATCGACATCGGGATCGATACCGACGGCGCGCGTGACCAGATTCTTGTTGTGGGAAGAGCGAGCGTCTTCCTTTGAGATCAGCCCCGAATCAATTTGTTCTTGCAGCAACGAGTGGTCGCGCGTGACCTGCTCGAGCGCGTCATTGCGCATTCGGTAAAGACGCGAATCGCCGATATGCCCGACGGTGATGAAATTGTCGTAGAACATGCATGCCACCAGCGTGGTGCCCATGCCCGCGCATTGCGGATCTTTCTGCGCCGCCTCGAATATCGCCGTATTGGCCAGCTTGACCTGTGTCTGCAACATGCTCTGCGACAGGGCCATCGCCGCATCGCGGTCCAGCTTTTTCAACACGTCCTTAGTCCAGGATTTGCTCAATCCCGATGCAATGAGTGATGTCGCCATTCCGCTCGCGACTTCGCCGGCATTGTATCCGCCCATTCCGTCGGCAAGCACCACGATACCCATTTCCGGCCGCGACTCGACACAATCTTCATTGTGTCCGCGCACCCTTCCCGGGTCGGTGGTGCTCACGATCTGCAAAGCATCAATCAATGCCACATAACCTCCCTGCATCCTGCTTATCTTTTTGACATGTCGACAGCTTGGGCCGAACCGGGATTTTCCGCAATATCGCGGTCGCAAACCGGCGTCTGTTCCATTTCATTTGTCGATGCTTCGCAATTCGCGCGAATGGCCTATTTACGTGGATTTATAATAACTTAAAAAAACTATTTAAGAAACACTTCCAAAAATAGCGCAATGTGCCTGATTATTCAAGAAGAAAATCAGTCTAGGCGGGAAAATATTCGCGCAAAGGGTGTTTTCGCCTAACCGGCGATTCGCGAGGTGAACAAACGCAATAGATCAAGCTAACGCTTTGTTATTGCATGGTTTATTTGTCCTGCCCGCCCTCAAATTGAGCGGCGGCGGTTGAACAGGGGTCCGCAGCGCCTGGCGAGAAGTCAAACGCGACCTTCGATTGTCTTTTCATCGTCAAACGCATTGCGTTGAATCAGCGGGTGACAATCGTCGTTGGCAACGCCAACACTGAATTCGCCCACCGTGAAAGATCGCGTACCCTAGATGCCGGTTTAACGTGGAATCCACGCACAACGAAAATGCCCGGCTTCACACACTTGGCATCGCGCATCCGGCTCTCATTGCATGGTCAATTCGGGTCTTCATCCAACGTGCGAAGCAAGCGCTGCAACTCTCGCATATCGGATGAATCACGAATAAGGTCTAAAATTGGCGACGACAACAATCAAACCAAAACAAGGAGTTTTTTCATGGACCGCCCCGCCTTCCTTGAAAACGATATTGACCCGCAAGAAACCCGCGAGTGGCTGGATGCACTGGAAGGTGTGCTGGATGTAGGCGGCCCCGAACGCGCGCACTTTTTGCTGGAACGTCTGGTCGACAAAGCCCGACGTTCAGGTGCGCATCTGCCCTATTCCGCTAACACCGCGTACATCAATTCGATTCCACCGCATGCCGAAGATTTGTTGCTCGGCGATCAGGAGATCGAGCATCGCATCCGTTCGCTGATCCGCTGGAACGCGATTGCGATGGTGTTGCGCGCGAACAAGGATAGTTCCGAGTTGGGCGGACACATTGCGAGCTTTCAATCGGCGGCCACGCTCTACGACGTGGGCTTCGATCACTTCTGGAACGCGCCTTCCGCCACCCACGGCGGCGACCTGATTTTCATGCAGGGCCATTCATCGCCCGGTGTCTATGCGCGCGCGTTTCTCGAAGGCCGCATTTCTGAAGAGCAGATGGAAAATTTCCGTCGCGATGTCGACGGCAAGGGCATCACCAGCTATCCGCATCCGTGGTTGATGCCGGATTTCTGGCAGTTCCCAACGGTGTCGATGGGGCTCGGCCCCTTGCAGGCGATTTATCAAGCGCGTTTCATGAAGTATTTGCACAACCGCGGCATCGTCAATACCGAAGGCCGCAAAGTGTGGGCGTTCATGGGCGACGGCGAAATGGATGAGCCCGAGTCACTTGGTGCGATTGCGCTGGCCTCACGCGAAAATCTCGACAACCTGATTTTTGTCGTCAATTGCAATTTGCAGCGCCTCGATGGGCCGGTGCGCGGAAACGGCAAAATCATCCAGGAACTCGAAGCCGATTTCCGCGGCTCGGGATGGAACGTGTTGAAAGTCATCTGGGGCCGTTACTGGGATCCGCTGCTCGCCAAAGATCACGATGGCATCTTGCAAAAACGCATGATGGAAGCGCTCGACGGCGAATATCAGAATTACAAAGCCTTCGACGGCGCGTATGTGCGAAAACATTTTTTCGGCAAATATCCCGAAACCGAAAAAATGGTGCAAACCATGTCCGACGACGACATCTGGCGCCTGAATCGCGGCGGCCACGACCCGTACAAAATTTACGCTGCGTACTCGGCGGCAGTGAAACACAAGGGCCAGCCCACCGTCATTCTCGCCAAGACCGTTAAAGGCTACGGCATGGGCAAAGCGGGCGAAGGCCAGAACATCACGCATCAGCAAAAGAAAATGGATGTCGCCTCGCTGAAACAATTCCGCGATCGTTTCCAGGTGCCGGTGAATGACGACGTCATCGCCGATACACCGTTCTACAAACCACCAGATTCAAGCCCCGAAATTCAATATCTCAAAGCCGCGCGCGAAAAACTCGGCGGCTCATTGCCGATTCGTCACCACAACATTCCACCACTCAAGGTGCCGGAGTTGTCGGTCTTTGATGCGCTGTTAAAGAGCACGGAAGAACGCGAAATTTCGACGACGATGGCGTTCGTGCGCGCCTTCACCGCACTTACGCGCGACAAGGAATTAGGGCCGCGCCTCGTGCCGATCGTCGCCGATGAATCTCGCACATTTGGCATGGAAGGCTTGTTCCGCCAGCTCGGCATTTACTCTTCCGTCGGGCAACTCTACGAGCCGGTCGATTCGGGCGAATTGATGTTCTACAAGGAAGACAAGGCCGGGCAAATCTTGCAGGAAGGCATCAACGAAGCCGGAGCGTTCTGCTCGTGGATGGCGGCAGGCACCAGCTACGCCAATCATGGCCAGCACATGATTCCATTTTTCATTTTTTATTCGATGTTCGGCTTTCAGCGCATCGGCGATCTCGCCTGGGCCGCCGGCGACATGCAGGCGCGTGGCTTCCTGTTGGGTGGTACCTCCGGTCGCACGACATTGAACGGCGAAGGTTTGCAGCATGAAGATGGCCATTCGCATTTGATGGCCGCGACGATTCCGAATTGCATCGCCTACGATCCGACCTTCTCCTACGAGCTCGGCGTGATCTTGCACGACGGCTTGAAGCGCATGTACGAGAAGATGGAGCACGTTTACTACTACATCACCGTGATGAACGAGAACTACACGCATCCTGCGATGCCGAAGGGTGCGGAGGCAAACATTCTCAAGGGCATGTATCTGTTCCGCGAAAGCACCGACACGAAAAGGCCGCGCGTACAGTTGATGGGATCGGGCACGATTTTCCGCGAAGTGATCGCAGCGGCCGAATTGCTGGAACTCGATTGGGGTGTCGCCTCAGATATCTGGAGCTGCACCTCTTTCAATGAATTGCGCCGCGACGGCATGACCGCTGATCGTTTCAATTTGTTGAACCCCGAAGCGCAGCCAAAGTTATCGCACGTGGCGCAATTGCTCAAAGGCCGCAAAGGCCCGGCGATTGCATCGACGGATTACATGCGTAGCTTTGCCGATCAGATTCGGCCCTATGTCACTGACCGGCGTTTCACGGTGCTCGGCACCGATGGCTTCGGCCGCTCGGATACGCGCAAGCAATTGCGAAAATTCTTCGAGGTCAATCGATATTACGTCGTGGTTGCGGCATTGAAGGCACTGGCCGACGACGGGCAGATTCAACTCAAGGCGGTCTCCGAGGCGATCAAAAAGTACGGCATCGACGCGTCCAAACCCGCGCCGTGGACCGTTTAATCGCCAACCCGACAAAAAAGCAAAAGGAGAGATCGCGTGGCAAATCTTGTTGAAGTCAAAGTCCCGGACATCGGTGATTTCACCGATATTCCGGTGATCGAAATCCTGGTGAAAGCCGGCGACACGATCAAGAAAGAAGATTCGCTGGTGTCATTGGAAAGTGACAAAGCGACGATGGAAGTTCCCTCGACGCACGCGGGTGTCGTCAAGGAATTGAAGGTGAAGTTGGGCGACAAAGTGTCGATGGGTTCAGTGGTGTTGGTGTTGGAGGAGAGCGTTGCCGCGACCGCTGCGCCGGCGGCAACCGCCCTCCTCTCATCCCAGCCATCTCCCAAGGGAGAAGGAGCCGCTCCGCCCCAGTCTCCAGCACCGGCGCGCCTTCCCGAGGCATTGCCTCTGAGCGCCGCGCCGGTATTGGCTTCCAGCCCGGCCGCCACGCAGAATTCCGGCGGGTCGATACCGTCGAACGTGCATGCCAGCCCCTCGATCCGCGCCTTCGCCCGCGAGTTGGGTGTCGATCTCACCAAAGTGAAAGGCACCGCACTCAAAGGCCGCATCACCAAAGAAGACGTGCAAGCGTTCGTCAAGGTTGAACTGGCCAAACCGAAAGGCACCAGTGTCGGTGGCGCGTTCGCGTTCCCGGAAATGCCACACGTCGATTTCACCAAGTTCGGCGAGATCGAAACCCGCGCACTTTCGCGCATCAAGAAACTTTCCGGCAACAACCTTGCTCGCAACTGGGTGATGATTCCGCACGTCACACAGCAGGATGAAGCCGACATCACTGAGGTCGAAGCATTCCGTGTCAAGACCAACGAAGAGAATGCGAAGTCTGGCGTCAAGGTGACGATGCTCGCTTTCCTCATCAAGGCCAGTGTGGCCGCGTTGAAAAAATTTCCCGAGTTCAATGCCTCACTCGAACCGGGCGGCGAGAATCTTATTCTGAAAAAGTATTACAACATCGGCTTCGCGGCCGACACGCCGAACGGCCTCGTGGTACCGGTCATCAAGAATGCCGACAAAAAATCCGTGCTCGAGATCGCGAAAGAAATGACTGAACTCTCCGCAAAAGCGCGCGAAGGAAAATTGTCGCCCGCCGAAATGTCCGGCGGATGTTTTTCGATTTCATCGCTCGGCGGCATCGGCGGCACATTTTTCACGCCGATCATCAACGCGCCCGAAGTGGCCATCCTCGGCGTTTCGCGCGCATCGATGAAACCGATATGGAACGGCAAGGAATTCACCCCGCGCCTCATTCTGCCGATGTCACTTTCCTACGATCACCGTGTGGTCGATGGTGCTGCCGGCGCGCGTTTCTCGACTTATCTTGCGGGGTTGATGTCCGACATCCGCAAGCTCGTATTGTAGGTGGCGGAGATGGCGAATCTGGTGGAAGTCAACGTCCCCGACCTCGGCGACTTCAACGATATTCCGGTGATCGAAATCCTCGTGAAACCGGGCGACACGGTGAAGAAAGAAGATTCACTCGTGTCATTGGAAAGCGACAAGGCGACGATGGAGGTTCCTTCCACACACGCGGGTGTCGTCAAAGAATTGAAGGTCAAGCTCGGCGACAAGGTGTCAATGGGTAGTGTGATTTTGGTGTTGGAGGCGAGCGCAACGGAGGTCGCAAAACCCACGAGTCCACCCGCGCACACTCAAGCACCGGCGCGCGTCCCCGACGCAACCTCTCCGAAAGCCGCGCCGGTATTGGCTTCCAGCCCGAGGCCAAGCCCCGGCTCATACACCGGCAACGTCGACACGACCTGCGAAGTACTGGTGCTCGGTGCCGGCCCCGGCGGCTATTCGGCCGCCTTCCGCGCCGCCGATCTCGGCCTGAAAACCGTTATCGTCGAGCGTTATGCGCAACTCGGCGGTGTCTGCCTCAACGTCGGCTGCATTCCATCGAAAGCGTTGTTGCATGTGGCCGCAGTGGCCGATGAAATTCGCCAACTCGAATTGCACGGCATTATTTTCGGCAAGCAGGAAATGCAACTCGACGGCCTGCGCAAACACAAGGATAAAGTCGTCGGCAAATTGACGGGCGGTCTTGCCGGCATGGCGAAAATGCGCAAGGTCGAGGTAGTGCGCGGGGTGGGTCAATTCCTCGATCCGCATCATCTCGTGGTCGAGATCACCGCCGGCAATGGCCAGGAGAAAACCGGCGAGAAAAAAGTCATCCGCTTTGAAAAGGCCATTGTCGCGGCGGGGTCGCAAGTTGTGCGGCTGCCGTTCATCCCCAACGACCCGCGCATTGTGGATTCCACCGGTGCGCTCGCGTTGAAAGAAGTGCCGAAAAAAATGCTGGTGATCGGCGGCGGCATTATTGGTCTCGAAATGGGTACCGTCTATTCGGCGCTCGGGTCGCGGCTCGATGTGGTCGAAATGCTCGACGGCTTGATGCCGGGTGCCGATCGCGATCTCGTCAAGGTCTGGCAGAAGATGAACGAGAAGCGTTTTGACAACATCATGTTGAAAACCAAAACCGTCGGCGTGGACGCGAAGAAGGATGGCATCTACGTCACCTTCGAGGGTGAAAGCGCACCGAAAGAGCCGCAACGCTACGACATGGTATTGATGAGCGTCGGTCGCGCGCCCAATGGCAAAAAGATCTGCGCGGACAAGGCCGGCGTTGCGGTGACCGATCGCGGCTTTATTCAAGTCGATAATCAGATGCGCACGAATGTTCCGCACATTTTTGCCATAGGCGATATCGTCGGCCAACCGATGCTGGCGCACAAGGCGGTGCATGAAGGTCATATCGCCGCCGAAGTCGCGGCTGGGCAAAAATCGTATTTCGATGCACGCGTCATTCCGAGTGTCGCTTACACCGACCCCGAAGTCGCGTGGGTCGGCGAGACCGAAGACAGTTGCAAAACCGAGGGCATCAAGTATGGCAAGAGTGTATTTCCGTGGGCCGCCTCGGGCCGCGCGATCGCCAATGGCCGCGATGAGGGTTTCACGAAACTGATTGTCGATAGCGAGACCCATCGCGTGATCGGTGGCGGCATCGTCGGCACGCATGCGGGCGATCTCATCAGCGAACTTGCCTTGGCCATCGAAATGGGTTGCGACCCGACCGACATCGGCAAAACGATTCACCCGCATCCGACACTCGGCGAATCCATCGGCATGGCAGCGGAAGTGTTCGAGGGTGTTTGCACGGATTTGCCGCCGCAACGGAAATAGCCTCTCATCACAATCAACCAAAGGAACACAAGCACTGGCGAGCCTTTTCAGGCTTTTTCGCCCTGAGACGCCCGCCAATGCTTGACTTTATACTATGGCATTTGATGTCGAACCCCAATATGCGCACGGCACACAATCCGCCATCGGCATCCTCTTGGTCAATCTCGGCACGCCGGATGAACCGACGCCCTCCGCCGTACGCCGCTATCTCAAAGAATTTTTGTCCGATACAAGGGTCGTGGAAATTGCCAGGCCGATTTGGTGGCTGATTCTGAACGGAATCATCCTCAACGTGCGCCCGAAAAAAACCGCGAAAAAATACGCCGGCATCTGGATGAAAGAAGGCTCGCCCTTGCGCGTCTACACGTCGCGACAAACGCAGATGTTGCGCGGCTATCTGGGCGAGATCATCAAGAGCCCGCTCAAGATTGAGTTCGCGATGCGCTACGGCAATCCGTCCATCGAAGCAGGTATCGACAAATTAAAAGCCGCACATTGCGAAAACATTCTGGTCCTGCCGCTCTACCCGCAATATGCAGCCAGCACCACCGGTGCCACCTTCGATCAATTGGCCCGTGTTTTGATGAAAAAACGCAACGTGCCGGGTCTTCGCATGATCAGAAGTTTTCACGATCATCCCGCGTACATCGATGCCATCGCGAAAAATGTGCTCGCCGCGTGGATGAAAATCGGTCGCCCCAATTTTTCGACCGACAAATTGCTGATGACCTTTCACGGTTTGCCGAAATTTCACCTCGACAAGGGCGATCCGTATCACTGCCATTGCCACAAAACGGCGCGGTTGATTGCCGACGCACTGGGAGTAAAGAAAGACGAATACACAGTCACTTTTCAGTCGCGCTTTGGCCGCGCGGAATGGCTGCAACCGTACACCGATAAAACCCTGGAATCGTTTGGAAAAAAAGGCATCAAGCGCGTCGATGTGATTTGTCCGGGGTTCGCAGCCGATTGTCTGGAAACGCTCGAAGAGATTGCCGATGAAGCGAAAGTGACATTCTTGAAAGCGGGTGGTGCCGAGTTTCACTACATTCCGGTCGCCAACGATACGCCCGCGTTTGTCGGCGCACTGACGGAAATTTCACGTGAACACTTGGTCGGGTGGGTGAGCGAAACTTGGGATCGCGACGCGGCGAAACGCGCATCGGAAGCATCGTCGCAGCGGGCACGAGCGATGGGTGCCGCAACGTAAGGTCGCGTGCGAAGGTTTGACCCCCATCCTTGCGGTGTATTGATCATTCCTAAGGAGGCACTCATGGCATCCCAACTCGACCCCGCCGGAACCCGTCTGCCGATCAAGCTCGACAGCACCACCAATGGCGAATACGCGCCGATTCCGCTGTCACGCGAGCATCATCACGCCAACCACCTCGCACACGAGGCCGCGACCACCCACGCGAAGCGATTGGGGTTGACTCGTCGCGGCTTTCTGGTTTCGGCCTGCGGTGCCGCCAGCACGTTGATGAGCATGAATCAGGCTTACGCCGCAAACGGCGCGCGCGGCGGCTATTTCGAACTCGACAAGTCTGCAGCATTGGATATGCACGCGGCGCGCTCGGCGATCGATGGCAACGAATTCATTTTCGACGTGCAGGGCCATTTCGTGAATCCGACCGGCGCATGGACCAAACGCCTCGCACCCGGCGCGCGCCCGCTGCGGATGGCGAAAACGCAATCCTGCGGACCCACCAAGGGAGATGGTGATCTCGATTACCTGCAATGCATCGGTCAGGATGATTTCATCAAGGACGTATTCCTCGATTCCGACACCGACCTGATGGTGCTCTCATTCGTGCCCTCAATGCGTCAGAACGAGCCACTCACGATTGAAGAAGCCGCCGCCACGGCGCGCATTGTCGAGCGCCTCGATGGCACGCATCGGCTCTATATCCATGGCCGCGTCAACCCGAATTCGCCGGGTGACCTGGAGGCGATGGATGAACTCGCAACCCGTCACAAGATTGCGGCATTCAAGACCTACACGCAGTGGGGCCCCGATGGAAAAGGCTTCTTTCTCGACGACGATGTCGGCATCGCCTTTATCGAGAAAGCGCAGAAGCTGGGCGTGCGCAATATTGCGATTCACAAGGGTTTGCCGTTCGGGATGAAATCCTACGAGCACTCGACGTGCGTCGATGTGGGCCGCGTGGCGAAGCGGTTTCCACGCATGAATTTCCTGATCTACCACTCCGGATTTGTCGCCGACAAACCGGAAGGTGCCTACGACGAAAAACGCACCGACGGCATCGATGCACTCGTCACCAGTCTCATCAAGAACGGTGTCGCGCCGGGCAGCAATGTCTACGCGGAACTCGGCTCGACCTGGCGATTCCTGATGCGCGACCCGGATTCGGCGGCACACGCGCTCGGCAAATTGTTCAAATGTTGCGGCGAAAGCAACGTGTTGTGGGGAACCGATTCGATCTGGTACGGCTCGCCGCAGGATCAGATCCAGGCGTTCCGCACGTTTCAAATTTCAAGTGCGCTACGCGACAAACACGGCTATCCGCAACTCACCCCGGCGCTGCGCGCAAAGGTATTCGGCCACAACGCGTTGAAAATTTACCCGGTGGCGGACGAGGTGTTGAAGCAGCATCTGAAGAGCGACAAGATTGCACTCGAGCGCGGCGACTATCGCGAACAACCCAACCCGAGCTTCGCCACACTCGGCCCGAAAACGCGCCGGGAATTTTTGAATTTCAAAGCGCGCGAAGCGTAAGCGGCGAGACGCGCTTCCTCCATTGAACAGCGACGCCTAAACGCGATCGCCAAAGAGCGTAAGATAAATATCGACGCTGCGATGATTCCACCGCAGCAGCCCCCGACGCCGGGCCGGCGTCGTGTTCAACCTCAACGTAGGTTACCGCCATGCGCAATTACCCGCCCCTTCCGGAACAGCGTCTCAGCGGCGCGATCTATGTTGCGCGCCCGGCCCCACCCAAGGCCATCACCGCCGAATCGAGCGCGCTCGATGCGATGACAGATCTGCGCAGCACGCATTCCGCGATGATCGAACCGCAGCTCACGGTGGATGCCGCGAATGCGTACATGATCCAGCGCGGCGTGCGCTTGTTGTTGGTCATGACGCCGGAACGCAGCCTCGCCGGCATCATCACCGCCAACGATATTCTTGGCGAGAAGCCGCTCAGATTCAGCGAGGAACGCCGGGTGAAGCACAGCGAAATTTTGGTATCGGACATCATGACGCCGCTGGAAAAACTCGGCGCACTGACCATCGCCGACGTGCGGCACGCGAAAGTCGGGGAAGTCATCGCAAGCCTCAACGCCGCCGAACGCCAGCACACGCTGGTAATGGAAACCTATGCCAACGGCAAGACCGATATTTGCGGCATCTTTTCATTGACGCAAATCGAACGCCAGCTGGGCACGAAAATAGAGTCTTCCGGCGTGGCGACGACCTTCGCGGAGATCGAGGCGACATTGCACTCGAGCTGAAACAAACCCCAAAAACCGTCGCAGTAGTTCTCCCGTCAGGACGAACACGCCGGTCCGGTGACCCGGCAAAAAAAAACCCGCGATCACTCGCGGGTTTTTTATTCCGGACAGCGCTGATTACTTCTTGGCGGCGTCTTTCTTTTCGTCTGCTGCTTTCTTGTCGGCAGCGGCTTTTTCGTCTTTCATTTCTTTTTTGTCGGCTTTTTTGGCGTCGGCGGCAACGGCCTTTTCAGCCTTCTTGTCGGCAGCGGCTTCCTTCTTCACGGCTTTGGCGTCGGCCTTGGCGTCGGCTTTCTTGGCGTCGGCGGCGGTGGCTGCTTTTTCTTCCTTCTTCGCAGCGGCGGCGGCTTTCTTGTCGGCCTTGGCATCAGCTTTCGCGTCGGTCTTCTTGGCGTCAGCAGCGGCTACGGCTTTGTCTTCTTTCTTGGCGGCAGCGGCTTCTTTCTTGTCGGCCTTGGCGTCGGCTTTTGCGTCGGCTTTCTTGACATCGGCAGCAACAGCAGCTTTTTCTTCCTTCTTGGCAGCGGCGGCTTCTTTCTTCTCGGCCTTGGCTTCCTTGGCGGGCGCAGCAGCGGCGGCGGGTGCGGCAGCAGCTTTGGCGTCAGCCTTGGCGGGTGCGGCGGCAGCCTTGGCGTCGGCTTTGGCCGGTGCGGCAGGCGCCACAACGGTGGTCTTGCCGGACAGGCTTACGTCTTTTTCAAGTTTCTTCAACGTGCCTTCACCGATGCCCGGCACTTTGTCCAGATCGGCCATCGACTTGAACGGGCCATTCTTGGTGCGGTAATCGATAATGGCTTGCGCTTTGACGTCACCGATGCCGTTGAGGGACATCAATTCATCTTTGGTGGCGGTATTCACGTTCACGGCTGCGAACGCGATCGAGATCGACGCGAACAGCGCGAAGATCGATGCGAGGATTTTTTTCATGGTGTTTCCTTGAGTGAGTGAGTAGGTGGAAATTTGCAACAAAAAACACAGCTTGCCCCGACCGCCTCGCTCAATTGGCAAGCGCGCAATTTCGGTGCGGTTCTTTTTGCCCATCGACACAACCTGTTGCAAGAACCGCAGTCGATTAAACGACAGCGTCCAGAAACGGTTGACGCATGCTGCGGGCGGATTTTTTTGTGGAATCGAATTTCGCCGCGCATGCGAGAGAAATAAATCCCGGTCTCCCGACATTGCAAGAACATTCAGCGCCGCGAATACCCGCCATTTTCGACCGGCAGCGCAGCACGAACTCATTGATTATATAGAATTTTCCATGAAAATAGCAAGTTGTCCGGATTTTCTCGCGAGGACGCGCCTCCGCGTTAATCCGACCGGGCCGCCGCCAGAATTTCTTCGCGCGACACCGTTGCAGTGCCGAGCTTGCCGACCACCACACCGGCCGCAAGATTGGCGATGTGTACGGCTTCCGTCATCGGCACATGGGCCGCCAGCATCAAACCCATCGTCGCAATCACGGTGTCGCCCGCGCCTGATACATCGAACACTTCGCGCGCGCGCGTTGGCTCATGCGTGGCACCGGACGCGGTAAACAGGCTCATACCCTCTTCGGAGCGGGTGACCAGCAATGCCTCGACATTGAGCGCGCGTCGCATCGCATCCGCTTTTGCGGCGAGTTCGGCTTCGCTTTTCCAGCGCCCGGCGATTTCGCGGAATTCGCCGCGATTGGGCGTGAGCAAGGTGGCGCCCCGGTACTTGTCATAGTCGTCGCCCTTCGGATCGACCAGGATGGGCTTGCCGTGCCTTCTGGCGGCATCGATCATCTTCGCGACATGCGTCAGCGCGCCCTTGCCGTAGTCGGAAAGAATGACCACATCGACGCCATCGACCAGCGACTCGAATTCGCCCAGCTTGTCTTCGAGCACTTCGCGCGATGGCGGCGTCTCGAAATCAATCCGCAGCAGTTGCTGCTGACGGCCGATCACGCGTAATTTCACCGTCGTCGGTTGGTGCGGATCCTGATGAAACAAGGTGACGACGTTTTCCGCTTTGAGCAACGCAGCGAGTGATTTTCCGGCGTCGTCGTTGCCCACCACGGAAAGCAAGGTCGCTTTGCCGCCCATGGAGACGATATTGCGCGCCACGTTCGCGGCACCGCCGGGTCGTTCTTCCGTGCGCTGTACATGCACCACCGGCACGGGTGCTTCGGGCGAGATGCGCGAAACATCACCGAACCAGTAGCGATCCAGCATGACATCGCCAACGACGAGAACGTGGGCGCGCGAACAATCGGGAAAGGTCAGGGACTTCAAAATATACGCGTAAATGCACTGTTGGCGCGGATCTCCAGGCACAAATGCCCGAAGATGCCCGCCAATGCTGGGGTTTTAGAACAAAACTCGTCAGCAGCCAGCATATAAAACTCAGTGAGGCGTCGCCTGCGCGCGCCCGATCGGATAATACTCGAAGCCCAATTCGCGCATGCTTGCCGGCTCATAAAGATTTCGGCCATCGAATACAACCGGGGCTTTGAGCGCCGCTTTCATCGTGGAAAAATCCGGGGCCCGGAACGTCTTCCATTCGGTGACGATGGCCAGTGCGTCGGCACCCACTAGCGCATCGTTGGCGCTCTCGGCAAAACGCAACGATGCGTTGCCACTCAGCAAATGTTTAGCTTCGGCCATCGCAACCGGATCGAACGCGGCGATTTTCGCGCCGCGTTTTGTGAGATCGTCGATCAACACCAGGCTCGGTGCTTCGCGCATGTCGTCGGTATTGGGTTTGAACGCGAGGCCCCAAATTGCGATGGTCTTACCTGCCAGATTTTCGCCGAAGCGCTTGACGATTTTTTCGGTCAGCACATGTTTTTGTGCGTAGTTCACACGCTCGACGGCCTCAAGCAATTTGAGCGACATGCCGGCGTCCGTGGCGGTACGCTGCATGGCTTGCACGTCTTTCGGGAAACACGATCCGCCATAGCCGATGCCGGGATACAGGAATTGATAGCCGATGCGCGGATCCGAACCAATGCCTTTGCGCACCGATTCAATATCGGCACCGAGGCGTTCGGCCAACAGGGCCAATTCATTCATGAACGAAATGCGCGTTGCCAGCATCGCGTTCGCGGCGTACTTGGTCAATTCGGCCGAGCGCACATCCATCACCATCAGGCGATCGTGGCTGCGTTGAAAGGGGGCGTACAGTTGCCGCATGGTCTCAATGGTCTCGGCGTTGTCGGCACCGATGACGATGCGATCGGGCCGCATGAAATCCTCGACAGCGGCACCTTCTTTCAGAAACTCCGGATTCGAAACCACGGAAAACGTCACGTCCGATCCGCGCAACTTCAATTCTTCGGCGATCGCCGCACGGACGCGATCGGCGGTTCCCACCGGCACGGTGGATTTATCAATGACGATCTTTGGTGCCGTCATGTGTTTGCCGATATTGCGCGCGGCCGCGACGACATATTGAAGATCGGCCGAGCCATCTTCGCCGGGCGGCGTGCCGACCGCGATCATTTGAATATCGCCGTAGGCGACACCTTCGACGATATCCGTGGAGAACTTGAGACGGCCCGCCGCGATATTGTTCGCGACGATTTCTTTCAAGCCAGGCTCGAATATCGGAATACCGCCGCTTTGAAGAGTGGCGATCTTTTTGGGGTCGATATCGATGCAAAGTACGCGGTTGCCGACATCTGCAAGGCATGCGCCTGTAACGAGTCCAACATAACCGGTGCCAACAATGGTGATTTTCATTTTTTATGGGGCGGACGCTGTTTCGAGCGCCGCGATTTGAAGGTTGATTTCACGCAATGTGGCGACCGGATCGGCACTTGCCGTAATGCTGCGCCCGATCACCAGATAATCTGCGCCCATTTTAATCGCATCCACCGGCGTCACCACGCGTTGCTGATCGCCTTTGGCGTCGCCCGGCAGGCGGATGCCCGGTGTCACTTTGAGGAATGGCCGGCCGGCCGAATTCGTTGCAGGCAACGAGGAACACAACAACGGTGCTTCTTCGGCCGAACACACGACGCCATCGAACCCGGCTTGAAGGCACAATTGCGCCAATCGCAATACTTGCGCTTTTGTGTCCGGCGCGGCGTGGCCGCCGACACCGATGCCAATATCAACGAGATCCGCGGCATTGAGGCTGGTGAGCACCGTCACGCCGATCAACAATGGTTTACGGTCTGTCCCCGAGTCGATCGCCTCGCGCGCGCCGGCGAGCATCGCGCGTCCGCCGCTCGCATGCACGTTCAGCATCCACACGCCGAGCCGCGCCGCCGCGCGGCAGGCACCCGCGACCGTATTCGGGATGTCGTGAAATTTGAGGTCGAGAAACACATCGTATCCGCGCGCGACCAATTGCTCGACGAACGCCGGGCCGGTCGCGGTAAAAAGTTCTTTGCCGACTTTCACGCGGCATAGCGCGGGATCGAGTCGATCAATCAGCTTCATCGCACTTTGCGCGTCGGGATAATCCAAGACGACGATAACGCGCTTTTCGCCACTCATCGTGGAACTCCTTTGTTCGTTGTCTTCATGGATCCGCCGCTTGAGTGACATTCGACACGGTAACTGCCGGCGTGCGGGATGCATTGTCGTATTCGACCGTGAGCTTTGGCGGAAACGTTTCCCACCCACTGCAGGCGGGACACTGCCAATAATATTGTTTCGCCTTGAATCCGCAGTTTCCACACAAATACACCGCCAGGCGACTTGAATGGGTTTGCAACAAATCGCGCAAGATTCGCACGTCGGCTTTTCGATGTTCAGGTGCATCGAGCAGCTCAGTTTCGTAGAGCTTCTCAAGTCCTTGCAAAGTGGGGTTGCGCTGCAGGCTTTCACGCACCAATTCGCGCGCCGCCTCAGTTCCGTCCTCCGCCAGCGTCGCCTGAAACAAACCATCGAGCAGATCGAGCGAGGGATTGCGACCTTGTAGCGCGGTGAGTTCGGCGAGACCGACCCCGGTTTCGCCAAGTACTTGATAGCTCGCCCACATCCGACCGACTGTTAGGCCAAGAAAGGCGGCATCCTGTTGTTCGATGGCGCGCCATTGCGCAATCGCCTCGCGATGGCGGCCGGCGTCGGCCAACAAATCTGCACGGATCAAATTGGCGCGCACGCACTTCGGATTGGCTGCCAGCGCGTCGTTCAGATGTTGATCGACCACCGCAACATTTCCGTCCCGCTTCGCCTGAAGCGCGAGCTCGCAATGATAGTTGGCGATAGCCCGTTGATTGCGATTGTCCGCTGTGCCACGCGAATCCTCCGCTTCGTCGCCACGCGTCAATGAACCGGCAATGTCAATCGCCTTTTGCCAGGCACGTTCCTGGACATAAATGTCCTGGAGATTTTTCTTCGCCGTCGTTTGCTGTTGCGCATCGCCGATTCGCTTTGCAATGGCATCGACGAGAATGCGCTCGGCGTGTTCAAGCAAGCCCGCCTTCTGATAATCCATCGCCAACTCAATCAGCGCATTCGCGCGTTGCTCCGGCGTCAGACTCGTTCGTTCAGACAACTCTTGATGCACGCGGATTGCGCGATCGACTTCGCCGCGCCGCCGAAACAGACTGCCGAGGGCGAACTGTAATTCGACCGCCTCCGGATTCGCTTTGGTGACTTCCATGAAGGATTCGATCGCCTTGTCCTGCTGCTCGTTCAACAGGAAATTCAAGCCCTTGAAATACGCCTGCGGCAAGGCGCGCGATTCCAAAAGCAATTGCTTGACATCGACGCGCGCGACCATCCAGCCCATGGCAAAAATCGCCATGGCACCGAGAAACAGCCACGGCAACCAATCAATCATTATGCGGATGCGGCGCGTCGGTGTTGTGCGATCCCATCGCCGCATTGGCCGATATCGCCGGCAGCGCGGCATCGGCTTCGCGGGTCTTTTGCTGGAGCGCGCGGTTGAGTTTCCGAACTTCGCGCTTCAATCCGAAAATGCTCGGCAACGATGCCAGCAACCCTAGCAGCAAACCGCCGCCAAAGAACGCCAGCAAGATCAACGCGAGCGGTGCCTCGATCATCGCATCGAGATAGCCGTTGAGCTTGACCATATGCGCATTTCTGGCGGCAAACCAGACAAATAACACGATCACAATGGCACGCACTATCCAGATCAGAATTCGCATGGATCAACGCCTTTTGTTGGGTGGCGATATTGTAGTCCGCGCGGCGACCGCATCGCCATCATGCAAATGATGCAGTCGAAAAAAAAGCCAGAAGTGAGAACACCTCTGGCCTTCAATTCGTTTGCACCTTTTACTCACGCGGTGCATTGCCCGCCGCGGCACTTGCCGCAGCCGCAATGGCGTCGTCGATCAGATCGACCCGCTCACGCAGCTCTTTGCCGGCCTTGAAATGAGGCACATATTTTTTCGGCACTTGTACCTTTTCGCCGGTCTTGGGATTGCGCCCGGTGCGCGGTGGCCGATAATTCAGGCCAAAACTGCCGAAGCCGCGGATCTCGATGCGGTCACCCTGCGCGAGCGTCTGCGACATCGCGTCTAGCATGGTTTTCACGGCGAGCTCGGCATCCTTGGGCGCAAGCTGGCTGTGGCGCGTACTCAGGATTTCTATCAACTCTGATTTGGTCATGGATTTCACGAGGCCATTCCTGAAATCGTTGTTACCGCAATGGGGCAAAACGACCGCAACACCGCGCGATACACGCAGCGCTGCGGCCTACATGCTTGCTTAGTTGCTGCTGTCGCCCTGCTTCATCTTGGCCTTTAGCAAAGCGCCCAGATTGGTGGTGCCCGCATTGTTCGGCGCGTCATCGGCCATTTTCTTCATGGCGTCTTTCTCTTCAGCCGCATCCTTGGCCTTGATGGAAAGATTGATGTTGCGCGTCTTGCGGTCGACGTTGACGATGACGGCTTCGATTTCATCGCCCTCTTTCAGGTGCGTGCGGATATCTTCCACCCGCTCGCGCGAAACTTCGGACGCGCGCAGATAGCCTTCAATATCGCCACCCAATGCAATCGTCGCACCTTTGGCGTCGATGGCTTTCACGGTGCCCTTGACGAGCGTGCCCTTGTCGTTGATCGCGGTGTAGTTGGTGAAAGGATCATCGTCCATTTGCTTGATGCCGAGCGAAATGCGCTCGCGTTCGACGTCTATCGCCAACACGACGGCTTCCAGTTCGTCGCCCTTCTTGTAGTTCTTGACGGCTTCTTCGCCGGCCATGTTCCACGACAGATCGGACAAGTGAACGAGGCCGTCGATGTTGCCCGGCAAGCCGATGAACACGCCGAAATCGGTGATCGATTTGATCGTGCCTTTGACTTTTTCGCCCTTCTTGTGCGACATCGAAAACTCGTCCCACGGATTCGCTTTGCACTGCTTCATGCCAAGCGAAATACGGCGACGCTCTTCGTCGATTTCGAGAATCATGACTTCGACTTCGTCACCCAATGAGACGACTTTGGCGGGGTGCACATTTTTGTTGGTCCAATCCATTTCGGAGACGTGCACCAGACCTTCGATGCCGGCTTCGATTTCAATGAACGCGCCGTAATCCGTGAGGTTCGTGACCTTGCCGAACAAGCGTGTCGATTGTGGATAACGACGCGAAAGACCCATCCAAGGATCGTCGCCCAACTGTTTCATGCCGAGCGAGACGCGGTTCTTTTCCTGATCGAACTTCAGGATCTTGGCTTCGACTTCGTCGCCGACATTCAATACTTCGGACGGATGCTTGACACGACGCCATGCGAGATCGGTAATGTGCAACAGGCCATCGATTCCACCCAGATCCACGAACGCGCCGTAGTCGGTAATGTTCTTGACGATGCCTTTGACAATGGCGCCTTCTTTCAACGTCAGCAACAGTGCCTGACGCTCAACACCGGCAGACGCTTCCATCACCGCGCGGCGCGAAACCACCACGTTGTTGCGCTTGCGATCGAGCTTGATGACTTTGAATTCGAGTTCCTTGCCTTCGAAGGCAGAGGTGTCTTTCATTGGACGCGTATCGACCAACGAGCCCGGCAAAAACGCGCGGATGCCGTTGACCATGACCGTTAGGCCGCCTTTGACCTTGCCGGACACCATGCCGGTGATGATCGTGCCTTTGTCGAGCGCGACATCGAGCTCGTGCCAGGCGGCGAGTTTTTTCGCGCGTTCACGGGAGAGTTTGGTGGCACCGTAGCCGTCTTCCAATGCTTCGATGGCAACCGTGACAAAGTCGCCGACTTTGACTTCAAGTTCGCCTTTGTCATTCTTGAATTCTTCGACGGGAATCACGGACTCGGATTTCAATCCGGCGTTGACCACGACGATGTTTTGATCGACCAGCACCACTTCGGCGGTGATCATCTCGCCGATACGCATTTCCTGGCGCGTGAGGCTTTCCTCGAACAGCGCGGCGAAACTATCGACGGGGTGGGGAATCTTCGGGGCTTTGGCAGCCTTGGGAGCGTTTAGAGCTTGGGCTAATGCGGACATGGGGACAGCACCTTCGGTTAAGTCGCAGTCCAGGCGGATGGCGACGGTGGATGAACGCCGGATTTCTGTGGGAAAACCGACACCTTGCAACTAAAAACAACGCTATTCGGGGAATTTTTCGCCGAGTGCAGTCTGAGAAAAACCGCATCCGATCAAACACCTATCGTTGATTCTGGACCAATTTGATGATTTTTTCCACCGCTTCATCGGCAGAAATTTCAGTCGTATCAATGAGATAAGCGTCAGGAAAGTGTTTCAAAGGCGCAACGGGACGAGTCATATCTCTGTCATCCCGAATGCGCAATTCCTTCACAACGTCCGCCATTATTGCAGACATTCCTTTTTGTTTCAACTGCTTAGTGCGTCTTTCGGCGCGGGCCTCGACGCTCGCGGTGAGGAAAAACTTGGTTGCCGCGTCGGGAAACACCACCGAGCCCATATCCCGGCCATCGCAAACCAATCCGGGGGCCGCTCTAAAGGCTCGTTGACGCCGCATAAGCGCTTGTCGCACCTGCGGAAATGCGGCGACACGCGAGGCATTCTGGCTGGCAATTTCGGTGCGAATTTCATCGGTCACATCCGCCTCGCCCAACCATATGCTGCCTTCGGCAAACTTTGCGTCAAGACTTTCCGCGACGCGCGCGAGATTCACCTCGTCGTCCATGCCAATGCCGGCGCGCAATGCCGCGACCGCCGTCAATCGATACAGCGCACCGCTGTCAAGGTAATGAAAACCCAATCGCTCCGCGACCTTTTGCGCAACCGTGCCCTTGCCCGAGGCCGTCGGCCCGTCGATTGCAACCACCGGGATTGGCATTGAGACAATCATCGTTTGGCCGTTTTCGCGAGTGTCGCCAATACGTCGAAGTAGTCCGGAAACGTTTTCGCCACACAACCTGGATCATTGATCGAAACGGGTACGCCACCAAGCGAGACCAAAGAAAAACACATCGCCATCCGATGATCGTCGTAGGTATCGATTGCCGCGTTGGGCGTTAATTTTTCAGGAGGCGTGATGCGCAAATAATCGACACCCTCGTCAATCGTGGCACCCAGTTTTCGCAATTCCGTCGCCATCGCGGCAAGCCGATCGGTTTCTTTCACACGCCAACTGGCGATATTGCGGATGACGCTAGTGTCGTCGGCGAACAAGGCGAGGATTGCGATCGTCATTGCCGCATCGGGAATATGATTCAAGTCGGCGTCGATGGCGGTAAGCCTTCCGTTGGCCGGCGCGCGCGCCTCTATCCAATCCTCACCCATTTCGATGACAGCACCCATTTGGCCCAGCGCCTCGGCAAAGCGCACATCGCCTTGTATGCTGGATCTGCCGACGCCATGCACGCGCACCGGACCGCCGGCAATCGCGCCTGCCGCCAAAAAATACGAAGCCGACGAGGCGTCGCCTTCGACATGAATTGTGCCCGGCGATACATAGCGGCTATTGGCGGGAACCACAAACGCATGCCAGCCTTCGCGCTTCACATTGATGCCAAATCGTGCGAGCAAATTCAGGGTGATGTCGACATACGGCTTGGAAATCAATTCGCCCACAACCTCAAGTCGAATTTCGCGTTTCAATAGTGGCAGCGCCATCAACAACGCCGACAAGAATTGACTCGACACATCGCCGCGAACGCGCGCGACGATGGATTCGCGCGGCTCGCAGGGCATGATCTCCAGCGGCGGGAAACCCGGCACGCCGAGATAATTAATCTTCGCCCCCAGCGCCGCGAGGCCATCGACCAAATCGCCGATCGGACGCTCGTGCATGCGCGCAACACCCTGCAATCGGTAGTGACCGTCGCCGAGCGCCAATGCGGCCGTCAGCGGTCGAAACGCAGTACCCGCATTGCCCAGAAAAATATCCGCCGTCTTCACCGGGAAAATACCGCCGCAACCGGATATCACGAACTCGTCTTGTGCCGGGTTCTTGATCGTCACGCCGAGTGTTCGCAATGCAGCGAGCATCACATCGGTATCGTCGGATTTCAACAAGCCGCGCACCTTTGTCTCGCCATCGCCTTGTGCGGCGAGCAGCAAGGTGCGGTTGGAAATACTCTTCGAGCCCGGCAATGCAACATGGCCTTCAACGTGGCGACACGGGTCAAGCGTGATCATTGCGGGATAGGCGGTCATGCGGATTCGTCCCGAAAGCGGTCAAATTCGCCGGCGAGCCACTGTTCGCGCGCATCGCGGGCGCGCGTCATCAGCGCCTCGATCGCGGCACCGTCCCGCGCCGCCAGCGCCGCGCGCAACCGGCCTGCGTGCAACAGATACCGATCGGTCTCGACCAGCAGCGCATCACGGTTGTCGAGCGCGATATCGCGCCACATCTCGGGCGACGAACTGGCGATGCGCGTGAAATCCCGGAAGCCCGACGCGGCAAAGGAAAACAGATCTTCCGCGTTGGCGCGCGAGGCGAACTCATCGACCAGCGCGAAAGCAAGAAGGTGCGGAAGATGACTCACGGCGGCAAAAATTTCGTCGTGCGCTTTGGCCGGCATTTCCATCACCCGCGCCCCGCAGGCGCGCCACAGCGAGCGGACAATTTCCAAAACGTCGGATGCGTTTTCGACAAGCGGCGTCAGTACGACGTTCTTGCCTTCAAACAACTCCGACGCAGCCGCCGCGAACCCTGCATGCTCACGCCCCGCGATCGGATGCCCTGGCACGAAACGCGAGATGTGTGGCCCGAGATGCGCGCGTGCGGCAACGATCGCGCTTTGCTTGGTGCTGCCGACATCCGTAATGACGGTATCGGCGCGTAAATGCATCTTCAAACTGGCGAAAACGGTGGATGCCTGCGCGACGGGAACGCACACAAAGATCACATCCGCTTTGGCGATCGCGGAGAAATCCGACGTCGCCGCGTCGATCGCACCCGCGCGCAATGCAAGATCGAGTTGCATCTCGTCACGATCGAACGCGATGATGTTGGTGTCGGGTTTTGAGGCGCGCAACGCGAGCGCAATCGAGCCGCCAATCAAGCCAAGTCCAATGATCGCGATATTCATTTTCGTGGCGAAACCCCAGCACTGGCGCGCCTCTTCAGCCATTTTTCGCTGAAGATACCCGCCAATGCTAGTGTTTTGCTATAAACGCACATTCAATTGCTCTGCGCCGTCACAGCATCCAGCGCCGCAACAAATCGCTCGTTCTGGCTGCGTGTGCCAATCGTGACCCGCAGCCAATCCGGCATGCCATAGCCTGCAATCGGGCGCACGATAACGCCTGACTTCAGCAAGGCAAGATAAACGCCTGCCGCATCGTTGATCTTGAAGGTGATGAAATTTCCGAATGGGGCGATGATCTCAAGCTCACGCGCTTTAAACGCGGCAGTAAGAAACGCGATACCGTCGGCATTGACCTTGCGGCTTTCGGCGATGAACTCATCGTCTTCCAGCGCGGCGGCGGCGGCGACCATCGCGAGGTGATTGACGTTGAATGGTTGGCGCACGCGGTTCATCAGCGCGATGATTTCAGGCGTAGCCAAACCGAATCCCACTCTGAGGCCGGCGAGGCCGTAGGCTTTCGACAAGGTTCGCGAAACGATGAGGTTGGGAAATTTCTCCAGCCATGGAATGCTGTTGTACGCATGCTTCGAATCGAGATACTCGGTGTACGCTTCATCAAGCACGACCAGCACATTGGCCGGCACGCGCGCGAGGAATGCGTGCAACGCAACTGCTTCGACGAACGTCCCGGTCGGATTGTTGGGGTTGGCGAGAAACAACATGCGCGTGGTGTCGCGAATGGCGGCCAACATCGCGTCGAGATCGTTACTGAATTGTCTTGCGGCGACTTCAATTCCGGTCGCACCCACCGCTTGCGTGGCGAGCGGATAAACGGCAAACGCATGCTGCGAATACACGGCCGAGGTGCCTGGCGCCAGAAATGTCCGCGCGGCGAGTTCCAGCACATCGTTGGAACCATTTCCCAAAATGATCTGCTCTGGCTTGACGCCAAATTTTCGACAGATCACTTCTTTCAACGCGAAACCGCCGCCATCGGGATAGAGCGCCAAATCAACGAGCGCCCGCTTGATCGCGGCCACTGCTTTGGGCGATGGGCCAAGCGGATTTTCGTTGGAGGCGAGTTTGATGATGTCCGCTTCAGCCAAACCCAACTCGCGCGCCACATCGGAAATCGGTTTGCCGGGTTGGTAGGGGGCGATGGAGCGGATGTATTCGGGGGCAAGTTCGGCGGGGTTCATTTTTTGCAATGGAAGGAAAAGGCTGCCACGGACTACACGGATAAAAGCGGATTGGTAGAAGACAAACTAGCGCAGCAGCTTGGCGTAATCCGCCTTTATCCGTGCAATCCGTGGCAAAAAATAGCTATATGACCGCAACCGGGTAAGAACCAAGCACCTTGACGTACCCGGCGATCTTGCGAAGCTCAACAAGCGCCTCGGCGACATTGGCGTCGGTCTGGTGGCCTTCGATATCGACGAAGAAAAGATATTCCCACACGGCCACTTTCGAGGGGCGCGACTCAAAGCGGCTCATCGATACGCCGCGCGAGGCGAACGGTGTCAGCATTTCATAGACCGCGCCGGCGCGATTTGCGGCGGACAGCACGAGCGAAGTTTTGTCTTTGCCGGTCGCCTTCGGTTCGTAGTCGCCGAGCACCAGAAAACGCGTGGTGTTGTTGGGCTCGTCTTCGATATTGGAGGAGAGAATGGTCAGCTTGTAATGGGCCGCCGCCATTTCACCGGCGACCGCCGCCGAGTGCGGCTCAAGTGCGGCTCGACGCGCGGCTTCCGCGTTCGATGCGACCGCGACGCGCTCGGCGTGCGGCATGTTCGCGTTCAGCCACTCGTGGCACTGCGCGAGCGATTGGCCGTGCGAAAACACGCGTTGAATATCGGAAAACTCGCTCGCATTAGTGGCCATCAAATGATGATGAATGCGCAGCAATGCCTCGCCGCAAATTTTGAGCGGTGATTGCGGCATCAAATCGAGCGTACGGCCGACCGCACCTTCGGTCGAATTCTCCACCGGCACGATGCCGAAATCGGCGGCACCGGATTCGACGCTGCGATAGACATCATCGATGCTCGCGCAAGGTGCCGTCACGCCGCCTTCGCCGAAGTGCTTGATCGCGGCGCGCTCACTGAAAGTGCCGGGCGGGCCCAAATACGCCACCGTCACCGGCCTCTCCAACGCCAGGCACGCCGACATGATTTCGCGAAACAGGCGCGCGACCACTTCATCGGGCAAGGGGCCATCGTTCAATTGCTGGATTCGCCGCAATACCTCGGCCTCCCGCTCGGGCCGATAGGCCTGGCCGAGCTTCAACGAACCGACCCGGCGCGCGAGCGCGGCGCGCGCGTTCAGATTGGCGAGCAAGGTCTCGTCGAGAGAATCAATATCGTTGCGGAGTTGGCTGAGATCGTCGGACATTGCGGCGTGTGGTGAGGTTTTAACGATTATCTGTTGCGAACTGCAAAATCGCGCATGAAATCGGTCAATGTTTTCACGCCGGCGAGCGGCATCGCGTTGTAGAGCGATGCGCGCATGCCGCCGATGGCCTTATGACCTTTCAATCCCGCCAATCCGGCCTGGGATGATTCGGCCAGAAACGCGGCGTTTAATGTTTCATCGCGCAGGAAAAACGGCACGTTCATGCGCGAGCGATCATCCACCGCGACGTCGTTTCGATAGAAACCATTGGAGCCGTCGATGCAACCGTAGAGCAGCGCCGCCTTGGCAATATTTTGTTGCTCGATACCGACCAAACCACCCTGCTTCTTAAGCCACTTGAACGTGAGGCCCGCAAGATACACCGCGAACGTCGGCGGCGTATTCAGCATCCATTCGTTGGCGGCCTGCTGCGTGTAATCAAACACGGAAGGCGTCATCGGATGCGCATCGCCCAGCAAATCCTCGCGCACGACAACGAAGGTGAGCCCCGATGGCCCGATATTTTTTTGCGCCCCGCCGTAGATGCAACCGTACTTCGAAACATCCAGCGGCCGCGACATGACGTGCGAGGACGTATCCGCGACCAACGGCACATCGTCGTCAATCTCCGGCGTCCAAAAATACTCGACGCCGTGAATGGTCTCGTTGCTGCAAATGTGCCGGAACGCCGCGTCCTTGTTGGGTTTCCAGACGATTTGCTTCGGCACATACGTAAAATTCTTATCTTCGCTGGAGGCAATCACCGAGGGCTCGCAATACTTGCGCGCTTCCTTGATGGCACCCGCCGACCAATGGCCGGTATTCACATAATCGGCGGTGGTTTTACCGCGCAGCAGGTTCATCGGCACCAGCGAAAACTCGCCCTTGCCACCGCCTTGCAAAAACAGGATTTTGTAATTCGCGGGAATCGCCAACAGTTCGCGGAAATCGCCTTCCACCTCCGCCGCGACATCCATGAAAACTCTGCCGCGATGGCTCATCTCCATCACCGACATCCCCGTGCCATGGAAGTCCAGCAGCTCGGCCTGGGCCTGCTGCAAAACCTCTTCGGGGATCGCAGCGGGTCCGGCGGAGAAATTGAAGACGCGGCTCATGGCGGACTAGGACTGTGCCTCGTCCTCTTCGTCCGACTCCACCACTTTTTGCAATCCGGAAAGTTTTTGGCCATCGTCCAGATTGATCAAGGTCACGCCTTGCGTGGAGCGGCCCATTTCGCGGATCTGTTTGACTTTCGTGCGAATGAGAACGCCACCGGTGGTAATCATCATGATTTCATCTTCCGGACGTACCAGCACCGCCGCCACCACCTTGCCGTTGCGAGCGGAGGTCTGAATCGCGATCATGCCTTGCGTGCCGCGACCGTGGCGCGTGTACTCGGAAATCGCAGTGCGCTTGCCGTAGCCGCGCTCAGTCGCCGTCAAGACCGAATCTTCTTCGTTCTCGGCGACCAGCATCGAGATCACTTTGCCGCCCTTCGAAAGATTCATGCCGCGCACGCCGCGCGTGTCGCGCCCCATTGAGCGAACATCGGATTCCTCGAATCGAACCGCCTTGCCTTCGTTGGAAAACAGCATCACGTCGTGCTTACCATCGGTCAACGCCACGCCGACCAAACTGTCGCCCTCGTCGAGCGCAATGGCGATAATGCCGGCTTTGCGTGGATTGCCGAAATCCGACAAGGCGGTTTTCTTGACAACGCCTTCGCTGGTCGCGAAGAACACAAACTTGTCTTCAACGAACGCCTGTACAGGCAGCACCGCGCTGATTTTTTCGTTCGGCAGCATCTGTAGCAAATTGACGATCGGCTTGCCACGCGAAGCGCGCGAGCCCTGCGGAATTTCGTATACTTTGACCCAGTACACGCGGCCTTTGTTGGAAAAACATAAAACGTAATCGTGCGTTTTCGCGATGAACAAGGTCTCGATGAAATCATCTTCCTTCATCGCGGTCGCCTGCTTGCCACGCCCGCCACGTTTCTGCGCGCGGTAATCCGCCACGGGTTGATATTTGATGTAGCCGGCATGCGACATCGTGACGACGACTTCTTCATTGGCGATCAAATCTTCGATCGACATTTCCTGGCCGTTCGTGACAATTTCCGAGCGGCGTTTGTCGCCGTATTGGTCTTTGATGACGCGCAATTCTTCGGAGATCATGCCAGTCACGCGTTCTGGTTTGGACAGGATATCGAGCAAGTCGGTGATCTTGTCCATCACTTCTTTGTATTCGGAAACGATCTTGTCCTGCTCGAGACCGGTTAAGCGTTGCAAACGCAATTCAAGAATCGCTTGCGCCTGGGTATCGGAGAGCCGGTAGCCGTTTTTCTGCAGCCCGAAATCTTTGTGCAAGCCATCGGGACGATACGATTCAGCCGTCGCGCGCGCGAGCATTTCCTCTACCAGTTTGGAACGCCAGATCGTGTTCATCAGGCCTTCCTTGGCGACTGCCGGGGATTCGGATTTCTTGATCAACTCGATGATTTCATCGACATTCGACAATGCCACCGCGAGGCCTTCGAGCACATGCCCGCGATCGCGCGCCTTGCGCAACTCGAACGCGGTGCGTCGCGTGACGACTTCACGGCGATGGCGCAAGAAAACTTCGATGAACTGTTTCAGGTTGAGCAGGCGCGGCTGATTGCCGACCAGCGCAACCATGTTCATGCCGAACGATTCCTGCATCTGCGTCATCTTGTAGAGATTGTTGAGCACAATCTCCGGGACTTCGCCGCGCTTCAATTCGATGACCGCGCGCATGCCGGATTTGTCGGATTCGTCGCGCAGATCCGAAATACCTTCAAGTTTCTTGTCGCGGATCAATTCGCCGATGCGCACCAGCAAATTCGCCTTGTTCACCTGATAGGGCAGCTCGTCGATGATGATCGACTGGCGGCTGCCCTTATCCATGTCTTCGAAGTGGCAGCGCGCACGCATGATGCAGCGTCCGCGCCCAGTGCGGTAGCCGTCGCGCACACCTTCGAGACCATAGATGATGCCCGCCGTCGGGAAATCCGGCGCTTTCACGATCGCAATCAAATCTTCGATATCGACAGCCGGGTTGGCCAGCACCGTCTGGCACGCGTCGATCACATCCGACAAATTATGCGGCGGAATGTTGGTCGCCATGCCGACCGCGATGCCAGTGGCACCGTTGACCAGCAGATTGGGGAAACGCGCCGGCAACACCAGCGGCTCTTGCTCCTTGCCATCGTAGTTGGGCCCGAAATCGACGGTGTCGCTGTCGATATCCGCCATCAACTCCGAGGATATTTTTTGCATGCGGCACTCGGTGTAGCGCATCGCCGCCGCGTTGTCGCCATCGACCGAGCCGAAGTTTCCCTGGCCATCGATCAGCATATAGCGCAACGAAAAATTCTGCGCCATCCGCACCATGGTGTCGTAAATCGCGGTATCGCCGTGCGGATGGTATTTACCCATCACGTCGCCGACGATGCGCGCACATTTCACATACGGACGGTTGAAAACGTTGTTGACTTCCTGCATCGCAAACAAGACGCGGCGGTGTACCGGCTTCAAACCGTCGCGTGCATCCGGCAGCGCGCGGCTGACGATCACACTCATCGCATAATCGAGAAAACTCTTGCGCATCTCCTCTTCAATACTGACGGGAAGCGTTTCTTTGGCGAATTGCGGCAGTTGCGGTTCGGTCACGGGTCAACCCTACTGTAAATGCTTGATTTGAAAGAAATTAATTCATTGGACAACGGATAATTTTAGCATAAGACGCCACAAAAAAACACCTTTTCGATGAAAACCACTATTGCTGATACATGGGTGGGGAGGCGAGACACAATAGCTTGTGCTTTCCCCTACTTTGCCTCGTCCAATCGGACGCAATCCGTTTTTCTGTTGCTAAATTGCAACTTCAAAGCGTATTGCGTTGCGAAAGCACCCCTCTAAGGTTGTATGGGACAAATCGATTCGTGTATGATTTCGTCAGCAATTTTCTAAAGATTCTCCGGCAAATCCGCTGTTTACGAAAAAAAATCCATCCATTCTCTCGGGAGTACACAATGAAGAGTTCCCTGTTCGCCAAATTTCTCGCCGCCGCTTCGGTCGCATCGCTTAGCGTCGCCTACGCGGGCGTTACGCCCAACGCGACGGACAACTCCGGTGCGCCGATTCGCGACGGCTCGGGCAATTGTGTGCAATCGAGCGGTATCGATCATCCCGATTGCGCAGGCAAAAAAGCCGAGCCAGCCAAGCCGGCTGCGCCATCGAAGCCTGCTGAACCCGCCAAGCCAGCCGGCCCGGCAACACCGGCTGCAACAGCCGCGCCCGCAGCACCTGCCGCTCCCGCTTCCGTTAAGAAGGCAATCACCATCCAAGCCGAAGCGCTGTTCGATTTCGATAAATCGGTTTTGAAACCTGCTGGCAAGAAGTCGATCGACGACGCCGTGGCGAAGATGGCTGGCGTTGATGTTGAAATCGTGATTGCCACCGGCCATACCGATTCCGTCGGCACCGATGCTTACAACCAGAAACTTTCCGAGCGCCGTGCGACTTCCGTCAAGGAATACATGGTCTCCAAAGGTGTTGCTAGCGCGAAGATCACCACGCTCGGCAAAGGCGAAACCCAGCCGGTCGCAACCAACAAGACCGCTGAAGGCCGCGCCAAGAACCGCCGTGTCGACATCGAATTCAAAGGTGTCACCAGCAAGTAATGCGTTTAACGATGTGCAAGAGCCCCGCTTCGTGCGGGGCTTTTTGTTTGTAGATCACCGCCATGACCACTGCGCAAATCCTCTCCCCACGTTGGCTGATTCCCGTCGAGCCTCGTTTAGTCACGCTCGCCGATCATTCGGTCGTCATTGAGAACGGTCGGATCAAAGCCGTCTTGCCTTCGGCGGACGCACGCCAGCGTTTTCCCGATGCAATCGAGCGACGCATGCCAAATCATGTGTTGATTCCTGGGCTGGTGAATCTGCACACCCATTCCGCGATGTCGCTGATGCGCGGACTCGCCGACGACACGCCGTTGATGACGTGGCTGAACGATCATATCTGGCCGGCGGAGATCAAGCATCTTTCGGACGAGTACGTGTTCGACGGCACTGAAATCTCAACGGCTGAAATGATCCGTTCCGGCACCACCTGCTTTGCAGACATGTATTTCTTTCACGATGCCGCCGCGCGCGCCGCGCAAAAGGCCGGTATGCGTGCCGCCTTGGGTGGCGCGATTGTCGAATTTCCCACGCCTTACGCCGCCGACGCCGAAGCCTGCATCGCGCGATGCCTGGCACCGCGCGACGCCTTCGCCGCCGATTCACGCCTGAAGCTGATGCTAGCGCCACACGCGCCCTATACCGTTTCGGATAAAACGCTGACGCGAATTCTCGCCATCTCGCAGGAGGCGGATTATCCGGTGGTGATGCATATTCACGAAACTGCCAGCGAACTTGTCCAAGGCAAAAAAGACTACGATTGCCGACCGATCGCACGCCTGGAACGTCTCGGTTTTCTCGGGCCTAATTTGATTGCGGTGCACTGCGCGCATCTCAATGACATCGAGATCGAATTGGTCGCGCGCCGGGGTGTTCACGTCGCGCATTGCCCGACCTCGAATCTCAAACTCGCGAGCGGCATTGCGCCGATCAAGGCAATGCTCGAGGCCGGCGTCAACGTTGGCATCGGCACCGATGGGGCCGCCAGCAACAACCGTCTCGATATGCTGGCTGAGACGCGCCTCGCATCACTTTTGCAAAAAGGCGTGAGCGGCGATGCAACGGCGCTGCCCGCGCATCAAGCACTTGAGATGGCCACTCTTAACGGCGCAAGGGCACTCGGCTGGGATGCTGAAATCGGCTCGATCGTGGCCGGCAAGGCCGCCGATTTGACGGCCATCGATTTATCCTCGATTGAAACCCAGCCGGTGTACGACGCCGCCTCGCATTTGTTCCATGCCGCCAGCCGCGAACATGTGACCCATGTCTGGGTTGATGGGGAACTGTTGCTGGATAATCGCGCTCTAACACGACTCGATATGGATGAACTAAAAGCCAAGGTAACGCTGTGGCAACAACGTTTCGCGGAGCATTGAATCGAATGACAATTGATCACGTGAATGTGGACCCCGCCGAGCTCGCGAAATTCGGTGCGCTGGCCGCGCGCTGGTGGGATCCGAAGAGCGAGTTCAAGCCGCTTCACGATATCAATCCCCTGCGTTTGAATTACATCGATCGGCACGTCGGGCTCGCCGGCAAACGCGTCATCGATATCGGTTGCGGAGGCGGAATTTTGGCTGAGAGCATGGCGGTGACAGGCGCGGTCGTCACCGGCATCGATCTTTCCGAAAAACCCTTGCAGGTCGCCAAATTGCACCTGCTGGAAACCGGAAGAACGGTGGATTACCGCTTGGTCGCGGCGGAAGATATCGCGCAGGAACAACCCGGGCAATTCGATTGCGTGACATGCATGGAAATGCTTGAACACGTGCCCGATCCGGCATCGACTGTGAACGCTGCCGCGACACTCGCCAAACCCGGCGCATGGATTTTCTTCTCAACCATCAATCGCAATCCGAAATCGTTTCTGTTCGCGATTATCGGCGCTGAATATGTGTTGAACATGTTGCCGAAGGGCACGCACGAATACCGCCGTTTCATCACGCCGGCGGAACTTGCGCGCATGGCGCGCGAAGCGGGCCTCACCGTCACCGAATTCACCGGAATGACCTACAATCCGCTCACCCAGCACTACGCAATGGGAAACGATATTTCCGTGAACTACATTCTCGCCTGTCGCAAGCCAATATGAACCCACGCCGCCGCCTGATCCTGGCATCCGCCGCCGCATGCGCGTTGCCGCTGCCGTTCGCGCGCGCCGCCAATGCGATTGCAAACGCTGAATCACGGCTACTGGTGCTGGTTTATCTCAAAGGTGGGAACGATTCGTACAACACGTTGGTGCCCTACACCGATCCGCGTTACGCGCGCCTTCGGCCAACCATCGCGGTTGCGCGCGATCAGGTCATCCAAATCAGCGATCGTCATGGCTTTCATCCCGCGCTGAACGCGCTGATGCCGCTGTGGGAATCCAAGGAAATCGCGGTCATTCAGGGCATTGGCCAGGCGGCCGTCACCAATCAGCATTACCGCGATCTCGAAATGCAATTCACGGCATCGAATCTGGATCAGTACTACACCGATGGCTGGCTCACGCGCGCACTCACCGCCAACCGCTCGGCACGCCACCTCGCTGATTTTTCGGCAACTCCATTCGATGCCATCGCTTTCGGCGATTTGGACATCCGCGTCGCCGATCCGATGGGTCCGTTCCGGGGCGACAAAGTGCGCGTGGTAAATATGCAACACCCCTCAGAGTGGCTCGCGCGGCGAAAAGTGGAAGGTACCCAATACCTCGCTTCCGTGCCGGCACAGGAGGCCGCAAAGTCTTTTGCACAACAAGCGCCGATCGCGCTAAAGACCGTTTTCCCCGCCAACGAATTCGCCGATGCACTCAAAGCCACCGTCGAACTCGCGGCCGCCGGCATAGCGCCAAAGGTGGTGCATATCACTATCAATGCCTCAAACGGTGATCATCACGATGCATTCGACACGCATTGGGATCAACAAAAATTTCATGGTGCCGCCCTTGAACGGCTTGCGACGGGTCTCGCCGCATTCCGCGACGGTATGCGCGAAATCGGCCAATGGGATCGCACGCTGGTGGCCACCTATGATGAATTTGGCCGCTGCCCAAAAGAAAACGACAAGAAAGGCACGCATCACGGCTGGGCTTCGGTGCAATTCGCGATGGGTGGCCGCGTCAATGGCGGACTTTATGGCGAGGCGGTGCCGATGATCGACGTCTACGCCATCGATGGCCCGCCGCCCACCATCGATTACCGTTCGCTCTATACCACCATGATTGAAAAATGGTGGGGCGGCTCGGCGCGCGGTGTGTTCGCCGGCGATTTCAAACCGCTTGATTTTTTGCGCGCCTGACCTCGCATGAGTGTTGCATCCGCAGCCGCAATGGCTGGCGCATGGCCCAAAGTACGTGCCGTGCTGTTCGATCTCGATGGCACCTTTGCCGATACCGCGCCCGATATGGCGCGCGCGTTAAACTCGGTGCGCCGCGATCGATCGCTTGAACCCGTGCCGCTTTCGCGCTTGCGCCCGCATGTCTCGAACGGTGCGCGCGGCATGCTCGAGGCGGGTTTCGGCCTCAAGCCCGCCGATGCCGATTTTCCTGCGCTTCGCGACGCATTCCTCGAAGCCTACGCACGCGAAGTCTGCGTCGATAGCCGATGGTTCGATGGCATTGCAGCATTGATCGACGAACTTGAAAAACGTGAAATCGTCTGGGGCATCGTCACCAACAAAGCGACCGTCTTCACGCTGCCGCTGCTTGAGAAACTCGGCATCGCACCGCCGAGTGGATGCGTGGTATGCGGTGATACGTGCGCGCGCGCCAAGCCGCATCCCGATCCCCTGCTGCATGCGGCATCGCTGATCGGTATCGCACCGCGCCATTGCCTCTACATCGGCGATGACGAGCGCGACATCACCGCCGCCAACGCCGCCGGCATGCGCGGCGTGGTCGCCATGTATGGCTACCTCGGTGCCGGTGCGGATCCATCGACATGGGCCGCGGCGGCGTGGGTGAATGCGCCGCTTGAAATCGTCGATTTGCTTCGATAGCGATCGAGACAGCACGCTCGTAGGAAGGGTGGAGCGCAGCGATACCCATCGTTCCCGATGCGCAATTGATGGGTACCGTTGCGCTCCACCCATCCTACGGCACCGGCCATTTTGCGAAAGTGCCTACGCGCGTTCCCGACATATTCCGCTACATAGCGGTACACACACGCACGCCGGTACCACGTATCCTCGAAAATTGGTTAATCTTGTCGGAGAATGCCATGCTGCAAGGAATGGAAATGCCCTCACCCGTCAAATTCAAGGCCCCGCCACGCCGCGATCTCGATCCGGACAATATCCACACGGTGACCGGTCAATCGTTTCGCGTGTTGATCATCGAGGACGATGTTGAGCTCGCGCGCTTGACGGCCGAATATCTGGGCAAAAAAAATATTGAGGTCGCGATCGAGCATCGCGGCGATGAAGCGCTCGCGCGCATCGCCAAAGAAAAGCCCGATCTGATCGTACTGGACGTGATGCTGCCGGGCATGGATGGCTTCGATATTTGCCGCGCATTGCGGCGCCAGGGCACCACGGCGGCGGACTTGCCGATCATCATGCTGACCGCGCGCGACGAAGATATCGATCAGGTACTCGGGCTTGAAATGGGTGCCGACGATTACCTCACCAAGCCGGTGCAGCCGCGCGTGTTGCTCGCACACATCAAGGCAATACTCCGCCGCGCCAGCACGCAGGAAAAGGTCACGCATGACGGTGACACGCTGCAATTCGGCCAATTGCGCGTCGGCAAGTCATCGCGCGACGTGCGGATCGGCGAACGCAAGATCGATCTCACCACGGCCGAATTCGATTTGCTTTGGCTGCTCGCGTCGAACGCGGGCCGGGTGTTGCCGCGGAATGAAATTCTGAAGTCGCTGCGTGGGCTGGATTACGACGGCATCGACCGCTCCATCGATTCGCGCGTCTCGCGCCTGCGCCGCAAATTAGGCGATGACGCGATCGGCTCGGCACATATTAAAACAGTGCGGCCACACGGGTATTTATTCAGCCCGTCCGCCTGGTAGCAACTCAACCACGTGGGCAAGTTATTTCTCAAGCTGTGGATTTTCATCCTGCTCACGTCGCTGACGTCATTCCTGATCCAGAAACAAGTCTTCGAATACGCCACGCGCGAAGCCGCCGCAAACGTCAGCCAGGAGCGCGTGCGCCGCACGTTTGTATTCCTCGAAGAAGCACTGCGACCCTATCCGCAGGCCGAGTGGTCGGCACGCGTCGAGGTGCTGCAAAAACGTATCGGCGCGCCCGCGCATATTCAAAAGCTTGAAAGTCTGCGCGCGAGCGGCGAACTTGCGAGCGGCGCAATCGAGCAACTTGCCGGTGGCAGCGTGCATTTTCACAACTTGCCGGACAACGGTGGATTGATCATGTACCGCACTTTGTTCGATACCGATTACGTGGCCGTATTGGTCGCCCCCGCGCCGCCTGTGCCGCTGATTTTCGGCATATTCAAACCAATCGTCTTCACGTGGATGGTCGAATCCACGCTCTATGCGATCGCGCTGCTGCTGTGGCTCAGGTTGTTCTGGCGCGACATGAAAAAACTCGAAGCCGCCACCGAGAAAGCCGGCGAAGGCAACTTCACGATCGATTTGAAAATGCGCGCGGGTTCTGCCTTGCGGCCAATCGCGGATTCGTTCAACCGCATGACCGCGCGCATCGGCCGGCTGGTGGATTCGCATCGCGATTTGACCAACGCCGTCTCCCACGAATTGAAAACGCCGTTGTCGCGATTGCGCTTCAGCATCACCCTCGCCGAGGATGCCGAGACCAAAGCCGAGCGCGCACAATTGCTGAAAAAAATGCATCAGGATGTCGATGAACTCGATGCGCTGGTGCAGGAAATGTTGCTGTACTCGCGGCTTGAGCGCAACAATGCGGCACCCGACATGTCGCTCGCCACCGTGTCCATCGAGAGCTGGTTGCCGAACGCGGTGGAGGACGAAATCGAAGCCGCGCAGGCGAGCGACATCAACATTCCCGTCTCAGTCGAATCCAGCGTCACCGACGCCGCCTGCGAACCAAAATTCATGGCGCGCGCGGTGCAAAACCTGGTTCGCAATGCCTTGCGCTTTGCCAAATCGCGCGTCGAAGTGCGTGTCGAGGAGCGCAACAGCCGCTACTACATTCAAGTCGATGACGACGGCCCTGGCATTGCCGAATCCGACCATGCGCGCCTGTTTGTGCCGTTCGCCCGCGTCGACGAAAGCCGCAGCCGCCACGCCCATGGCGGCGGCACCGGACTCGGCCTCGCCATCGTGCAACGCATCGCCGAATGGCACGGCGGCAAAGCCGTGATCTCCACCTCCGACATGGGCGGCGCCCGCATCACGATTCAATGGCCGCAGCGCAATTTCAAGTTGCCCGCGACCGCGGCACCTTGATTTCGCGGCAATAAGCACCATATCCAAGTAGAATCACACCACATATCGAATTCGGGGCCGACCTGGTTTCGACGTGGGCTACAAAGCAGAACCGTGCATACCGTGGGGTGGTCACCACGTAAATACAACCGCAAATCAATAGTCGCAAACGACGAAAACTACGCTCTAGCCGCTTAATACCGGCTGGACTCTGCACCGGTGGGCCTCAACGCCGGGTGTAGCAATACACAGCAGAGTCATTAACGAGGATCGCTTCGCATTGGGTCACTTAGTGCGAGGTTAAATCAAGGTGACCCGCTTCTCATAAGCC
>JANPBQ010000211.1:0-3660 GCA_031430555.1 Betaproteobacteria bacterium
AATCTTCCTCACGCCAGCCAGCAACGCCTGCGCCGGTGTGTTGCGAGTGGTCGTCGTACCATCCCCCAACTGACCCACACCGTTATTGCCCCACCCCAATACCACACCGTCCGATCGCAACCCTATTGAATGATAATTACCCCCTGACAAAATTGGTGGAGCAGCACCCCAGTTATTTGCAGCGCCAACCGCTTTGCCGGCATTCGCGATACCCGCCCCACAATTCGCGACTGAACAATCGTTCTGACTAGGGTTCGGCATTACGGAGTTGGTGCCGCTCGGGAACGGCCGGCTCGTGTTTTTGAGAATCTCCTTGATTTCGAAAGGCGTGAGTTGTGGATTGATACTACGCATCAAACTCACTACGCCGCTGACTTGCGCCGTCGCAATACTCGTCCCGCTGGTCGCCTTGTAATAGTCGTAGTTTGAGTCCGCCGTCATTGCCCCCGCGTTGTGGGTCGTGAGGATATTGACCACGCTGTGGCAAGGATTGAGCGGATCGGCATTGCAGTTGGTCACACCGATTCCGCCCGGCGCACTGATTGTGATGGGTGTCGTAGGCGTTCCAACATTCATGTAGGTCGGCTTGCCGCCATTCTGATCCACCGCACCCACCGTGATCACGCCCGCGCAGTTCCCCGGCGCATAGTCTTTCGCCTCGCCAAAGTTATTTCCTGCCGCCGCAATGACAGGCACATTGAGTGCCAGCACCTCAGTGATCGCGATTTGCAGTGGCGCAGTCGCCACATTGCCCGCGCAGCCTCCCGTGAGGGCTGGACTGGACGACGCCAAGCTCATATTGATGACCTTGGCCGGGTTGGGGTTGGTTGGTGCGCCGGCCACGGCAATGCCCACCGCCCATCTCAGCGCATCAACAATGTCCGATTCATACCCACCACACTTGCCTACCGCTCTGACCGGCAATATCTTCGAGTTCCAATTGATCCCTGCAATGCCGCCGTTGTTCGCACTGGCCGCAATGACACCGGCCATGGTGGTGCCGTGCCAACTGCTCACGTCGGTGCCGAGGCAGGCATCACCCGGGTCCGTGGGGTCGTTGTCGCGTCCGGGTTGCGTGGCGGTGTCGTTCTCCTTGGCCGTTTGCGACACAAAGTCGTAGCCGGAAACCGTTCTGCCGGCGAGGTCGTTGTGCGGCAGGATGCCGGTGTCGATGAGGCCGATGACGAGGCTGGGGCTGCCGGTGGTGATGTCCCACGCGCCGGGCATGTTTATGCCATTGGCGGCGCCGAAGTACCACTGCTCGCCGTACCTCGGATCGTTGGGGGTCAACGCCGGATGGAAGATGCGGTCAGGAAGGACGTCCTGGATGTCGGGGTGCTTCGCCATGCGTTCGCTGAGCGCGCGGATCTCCTGGTGCGACATCTTGCGGTTGAGTTTCATCACCTGTGCGCCATCGCTCATCACACGGTGGTGGGTGAGCGATTCACCGGCGAGGGTTTCGATTTCGCGTGTGAAGGCGCGGCGGCGTTCGGTTTGCTTTTGGGTCGAAGCGGCAGAGGTGGTCGTCGATGATGCGCGTGTGGCGGCCTGCGTGGCTGCCTGCGCGGCCTCTTGTGCGGCTTGGGCGGCGTGCGGTTTGAGGCGAATGATGACGCGGTCGGTGGTGGGTGGTGCGGGGGGTTCTTGTGCGTTGGCACTGCCGGGTGTGAGCATGCACAAGTTGGTGGCCAAGAAGATGGCGGTGAGGCAGGCGAACATGCAGCGGCCCACCTTGGTGAAGGCAGTTAACGACACCCGAATTTCTTCTTCTTGACGGTGCGCAAACATGGACATTGCTTCCCGGGCAATGCTCAGGGCCAAGGCCAATATGGTTCGTTTACTTCCCGTTCGCCCTGAGTTTTTTCGGAGGGTTACTTGCAACTGGTCCTTCGATACCTTAGGGCGAGCGGGGGGTGTTGATGAGGCGAACCGCATTGGGCCATTGTTGCCTATCGCCCCGACGGGCCCAGTCTGCCGGAGACTTTTCTTGTGCTGATTTCTTGTTGCTGCCACTGTTGCCGATGCCACACCAGTCTAGTCATGCCCACCGCAGGCTGACAAGGGAAATATTACACATTTGGTGTGATTTCGTTTGGGATCTGGCCAGCGATCAAGCACTTTCCACGCACTCGACCATTTTAGATGTTTCGTGAAAACCATTGTCCTACCTGTGCGAGTGGGTCTTTGCGATTTATTGTCGGTTAACGGTGCGCGGTCAAAACAGGGGCATCAAGAACAAATTCGTCAAGTTGGACACCCGCCGCGCGGATCAGCTAAAGTTAGCGCATGAAATTTGAGTGGGATCCGGAGAAGGCCGCTGGCAATGTGCGAAAACATGGTGTCACGTTTGAGCAGGCAACGCGCGCCTTCGAGGACGAGCTATCCGCTACATTTCCCGATCCCGATCATTCGCGAGGAGAACAACGTCTCATTACTTACGGACTCGGCATTGATGGAAAATTGTTGGTGGTCTCGCATTTGGAGCAAGCCGGTACAATTCGAATTATTAGCGCAAGGGTTGCAACCAACAAAGAAAGACGACGCTATGAAGACTAAGAAAACCATTGAGAAACGTGACGAATTAAGACCCGAATACGATTTCGATTTTTCGAAGGCGGATCGTGGTCGTTATGCGCGCCGCATTCAGGTTGAAGGTTCCAATCTTGTGCTCGTGGAGCCGGACCTTGCAAAGTCATTTCCCGACTCCGCGTCGGTCAATGCCGCATTGCGCTCGGTGGTTGAATTTGCGAATTTGTCGGCGGGGCTCACGCGCCGGTCAAGTGCGCGCACGGCAAAGCGACGTACGGCATGATTTGATCGCGATTACTTTTCGTTTTTGTTCGCGTCCCCAAGCCCGGCCAGAAATGCGCGTGGCGTAACAATTTCAAGTGGAACTGTGCCGGCGAGCGCGAGCAAATCTTTGTCGCCGGTAACCAACATTTCTGCCTTGCACGCAGCCGCTAGCAATAGAAAAGCTTGATCGTCAACGTCACAGCATTTCGGCAATCTGATGGTCGATTTTGGTTCGGCAAGCGTGTCGCAATAGGGCAAGTATTCGGCAAGGATGGCGTCTTGCTCGCGTGCCTCAAGCGAGAATTTTGGATAGCGTAGCGCCGCCATGAATTCTTCCGCGGTCGCGCGGGAGACCACGGGGATAATTTCTCCGCCTTGCCACGAATACCGAATCGCCACCAGCGCGTGACTCTTGAAAATAAGCGCCGAAAGCAACACGTTGGTGTCAATCACGACCCGCAGCGCATTTTTCCCGACGCGCGTTGCCACGCTATTTTGCGCGCGCGGCGGGTTTCTGCTTGCGTGCCCAGGTCACCGCTTTGGCGATATCGCGCTCGACGATGCCGAGGTCGGCAAGTTTTCCTTGCATAACTTCCAGACCGTCGAGTATGACGGGCGTGAGGACGATGCACCGGCCATCGGTGCGCACGCTGTAATAATCGGCGCGCAATTTCTCGACCACGGCTTTAGGCAGGGTCAATTGATTTTTTGAATTGAGTTTTGCGAGCATTGGGGATTATTCCGGGATTCCACACTTCATTGCAATACGCGTTTTCGGCGAACCGCGTGACTTTTCGGTGATCGCGGGGTGCGATTCAATATGAAGTGGTGTTTGGGTCGTGTCTTGTTAAATGGAGGGTGGGAGGG
>JANPBQ010000212.1:0-31329 GCA_031430555.1 Betaproteobacteria bacterium
GTGCGCCTGATGGGCTTCGGTCATCGTGTCTATAAGAACCACGATCCGCGCGCGAAACTGATGCGGGAAACCTGCTACGAGGTGTTGAACGAACTCGGCCTCGGTGACGATCCTCTCTTCAAACTCGCGATGGCGCTGGAAAAGATCGCGCTCGAGGACGAGTATTTTGTCAGCCGCAAGCTTTATCCCAATGTCGATTTTTATTCCGGCATCGTGCAAAAAGCAATCGGTATTCCGGTGCCGCTTTTCACTGCTATTTTTGCGCTCGCGCGCACCGTGGGTTGGATCGCGCAGTTGAATGAAATGATTGCCGATCCGGAATACAAGATTGGCCGGCCGCGGCAGTTGTATGCGGGCGCGTCGAGACGGGATATCAAAAGATAGGCGGCAACAAGTAAATTTTTGAGGTCAATATCTTCATTGATCTGCGCGAGTATGGATTGGTGTCACAACAGCTCGTGCAGGCCGAATTGGCTTAACGAAAAATCGTGGCGAGCGGCTGCTTAGATGGACAGTTGGCGGGCTTCTTCAGGGACTGTCGATTTGTAAGGCGTACTTAGACTATGAATGCGATTTGTAGGAAATGAATATTGGAGTTGGTTTGTCATGCAGAAGTTTCCTCTGATGGCAATGTCCAGCATGAGATAAACGAAAAGGCTTCACCATGATGCGAGAATTTCAGCAAAGCAGTTTGTTCTTCGGCGCCAACGCTCCCTATGTGGAAGAACTCTACGAGCGATATTTGATCGATCCATCGACAGTGCCGGAGGGTTGGCGGAAGCAATTCGACAGCCTCCCGAATGTCGCCGGCATCATCGCGCCGGACGTGGCGCACACGCCGATCATCGAAGCATTCGCCGAGCGCGCGAAGCAGGGCGGCGGGCGCGTCGCATATGTGAATGTGGGTGCGGCGGGTGGTGCCGCAGAAACCAAACGCGCATTGCGGGCATTGCAATTTATTCGCGCGCATCGTGTGTTGGGTTCGCGGCATTCGCAGCTTGATCCACTGAAACGCAGCGAACGCATGCCTGTGCCGGAATTGGAGCTATCGTTTTATGGTCTCGGAGATGCTGATTTGGAATCCGAATTCAGCATTGGTTCATGGCAAGGCCGCATCAATGGTCAGGCCGAAACCGCGAAACTGAAAGACATCGTTTCCGCCGTCAAAAAAACCTATTGCGGTTACGTCGGCGTCGAGTACATGTACATCAGCTCGACCGTGGAAAAGCGCTGGATTCAGGGGCAATTCGAATCGATTCAATCCCAGCCCTCGCTCAACACTGAGGAAAAACAATTCCTGCTCGAGCGTTTGACGGCGGCCGAAACGCTGGAAAAGTATTTGCATACGCGCTACGTCGGGCAAAAAAGATTTTCGCTCGAGGGCGGCGAAACATTGATCCCGCTACTCGATGACATCATCCAGGTCGCCGGCGGCAAAGGCGTAAAGGAAGTGGTGCTGGGCATGGCGCACCGCGGGCGCTTGAATGTGCTGGTCAATACGCTCGGCAAATTGCCGGCTGATCTTTTTTCAGAATTCGAAGGCAAGCACGCGCACGATGTGGGTTCGGGCGACGTCAAATACCACCAAGGGTTTTCATCCGATATTCAAACCACCGGCGGCGGCGTGCACTTGACGCTTGCGTTCAACCCGTCGCATCTGGAAATCGTGAACCCGGTGGTGGAAGGCTCCGTCCGCGCGCGCCAGCATCGGCGCGGCGATCACGAAGGCAAGGAAGTGTTGCCGGTTCTGGTTCACGGCGATGCCGCCTTCGCTGGGCAGGGCGTGGTCATGGAAACGATGGCGCTCTCGCAAACGCGCGGGTTCAAGACCGGCGGCACGGTGCATATCGTCGTCAACAATCAGGTCGGGTTCACCACGTCGGATACGCGCGATTCGCGCTCATCGCTCTATTGCACCGACATCGCGAAAATGATCGAAGCGCCGGTGTTTCACGTCAACGCCGACGACCCGGAATCGGCATTGTTGGTGGGTCGAATCGCGCTCGATTACCGCATGAAATTCGGCAAGGATGTGGTCATCGATATGGTTTGCTTCCGGAAGCTCGGACACAATGAGCAGGACGAGCCCTTCGTCACTCAGCCGCTGATGTACAAGAAAATCGCCCAACATCCGGGCACGCGCAAGTTGTATGCCGATCGGCTCGCATCGGTCGGCGTGACCGCCGCCGGGCATGGCGACGATCTGGTCACCAACATCCGCGCGCGGCTCGATGCGGGCAAAAGCACCAATACCAAAATCCTCTATGGCATCAAGCCGCCGTTGGCGGTCGACTGGGCACCGTACATTGGCCAGGGTTGGCGTGCCGCCGCCGACACGCGCGTGCCGATGGATACGCTGAAGCATTACGCCGAGCGGCTCACGCAAATTCCGTCGGATTTCAAGTGCCACATGTCAGTGGAGAAATTGCTGGAGGCGCGCCGCAAAATGGGCAAGGGCGAATTGCCGCTCGATTGGGGCATGGCCGAGAATCTTGCGTATGCATCACTGGTTGCGGAAGGCCATCCAGTGCGCATGAGCGGGCAGGATTGCGGGCGAGGCACTTTCGCGCATCGTCACGCGGTGCTGCACGACCAGAACCGCGAGAAATGGGATTCGGGGACTTACATTCCCTTGCAAAACATCGAAGCCAAACAAGCGAAATTTGTCGTCATCGATTCGTTGCTCTCAGAAGAAGCGGTGCTCGGTTTTGAGTATGGTTATGCCACTGCGCAACCGTTCGAGCTGGTGATCTGGGAAGCGCAATTCGGCGATTTTGTAAATGGCGCGCAGGTGGTGATCGATCAATTCATCGCCAGCGGTGAAACCAAATGGGCGCGCTTGTGCGGCCTGAGTTTGTTTCTGCCGCATGGCTATGAAGGCCAGGGGCCAGAGCATTCCTCGGCACGACCGGAACGTTTTCTGCAACTGTGCGCAGAACACAATATTCAGGTCGTGGTGCCGTCGAATGCCGCGCAGTTGTTCCACATGATTCGTCGTCAGTCATTGCGCCCGATGCGCAAACCGCTGATCGTGATGATGCCCAAATCGCTGTTGCGCAAGAAAGAGGCGACGTCGTCGCTGGAAGACTTGGCGAATGGAAAATTTGAAGTCGTGATCGGCCACGTCGACCAGCCGGGTGAGAAACTCAGCACGAAAAAGGTGAAGCGGCTGATTTTCTGTTCGGGCAAAGTTTATTACGACCTCGTCGCCGAACGCACCAAACGCGCGATCGACGATATCGCCATCATGCGCATCGAGCAGCTCTATCCGTTTCCGCACGAAGAATTCGAGGAACAGATCGCGCTATATCCCAACGCGAAATCGGTGGTGTGGGTGCAGGAAGAGCCGGGCAATCAGGGTGCCTGGCATCGCGTCCAGCATTACCTGCTGCGCAACATGCGCGCCGATCAGACTTTGAGCTATTCGCTGCGACCCTCATCGGCATCGCCGGCCGTGGGATACAGCAGCAAGCACGCCGAGCAGCAACGCGAATTGGTTGAAGCCGCGCTGACCTGGGAAAGTGCGGTCGCGAAAAAAGCGACCCATGCGCAGATGGGCATTTTGGCGAAGGCGGCCGAATAATCATCTGAATAGAAACCTCTCCCTCGGGACAAGGGAACACTTGAAACGAAGTAGAGGGCAGGGTTAAAGGGTGAGGGGCAGGTGGTTGTGCGATGGCCAATATCCTCACCTTTCACACGCGCGCAGTTGCCAAACAGAATAACGAGCAAAGGAAACACCATGCAGATCGAAGTCAAAGTGCCACCACTCTCCGAATCAATTACCGAAGCGACGCTGGTGTCATGGCACAAAAAAGTCGGCGATGCTGTCAAACGCGACGAGAATCTGATCGATATCGAAACCGACAAAGTCGTGATGGAGCTGCCCGCACCGGCCGATGGCGTGATCGTCAAGATTCTCAAAGCCGATGGCGGGCTGGTGGCGGCTGGCGAAGTGATCGCGATGATCGATTCCGAGGCCAAAGCCATAGTCGCTCAAGCGCCGGCGGCGACGCCCGCCAAGCCGGCACCTGCCGCATCGACAGCGAGTGCTGGTACAAGCCCATCTGCGGCCAAGATCGCGGCGGAGAACAACGTTAATACTGGAGATATCGCCGGCACCGGACGGGGTGGACGCGTAACGAAGGAGGATGTCGTGGCCAAAGTTGCCGGCGCGCCGGCCGCTGCACCCGTTGCGGTAAAACCTGCCGCCGCACCCGCCGTGCAAATCCCCACCGGCGACCGCACCGAACAGCGTGTGCCGATGTCGCGGCTGCGCGCGCGCATCGCCGAGCGGCTGGTGCAATCGCAATCGACCGCCGCCATCCTCACCACGTTCAATGAAGTGAACATGGCGCCGGTGATCGAATTGCGCAATAAGTACAAGGAAAAATTCGAAAAGGAGCACGGCGTGAAGTTGGGCTTCATGTCGTTCTTCGTCAAAGCGGCCGTCCACGCGCTGAAGAAATATCCGATCGTCAACGCCTCGATCGACGGCAATGAAATTGTTTATCACGGCTACTACGATATCGGCATCGCGGTCGGCTCGGATCGCGGCCTGGTGGTGCCGATTCTGCGCGATGCGGATCAAATGTCGATCGCGGGTGTGGAGAAAAAAATCGCCGAATTCGGCCAGAAGGCGAAGGACGGCAAGCTGACGATTGAAGATCTTTCCGGCGGTACGTTCTCGATCTCCAACGGCGGCGTGTTCGGTTCGATGCTCTCCACGCCGATCATCAATCCGCCGCAATCGGCGATTCTCGGCGTGCATGCGACCAAAGAGCGCGCGGTGGTTGAGAACGGTCAAATCGTCATCCGCCCGATCAATTATCTTGCGATGAGTTACGACCATCGCATCATCGATGGTCGCGAGGCGGTGCTGGCGTTAGTGGCGATGAAGGAAGCGCTGGAGGATCCGGCGCGGTTGCTGTTGGATATCTAGGGTATTTTCGTTGGCGAGAAAGAAATGGTCGCTCACTGGCGTATTCAGGCAGTTGCTGTTTTTTCTGCTGGGTGCGTTGCTCACCGGATTTCTCACGGTGTTTTTCGCGAAATTTCTCGGCCACTACTTGGGCGCGCATTTTGCGGTGTCGCTCGGCGTCGGCTTGGCGGTGGCGCTCACGCTGTGGCTCTCGCAATTGGTAAAAAGTCCGCCGTTTCTGTTGAAGGGCACCTCACCGTTGATCGCCGGTTTTTGCGCGGCGTTGGGTGTGCATATTTCACGTATTTGGTTAAGTTAGGAAGTAAATATGTCTAAACAATTTGATGTCGTCGTCATCGGTGCCGGTCCCGGCGGATACATTGCCGCCATCCGCGCGGCGCAATTGGGTTTCAGTGTTGCGTGCGTCGAAGGTTGGAAGAATCCCAAAGGCGAGCTCGCGCTCGGTGGCACCTGCTTGAACGTAGGCTGCATTCCATCGAAAGCGTTGTTGCAATCGTCGGAAAACGTCGAGCGGCTTGAACACAAATTCGCCGAACACGGCATCACGGCGGCGGGGGTGAAAGTCGATCTCGCCAAAATGCAAGCGCGCAAAGACGGTATTGTCGGCAAGATGACCAAGGGCATCGAATTTTTGTTCCGGAAGAACAAAGTCACTTGGCTCAAGGGCTTCGGCAAATTCATGTCCGCCGGCGACGTGTACACGATTGAAGTCTCGCAAGGCGATGCGAAGGAAAGCATTGGCGCGAAACACGTCATCATCGCTACTGGCAGCAAGGCGCGGCATCTCGCGGGCATTACGGTCGACAACGTCAATATCTGCGACAACGAAGGCGCGCTCGCATTCGGCGCTGTGCCGAAGCGTCTCGGTGTAATCGGCGCGGGCGTGATCGGGCTTGAGCTTGGCAGTGTGTGGCGGCGATTGGGGTCGGATGTGACGGTGTTGGAAGCCCTGCCGAATTTTCTCGGCGTCACCGATGAGGCGATCCAGAAAGAAGCGTGGAAAGTCTTTACCAAGGAGCAGGCGCTTAATATCCGTTTGGGCGTGAAGATCGAAAAAGTCGCGCAGAAAAAAACCGGCATCAGCGTCGAGTACACCGATGAGAAAGGACTCGCACAAAAACTTGAGTGCGACAAGTTGATTGTCTCGGTCGGCCGCGTGCCGAACACGGACGGACTTGGCGCAGGTAACGTCGGCCTCAAATTGACCGAGCGCGGCTTCATCGATGTGGACGATCACTGCAAGTCGAATCTGCCCAACGTCTATGCGATCGGCGACGTGGTGCGCGGCCCGATGCTCGCGCACAAGGCCGAAGACGAAGGCGTTGCCGTGGCGGAAACGATTGCGGGTCAGAAACCACACGTCGATTTCAACACCATACCGTGGATCATTTACACCTCGCCGGAAATTGCGTGGGTGGGCAAGTCCGAGCAGCAATGCAAAGCCGACGGCGTTGCGGTGAAGACGGGACAGTTTCCGTTCGCCGCCAATGGCCGCGCGCTGGGCCAGGGCGAATCCGGCGGCTTTGTGAAGATCATTGCCGACGCGAAAACCGACCGTGTGCTGGGCGGGCACATCATTCATGCGCATGCCTCGGAATTGATTCAGGAGTTGGTGACGGCGATGGAATTCAAAGCGGCGTCGGAAGACATCGCGCGCATCGTGCATGGGCATCCGACGCTGTCGGAAGCGGTGCGCGAAGCGGCGTTGGCAGTCGATAAACGCACGTTGAATATGTAATGCATGACATTCTTCGCTGATGCAAAACGCTATGGTGGGAGCGGCGTTCAGGCTGAAAGTGGCTGGAAAGGCGCGCCAGTGCTAGGGTTTTTCATACGCCATCATGAGTCTCCCGTAGGGCGGACCTGTCCGCCGTTAGTGACGACGGCGGACAAGTCCGCCCTACGCAGCACATTTGAAAAACACCGATGATCGCTGAAGCAAATTTGTTACCGAACATCACCGGCGAAGTCAGCGAAATTGAGCGCATAGAAGCCTCGGGTCCGCTGGAGTGGTACTGGAAATTTTCGCAGCAAGCCGATTTTGAATCCGACCCGGCGCAGCTCGCGGTGTTGCAGCATCTCGAGCGCCTGCACGACGACCTTGAGCAATATCGGCAATACCGCCAGGGCAAGATCAATCGGCTGGTGACCAACTTCGGCGGCGGCAAGAAACCGCCGCGTGGCTTGTATGTGTGGGGCGGCGTCGGGCGCGGCAAATCGCTGATGATGGATGCGTTCTACAACGTCTGCACGTTGAAGCGTAAACGCCGCGTGCATTTTCACGAATTCATGCGCGAGATTCACGCCGCCATGCAAGCCCATGCCGGCGAAGAAGATCCGCTTGATCCCGTTTCCGATACCATTGCGCGGCAGTTGCGCCTGCTTTGCTTCGACGAATTCCACGTGAGCGATATCGCCGACGCGATGATCCTCGGCCGCTTGCTGGAAATGCTGATCAACAAGGGCGTGGTGCTGGTGATGACCTCGAACTATCAGCCCGACGATTTGTATCCCAATGGCCTGCAACGCGCGCGCTTCACACCCGCTATCGACATCCTCAAGGACGAGCTTGAAGTGGTCGAAATTGCCGGACAGCGCGATCATCGACGCCGCATTCTCGAATCCATCAATGTTTATCACACACCGGTCACTCCTGCGGCGGAGTTGGCTCTCGCGCGCGCGTTCGAGGCGATGTCCAAGGCGACGTACTCGATGAATGGTCGCATTATGCTGGGCGCGCGCGATATTACTTTCGTGCGCCGCGCCAAAGGTGTGTTGTGGTGTACGTTTGAAGAATTGTGCGTGCGGGCGCGGTCGCAGGTGGATTATCTGGAAATCGCGAGTGCGTACCACACGGTGCTGGTGTCGGGCATCCCGCAACTGCATGCGCGCGATCGCGCTGATGTGGTGCGCCGATTGACCTGGATGGTCGATGTTTTTTACGATCAGCGCGTGAAACTTATTTGTTCGGCGGAAGCCCAACCGGAGTGGCTGGTGGTGGATGATCGTGTCGCCGGTCGCGGAACCGGCGGCGCATCGTCCGCCGCAGGCGGGGATGCGACGTTGATGGTCTCCGCCGAATTTGCGCGCACCGCGTCGCGATTGAAAGAGATGCAGTCAAAGGAATATTTTTCGAGGAAACACGCATCCGCAGCGGATCCGCGGGTGCTTGAAAGAAATTAGGGAGCGATCCATGTTGCGACCCATATTTGCGCGATGGCTTTCCACTTTGCTGCTGATGGCAGCGTCGTGGCATGCGACTGCTGCGACCAATTACCAGGATATGTGGTGGATTCCCGCTGAATCGGGTTGGGGCGTCAATATCACACAGCAGGACAACACCATGTTTGCCGTGTGGTTCATTTACGGCTCAACTGGGCAGCCGCTTTGGCTGGTGATGTCGAACGCGCAACGCTCGGGAACATCGGGAAATACCTTTATCGGCGACTTGTTTCAAACGACCGGTACCGCCTTTTCAACAGCACCGTTTCTACCGTTGCAAACGTCAAACGTAACGAGGGTGGGTCAGGCGACTTTTGTCTTTTCCGATGCCCGCACCGGCTCGCTCACCTACACCGTGAATAACGCGACCGTGGTCAAACAAATCACTCGCCAATTCCTGTCGAATATCAATCTCGCGGGCACTTATTTTGGGGGCATTTTCAGAGGGGCCACGTGCACCAATAGCGGAGTCACCAATAGCACATTCCAGATCGAGCACACGCCGTCCACCGGTGCCGTGCGCATCGTTGAAGCGGGCGGCAATCTGTGTCTGTTCACTGGAACCACCACGCAATTTGGCTCCCTTGTTGAAGCCACCGGAAACTATCAGTGCCAGGGCGAAACCGGAACCTGGACCGGCAAGGAGGGCATTGCCAATGAATCGAGTCTGTCGATCAAGTTAGCCTTGCAAACCGGTGCCGGCATTTGCAACGCGACGTTTGGCGGATTCAAATCACCATGAAAGAAGCCATACAAACATTCAAGGGTATTTTGCTGACGAAGTCCGACGCCGGCTTCAATGCGGCCTTCGCCGATATCGACGAAACGCAATTGCCAGCCGACGGCGATATCACCGTTGCCATCGAATATTCCACGATCAACTACAAAGATGGCCTCGCGATTTGCAACAAGTCTCCCGTGGTCCGCAAATGGCCGATGGTTGCGGGCATCGACGGTGCGGGGACCGTCATTGCAAGCGACCATCCGGATTGGAAGCCCGGCGACTCATTCATTCATACCGGTTTCGGCGTCGGCGAAACACACTGGGGCTGCCTCGCCGAAAAAGCGCGATTGAAAGCAGAGTGGCTGGTGCCGCGGCCCGCGTCGCTCAGCACGCGGCAGGCGATGGCGATCGGCACAGCGGGCTTTACCGCCATGCTTGCCGTGATGGCGATCACGGAATGCGGCATCACGCCGGCCGATGGCGAGATTCTGGTCACCGGCGCGGCCGGCGGCGTCGGGAGTGTGGCCATCACATTGCTGGCTTCACGCGGATTTTCAGTCGTCGCATCGACCGGGCGCATGCAGGAGCAAGCGTATCTGATGGCATTGGGCGCAGCGGGCGTGATCGACCGAAATGAATTGTCCAACCCCGGCAAACCGCTGCAAAGGGAGCGCTGGGCCGGTGTGGTGGATTCGGTCGGCTCTCACACGCTCGTCAACGCACTCGCGCAATGCCGCTATGGCGGCGTGGTGGCGGCGTGCGGGCTCGCGCAAGGTATGGATCTGCCGGGTAGCGTGGCACCGTTCATTTTGCGCGGGGTGACACTGGCGGGAATCGATAGCGTCAATGCGCCGCAATTTCGCCGGCGCAAAGCGTGGCAAATCCTGGCGGATACACTGGATCGAGCCCGGCTGGATGCGGTGACGACTGAAATTGGCTTGTCACAGACCATTGAGCGGGCACCGGAGATACTCGCCGGCCAGATACGTGGTCGAACCGTTGTCGATGTGCGCCGCTGATAGTTGAGCGACGAAAAAAGTGAATAAACCTGATGAAAAAACGTCATTTCCCCCGAACCTAACCGACCGCTGCGGCAACAATCCACTAAAATGGGTTACTGGATGCGCGATTCAGATGCGTCGCACCACCGAAATACATCGATTTCATACCGCCAATATTTCCTAGATGACCTCCACGCCCAACGACGACCCGTTTGATCTTGATTTCACGCAGTTGTTCGCGCCGGAAACCAAGGTCAAAGAACCGGACACCACGCCACAGGAACAAGCCAGGCTTTCCGAAGAAGCCGTGATTGGTGAATCGAAGCTCACCAGCAACGGCTATTTTGTGCGCATCAACAAAGCCGCACCGAGCCGCAAGCCGAAAGGCACGCCGCCACTGGTGCTGGTGGTCGAGGACGACGAAGTCACGGCGACATTGTTGACTCGCATATTGGAAGCCAACAAATTCAAGGTGAAGCACGCGGCCAATCGCGAAGGAATCGTTGCCGGATTGAAGATATCGCCGGATTTGGTCATCCTCGATGTATTGATGCCCGACACCAATGGTTTTGACATTCTCAACCGGATTCGCCAGCACCCGGCATTGAAGGATATGCCGGTGCTGATGTTGACCAGCCTCGGCGCACTCGATGATATTTTGAAAGGCTTGAAGCTGGGCGCAAATGGCTATCTGACGAAGCCGGCAAAATCCAAGGGACTGCTGGACGCGATTAAGACGGTATTGGCGTAGTTTTTCTGCCACATTGAGGCGCGGAAATTGCGCCGCGAAGAATTTTTTCAATTTCGCAGCTTGTGGTCGTGGACGATGACCAGCGCCATTGGCACCCATATTCGGAGAATTCCATGGGCAACTACCAGCAATTCTACGCACGCTCGATCGCGCATCCCGCTGAATTTTGGACCGAGCAAGCCGCCCGCATCGATTGGGTGAAACCGTTTCACAAGGTCTGCGATTTTTCCAACCCGCCCTTCGCCAAATGGTTTGTCGGCGGCGAAACCAATCTTTGCTACAACGCCATCGACCGCCATCTCGCCACGCGCGCCGAGCAGAATGCGCTGGTGTGGATTTCTTCCGAGGTCGATCAAACCCGCACCTTCACCTACCGCGATTTGTACAATGAAGTGAATCGCTTCGCGGCAGTGCTGAAATCGCTCGGTGTTGGCAAAGGCGACCGTGTGTTGATCTACATGCCGATGATTCCAGAGGCCGTATTCGCGATGCTGGCGACCGTGCGCATTGGCGCGATTCATTCGGTCGTCTTCGGCGGTTTTGCCGCAGCCTCCCTGGCCGCGCGCATCGATGACGCAAAACCGAAAGTGATGATCACCGCCGACGCCGGTTCGCGCATGGGCAAGATCATTCCGTTGAAACCGTTGACCGATGAATCGATCAAGCTCGCCGAACATCCTCCGAAGCACGTCATCATCGTTAATCGCGGGCTCGACAAGAACATGACCGCGATCCCAGGTCGGGACATGGATTACAGCGTGCTGCGCAATCGGCATCTGAACGATATTGTGCCTTGCGAGTGGGTCGAATCCTCGCACCCGAGCTACATTCTCTACACCAGCGGCACCACGGGCAAACCCAAAGGCGTGCAACGCGATACCGGCGGCTATGCGGTTGCGCTCGCGGCATCGATGCCGCACATTTACGCCTGCGCGCCGGGCGAGACCTATTTCTGCACGTCCGACATCGGCTGGGTGGTGGGCCACTCGTACATCATCTACGGTCCGCTCATCAATGGCTCAACCACCATCATGTACGACGGCGTGCCGCTGCGCCCCGACCCCGGCGTGTGGTGGAACATCGTCCAGCAATACAAGGTCTCCGTGATGTTCAGCTCACCCACCGCGATCCGCGTGCTGAAGAAGCAGGATATTTCGTTCCTCACCAAATACGATCTCTCCTCGCTGCGATATTTATTCCTCGCCGGCGAGCCGCTCGATCAACCGACGTCCGATTGGATCGAAAAAGGCCTCGGAGTGGCCGTGATCGACAACTACTGGCAGACTGAAACCGGCTGGCCGATACTCTCCGCACAACCCGGTATCGAAGACACCCCGCGCAAATTGGGCTCACCGAGCTTCGCCACCTACGGCTACCACCTGAAATTGAAACACGAAGAAACCGGCCAGCCCGTCGCCGCCGACGAGAAAGGTGTGCTGTGCATCGTGCCGCCGATGCCGCCCGGCTGCATGACCACCATCTGGGGTGATGACGAACGCTTCGTCAAAACTTATTTCTCACAATTCAAGGACGAGCAGGTCTACACCACCTTCGATTGGGCCACGCGCGATAAAGACGGCTATTACTTCATCATGGGCCGCACCGACGACGTCATCAACGTAGCCGGCCACCGTCTCGGTACACGCGAAATCGAGGAGGCCGTGCAGAATCATTCCAACATCGCCGAAGTTGCGGTGGTGGGTGTCGCCGATCAGATCAAAGGCCAGGTGCCGATCGCCTTTGCGGTCGTGAAAGATGTCTCGAAAACGGCGACCCCCGAACTCGCCGCCGCGCACGAAAAAGAAATCATGGCGACCGTGGATAAGGCGCTCGGCGCGATCGGTCGCCCCGCGCACGTCTATTTTGTGACGGCATTGCCGAAGACCCGCTCCGGGAAATTGCTGCGCCGGGCGATTCAGGCGCTATGCGAAGGGCGCGATACCGGAGACCTGACAACGATCGAAGATCCGGGCGCGCTTGAGGTGTTGAGGGTTGCATTGACGAAGTAATGCGGGTGCCATCCCAACGGCAGCAGAGAGTAAACAATCAACGAAAAAAAGCCCCAAAACCTTGCGATTTCGGGGCGAATCGTCCTGATAACAGGACGAGGAGGAGACGTTTGCGACCACCCAAATGGTGGTGCGCGATCAATGATTACTTGCGTTTGGCGCGCGCAACTACTTTCTTGGCAATGACTTTCTTGGCGGGTGCCTTGGCTGCGGGCTTCTTGGCGACCGGACGGGCACCGGCGCGCTTTTCCTGCGCGAGCAAGGCGCGTACGGCATCTGAGAGTTCGCTCACCTGCTTCGATAGTGCTTCGACATCCTTGCTCGTCAGGACGCCCAAGCGGTTCAAGGAATTGTGCACGCGGGTCTCGAATACCTGTTCGAGCTTGTCAAAACGCCCCGACGCCATTTGAAAAGTCTTGCTCGCCTGTTCTTTGGCTGTTTCAAGCGTTGCTTCCGCGACGGTGCGGGTTTGCTGTTCGAGTTGCTCGCCTTGTTTTACCAAGGTCTCGAAGACTTTCTTGCCCTCGTCTTGCGCTTTGGAAAAGGCACCCAGTCCGGCGAGCCAGATTTGCTGTGCGGATTCCATCACTTGTTTTGCGGAAGGCTGCGAGCCGAGGCTGGACGCGATCGCGCCGAGTTTGCCGGCGAGTTCGCCAACCGGGTTGGTCGATTGGGTGGAACGAGTGGTTTTCTTGAATTTGGATGCCATGATTTTGAGCTCCTTAAAAGGGTGAAATGACCGGCACGGAAAAGGCAAAGGCTGGTTGCAATCTCGTTCGCGATGCCAGCCTTGCGACAGATGAGCAAATGGTAGGCGCAACCATTAGAGTAAACACACTAGACCGTGGCAATTGGCGGGCATTAGGCTAATATTGTGAAAACGGTAAAAATACCACTTGCGACCAAAATGGATCGCGTAAAAAACTCGAGGAGCCGCACCAATGGAGAATGTCAAACCCGGCGTAGATCGAATCTGGCTGGAGTCCTATCCGGAAGGCGTCCCGGCCGAGATTAATCCTGATCGCTACACGTCGATCAACGATATTCTCGATCAAGCGTGCCGCCAATTCGCGAATCTCCCAGCGTTCACCTGCATGGGAAAGACGCTCAGCTACGCGGAACTCGATCATCTGGCGATGGCGTTTGCCCGTTATTTGCAAGGCACACTCAAACTCACCAAAGGCGAACGTGTCGCGGTGATGATGCCGAACATTTTGCAATATCCGGTCGCCGTATTCGGCATCTTGCGCGCCGGATTGACCGTCGTGAATTGCAATCCTCTTTATACGCCGCGTGAACTGGAACACCAGTTGAAAGATTCCGGCGCATCTGCGATCGTGATTGTCGAAAATTTCGCGCAAACACTCGAACAAGTGATCGGCAAAACCTCGATCAAGCAAGTGATTACGACGCAATTGGGCGATCTGCTGGGATTTCCAAAATCGTTCATGGTCAATTATGTCGTGAAGCACAAAAAGAAGCTGGTGCCCGCATGGAATTTGCCCGGCGCGATATCGTTGAAGGCGGCGATGGCCGCTGGCCGATCCGCCAACTTCACGCCGGCGGGAATTTCAGGGGTGGATCTCGCGTTTTTGCAATACACAGGGGGCACCACCGGCGTCTCGAAGGGCGCGATGCTGACACACCGGAATCTGGTGGCGAATATGGAGCAGGTCAGTTCCTGGACCGGCGGCAAACTTGAAGTCGGCCGCGAAGTCGTGATTCAGCCATTGCCGCTTTATCACATATTCGCGCTGAGTTCGAGCCTGGTATTCATGAAGCTCGGTTGCGAGAACGTGCTGATTCCGAATCCGCGCGATGTCGCCGGATTTATCAACGAACTCACTTCGCGCCGGTGGAACGTGCTGACCGGTGTCAACACGCTGTTCAATACATTGTTGAATTCGCCGGGTTTCGACAAGATTGATTTCAGTGGATTGAAGCTCGCGCTCGGTGGCGGCATGGCGGTACAGCGCGCGGTCGCCGAACAGTGGAAAGCGGTGACGGGAAAGGCATTGATTGAAGCCTATGGCTTGACTGAAACATCGCCTGCCGCGTGCATGAATCCGATGACGCTGGAAAATTTCAACGGCTGCATTGGCCTGCCGATTTCGTCCACGATCATGACCATCCGCGACGACGACGAAAATATCTTGCCGGCGGGCGAGCGCGGCGAAATCTGTATTCAGGGTCCGCAAGTGATGCAGGGCTATTGGCAGCGCCCCGAGGAAACCGCCAAAGTGATGGCGAAGGACGGCGCATTCAAGACCGGCGACATCGGCATCATGGACGAGCGCGGATTTTTTACGATTGTCGACCGTAAGAAAGACATGATTCTGGTCTCGGGTTTCAATGTCTATCCGAACGAGATCGAGGATGTCGTGGCATCCTGTCCGGGCGTTTTGGAAGTTTGCGCGGTGGCAGCCGCCGATGAGAAGTCAGGCGAAGTGGTCAGGGTGGTAATCGTGAAGAAGGACACCGCGCTGACGAAAGAAAGAGTCATGGAGCATTGCAAAGCCAATTTGACGGGGTACAAGTTGCCGCGCATCGTCGAATTCTGGGATGAGTTACCGAAGACGAACGTCGGCAAGGTGCTGCGGCGCGAAGTGAGAGATATGCCGGTCAGGAAGTAATTCCGCGTCGCGATGCAAGACTCAACTGACGCCAACGCGCGAATGCGCGAGAACATCGAATCTCGGACGGGAAAGACGTTCGCTTCGTGGATTGATATCGCCCGCAAACTCGGCACCACCCATCACGCGGACGTCGTCGCCTATCTGAAAAGCGCCGGGCCGATGAGCCATGGTTACGCCAACAGGATCGCGCACGATGCGCGCCGCCCCGACGTGATCGCCGAAGAAGATCCGATCGACGCACTGTTCGCGGGCGCGAAAGTCAATCTTCGACCGTTCTATGCGGCGATCACCAAGACAGTCGGCACGTTCGGCCACGACATCGACATCGCACGCAAGAAAACCTGCGTAAGTCTGCGGCGGGGAAAACAATTTGCGTTGCTGGAGCCGTCGACGCCGACGCGCCTGGATATCGGACTGAATCTGCCCGGCGTGGCACCTGTGGGCCGACTGGAGACGGCGGGAACATGGAATGGCATGGTCAGCCACCGGGTGCGCATTGCCCGCATCGAGGATTTCGATCTCGAGGTAAAACGCTGGTTGAAACAGGCCTACGATCTGGCTATCGTTATCGTTTAAAGCTACCGTTTTTTGAAATGATCGTCAGATCGACAAAGCTCGATCCATTGTGGTTGGTGGGGGTATAGTTGACGGTGAAGCCACCCAGATCGACTTTGCCCATGCTGGCGAGCCCATCGACCAGTGACTCGCGCGTCGGGTTTTTCCCCGCACGTTTCAGACCTTCGACCAGCACTTTCGCCGCAATGAAGCCTTCGAGCGACGTGAAGGAATAGTTGTCCGGCCCGCCGATTCGATTTTGATATTCATAAACGATTGGCGATGCACCCGACCAGGGGAAGGGCATCACCTGCGAAATCTGCACTCCGCGGCCATCTTCGCCCAATTCCCGTGAAAGCGCTTTAGAGCCGACGAAGCTCACATTCCAGAATTGTTGCAGGCCGCCCGCGAGCTTCATCGCCTTGATGAATGCCGCGCAACTTTTGTAAGCGCTGACCATGATGATCGCATCCGACTTGGATTTCGCGAGCGTCCCGACGGCGGCAGCGACATCGACGGTATTGCGCTCGACAGTACCGGTCGCGACGATCTCCAGCATGCGTTTTTTCATGGCGCGCTCGACGCCGGCGAGGCCGGCTTTGCCATACGCGTCATTTTGGTAGAACACTGCGATTTTCTTGATCCCCTGTTGCACCAGATGGCCGACGATATCTTCGGTTTCGTCGAAATAGCTCGCGCGAACGTTGAATATGTAGCGGTTGAAAGGGTCGCGCAAACTTTGCGCGCCGGTGAACGCGCCGATGAACGGTACTTTCGCGTCGGTGAAAACCGGCAATGCCGCATTCGACGTCGGCGTACCGACATAGCCGAACAGAGCAAGGACTTTTTCATCGTTGATTAATTTGCGGGTATTGGCGACGGCCTTGTCGGGCTCGTAGCCGTCGTCGAGCGAGATTAGCTTGATCTTGCGGCCATTGATGCCGCCCGCCTTGTTGATGGCTTCGAAGTAGGCCTCCGCGCCGGCGCGCATTTCTTTGCCCAATTCTTGCGCCGGGCCGGATTGCGCGGCGGATTGGCCGATCAGGATCGTCGATGACGACACGCCCTGAGCGGAGGCGGCACTGCAGATTGCCGACATGATCGACAACAATGCGCACGCGGCAAGGTGAATTTTTTTCATTGTCGTTTTCTCCTCGGACGAATTTCCGCGCCTTGGCAATACATGGCAACGCGTTGCGCGCCACACCGACGGGCGAATTGATTGTAGTCCTAAAGGAAAAACTTCGCGCGACGCGCGCCACAATGATGTGGCGACCGTTGGCGGCCTGGAAGCGGTTATCCGGCGAAAAAGTTCTTCACTTTGTCCATGAAGCTCTTCGCACGCGGATTATGCCGATCGCCGTCTTTCTTGTTGATCTCTTCGAGTTCGCGCAGCAACTCTTTCTGGCGGTCGGTGAGGCGCACCGGCGTCTCGACGACGACATGGCACATCAAATCGCCAGCGGAAGTTTGGCGCACGGGCCGGATGCCTTTTCCGCGCAACCGGAACACCTGGCCGCTTTGTGTTTCGGGCGGGATCTTGATTTTCGCTTCGCCGTCGAGCGTGGGGATATGGATGTCGCCACCGAGTGCCGCGATGGTGAAACTGATCGGCATTTCGCAATGCAGGTCGGCGCCTTCGCGCTGAAACACCGCGTGGGGCTTTAGTTGCACCACCACGTACAAGTCACCAGGCGGGCCGCCATTCATGCCCGCTTCGCCTTCGCCCGAGAGGCGGATGCGGTCACCATCGTCGACGCCGGAGGGAATCTTCACCGATAGCGTTTTGTGATTTTTGATACGCCCGCTGCCGCTGCACGCCGCGCAAGGATCGGCAATGACTTTGCCGTTGCCATGGCAAGTGGGGCAGGTCTGCTGGATCGAAAAGAAGCCCTGTTGCATCCGCACCTGACCTTGGCCGTTGCAGGTATGACACGTTTTTGGCTGCGTGCCGGGCTTGGCACCGGTGCCTTTGCACGTGGCACATTCGTCCAAACTTGGAATACGAATTTTGGTCTCGGTGCCGCGCGCCGCTTGCTCAAGCGTGATATCCATGTTGTAGCGCAGATCGGCGCCGCGATAGACCTGCTGACCGCTGCGTCCGCCACGCCCGCCGAAAATCTCGCCGAAGATGTCGCCGAATGCTTCCGAGAAGCCGCCCATGCCTTCACCTCCCGGCCCGCCGCCGCCTTGCGGGTTAATGCCGGCGTGACCATAGGCATCGTAGGCGCGGCGTTTGTCAGGCTCAGAGAGAATTTCGTAGGCGCTTTTCGCTTCCTTGAATTTCTCCTCCGAATCCTTGCTATCCGGATTGCGATCCGGATGGTATTTCATCGCGAGTTTGCGATAGGACTTTTTGATTTCTTCATCGCTCGCGTCTCGATTGACGCCAAGGATGTCGTAGAGGTCTTTTTTGTTTGCCATATGTAGGTACCGTGACGGGTGAATCGAGAACGATAAAGCGCAACGGGTGACTGAGCATGTTACTCGTCACCCGTCACGCCTTACTTACTACCGCATTACGATTTTTTGTCTTTGACTTCCGTGAACTCGGCGTCGACCACATTGCCCATGTCTTTTTCTTTGGCTTGACCCGGGGCTTCTCCTCCCGCCGCGCCGCCGCCTGCCGGGCCTGCTGCGCCCGCACCTGCCGCAGCGGCATCAGCCTGCGCCTTGGCCTGCATGTCGGCGTACATTTTCTCGCCGAGTTTTTGCGATGCTTTACCGAGCACTTCCGATTTCGCTTCGATCTCGGCTTTGTCGTTGCCTTTCAAGGCTTCTTCCAATTCCTTGCTGGCCGCCTCGATCGCTGCTTTTTCAGCCGCGTCGATCTTATCGCCATATTCGGCCAACGATTTCTTGGTCGAATGCACCAGTGCGTCGCCGGTATTGCGTGCGTTCACCAGTTCCAGCGCTTTCTTGTCTTCGTCGGCGTTGGCTTCCGCATCCTTCACCATGCGCTGAATTTCTTCCTCATTCAGGCCGGAATTGGCTTTGATGGTGATCTTGTTTTCCTTGCCGGTGGCTTTGTCTTTGGCGTTCACGTGCATGATGCCGTTGGCGTCGATGTCAAACGTGACCTCGATTTGCGGCATGCCGCGCGAAGAGGGCGGAATACCTTCAAGATTGAATTGTCCCAGCGATTTGTTGCCCGCCGCCAATTCGCGCTCGCCTTGCAAGACGTGAATCGTCACCGCCGATTGATTATCGTCGGCGGTCGAGAAAACCTGCGAGGCCTTGGTGGGAATCGTGGTGTTTTTCTTGATCAGCTTGGTGGCCACACCGCCGAGCGTTTCGATGCCGAGCGAGAGGGGCGTCACGTCGAGCAACAATACGTCTTTCACGTCGCCTTTCAATACGCCACCCTGAATCGCGGCACCGACGGCCACTGCTTCATCCGGATTCACGTCCTTGCGCGGCTCGCGACCGAAAATTTCTTTCACTTTTTCCTGAACCTTCGGCATGCGTGTCTGCCCGCCAACCAGAATCACGTCGGCGATATCTGCAATTTTCACGCCGGCATCCTTGATCGCCGTGCGGCAAGGCTCGATGGTGCGTTCAATTAACTCATCGACCAACGCTTCAAATTTTGCGCGCGTGAGTTTGATTGCCAAGTGCTTCGGGCCATTGGCATCCGCTGTGATGTAAGGCAGATTGACTTCGGTTTGTTGCGACGACGAGAGCTCGATTTTCGCTTTCTCTGCCGCTTCCTTCAAGCGTTGCAGTGCGAGCACGTCTTTCTTCAGATCGATACCTTGATCCTTCTTGAATTCCTCGCACAAATAATCCATCAGGCGTTGATCGAAGTCTTCGCCGCCGAGAAACGTATCGCCATTGGTGGACAGCACTTCAAACTGATGCTCGCCTTCAACCGAGGCAATTTCGATGATGGAAATATCGAACGTACCGCCGCCCAGGTCATACACGGCAATCTTGCGGTCACCCTCCTGTTTATCCATGCCGAACGCCAGTGCTGCGGCGGTGGGTTCGTTAATGATTCGTTTGACTTCGAGACCCGCAATGCGACCGGCGTCTTTGGTGGCTTGGCGCTGGCTGTCGTTGAAGTAGGCCGGCACGGTTATCACGGCTTCGGTGACTTCTTCGCCGAGGTAGTCTTCAGCGGTTTTTTTCATCTTGCGCAAGACTTCGGATGACACCTGCGGCGGCGCCATTTTCTTGCCGTTGACTTCGACCCAGGCGTCGCCATTGTCAGCCTTGACAATGCGGTAAGGCATCATGTTGATGTCTTTTTGCACTTCCTTTTCTTCGAAGCGCCGACCGATCAAGCGTTTGACCGCGAACAGCGTGTGTTTGGGGTTCGTGACGGCCTGACGTTTCGCTGAGGCACCGACCAGCACTTCACCGTCGTCCTGATACGCGACGATCGAAGGCGTGGTGCGCGCGCCTTCGGAATTTTCAATGACTTTGGGTACACCGCCTTCCATGATGGATACGCAGCTATTGGTGGTGCCCAAATCGATACCGATGATTTTTCCCATGATGCTTCCCCTGAAATTGAATGGTGACTCTTGTTTGGTATGTAAGGCCCGTGCCCGAAATTGCAAGAATTACTCGGCGGATTCTGCGCCAGCCGATTTTTCCTTGGCGACGGCCACCAGTGCCGGGCGCAGTACGCGGTCATGCAAGAGGTAACCCTTTTGCATCACGTTCACCACCGTATTGGGCACCTGATCGGATTCGAGCGCGGCGATCGCCTGATGTCGGGTGGGATCGAACTTGGCCCCCACCGGGTTTTCTTCCTTGATCGAGAATTTCTCGAAGACGTTGGTGAGCTGCCGGGCGGTGAGCTCGACGCCGGTCTTGAAGGACTCGACCGAGGTATTTTCAACCACCAGTGCCGCGTCCATGCTGTCTTTGACGGCGAGTAGCGCTTCCGCGATTTTCTCGACGCCGAATTTCTGCGCCTTCAGCACATCCTCCGCGGAGCGCCGGCGGACATTTTCCATTTCCGCCTTGGCGCGCAGAAATTGATCGAAATTTTCCTGCGTTTTGGCTTGGCTTTCAGCCAATGCGGCTTCAAGCTCGGCGATGCGTTCCATTGGCGGCTTGGGCGCGTCTGTATTTGTTGAATTGTGCGCAGCCGGTTCTGCCGGCGCAACGTCGACGTCGGGCGTCGCGTGCTGGGTCGGATCGGACATCTAGAAACTCCAGAAAAAACAAGGTCATGCAAGAACTATGGGCATTTGCTTGTTTTTCAAGGCGCGGAGGCGCAAAAAAAACCGATTTATTTGTTCTTTTTGCCCGAGATGAGCCAGCTGGAGATGATGGTAATGATGCTAAACAAGACCGATCCGATCAGCGCCGCCATGAAACCGCTGACGGTGAACCCCTTGACGACTTCCGCAACAAACCAAAATAGAAGCGCATTGATCACAAAAATGAACAGCCCCAGCGTCAGTACCGTGACCGGCAGCGTCAATAGCACCAGGATCGGTCGGATCAGCGCATTGACCAAACCCAGCACTAGTGCGGCGATCAATGCTTCGATCATTCCCGCGACTTGCACGCCGGGATAAAGGTATGCGACCAGCATCAGGGCGAGCGCGTTGATGAACCAGCGAATGATGAGTGCCATGTTTTCGAGTGATTGTTCTAAACAAAACGCGATAATAGCCCCATTCGACCTTTTCAACGAAGCTGACAAAAATATGAGCGTCATTGCCGCCCAAAAACGCGTTTCCATTCCCGACCTTCGCGGCATGAAAGGCCCGGGGCGCATCGTTATGCTGACCGCATACACCAAGCCGATGGCGCAATGGCTGGATCCGCATTGCGATGTATTGCTGGTGGGCGATTCATTGGCGATGGTGGTGTATGGGATGGAAAACACGCTCAATGTTTCGCTCGACACGATGATTGCCCATACCCGCGCCGTGATGCGCGGCTCGCAGCACGCGGCGGTGCTATTGGATATGCCGTTCGGCAGCTATCAGGAGTCAAAGGAAATCGCCTACCGAAATTGCGCGCGCGCGATGGCGGAATCAGGTGCCCAGGGCTTGAAACTGGAAGGCGGCGCGGAATTGGTCGAGACGGTCGAGTTTCTGGTCGCGCGCGGTTTGCCGATCATGCCGCACATCGGCCTGATGCCGCAGCGGGTGCATGAGATGGGCGGCTTCAAGTCGCAGGGACGCGAGGAAGACGCACTGAAAAAATGGACCGGAATCGCGCGACAATTTGAAGACGTCGGCGCGTTTTCGGTATTGATCGAGGGCACCGTCGAGCCGGTCGCACGCGCGGTGGCGGAATCGCTGAAAGTGCCGGTCATCGGCATCGGCGCGTCGCCCGCCTGCGATGGTCAGGTGCTGGTGACAGAAGACATTCTCGGCTTGTACGCCGATTTCACGCCGAAATTCGCGAAACGTTATGCAGAACTCGGCAAGGCTGTCTCCGAGGCGGCGGCGGCTTATTCTGCCGACGTGCGGGGAGGGAAGTTTCCCGGGTTGGAGCATTGTTTTGGGGTGCGGAAACCTGAATCTGGCATTTGATTCTGCACGATTCCATTTCACCGTTCGCCCTGAGCTTGTCGAAGGGCTGGCATGCCGCAAGGCCCTTCGACAAGCTCTGGGCGAACGGAAATGTCGATCGGTACGGTGCAAAATTAGTGCTGACTCAATGCCGCAGACAACAATTTCGCCGTGACGTCCACAATCGGGATCACCCGCTCATACGCCATCCGCGTCGGACCGACCACACCGACCGTGCCGACAATCTGCCCGTCAACTTCATACGGCGCCGTCACCACCGAAAATTCATCCAGCGGCACCAATGTCGATTCGCCACCAATAAAAATTTTCACGCCTTCCGCACGCAGACTCACGTCGAGCAATTCCATCAGTTGCGTCTTCTTGTCGAAAATATTGAACAACTTGCGAATGCTGTTCATGTTGACCGAGACATCGTCCACATCGAGCAGATTGCGCTCGCCGGACAGCACCACGCCGGATGAATCCGACCCTTGGCCGCGCGCATCCACCACCGCCGACATCAGTGTGGAAATATCGCGGTGCAATTGCGATAACTCGAATTTCACTTTGTCGCGCAATTGATCGAAATCGTAGCCCGAGTAATGTGCGTTGATGTAATTCGCGGCCTCGGTCAATTGCCCGGGCGTGAACGCTTTGTCGGTGATCAGAATGCGGTTTTGCACGTCGCCGTCGGTCGCGACGATGATCAGCAACACGCGTTTTTCGGATAACGGCATGAACTCCACATGTTTCAGCCCCACGCCGCGTTGGCGTGGCGTGATCACGATGCCCGCGAAATGTGTGAGGTCGGAGAGCAATTGCGAAGCGGCCGCGACGACCTGACGAGGATCGTCCGGGCGAATGTTGTCTTCGAGCTGTTGTCGGTCGACTTGCTCAAGCGGCTGGATCGTGAGCAGGGTATCGACAAATAATCGATAACCGCGCGGAGTCGGAATACGCCCGGCGGAGGTATGTGGACTCGCGATGTAGCCCATTTCCTCCAAATCCGCCATCACGTTGCGAATCGAGGCGGGCGAGAGCTCCATTCCGGAAAATTTGGACAGCGCGCGTGAACCCACCGGCTGGCCATCGGCAATGTAGCGTTCCACGAGGAACTTGAGCAGCGTTTGGGCACGATCGGAGAGCATGCGGCTATTGTGGCAAAAAATGGCGAGCCTGTGTGCGGCGATTGGCGGCGTGTTGCGCGAACCGCCTATCGATTGCAGGGATCGGGCCGGCGGCTGTTGCACCCTCCCAACCTATGATTTAATTCGCCTTCATGCCTATCGATTTTAAAACCGTCGCGATCGTCGCCAAACCGAATGGCCAAGGCTTGAGCTCGCCCCTCAATATCCTGATCGATCTCTTGAACCGGCGCGGAATCGCCGTGCGGCTGGAAACGCGCACCGCCGAACCCGGCGCCGCGCGAACCGGCGAAGCAGCGGCACGCGAACCCTTGGACGATTTGATCGAAGGTGCCGACCTCGCCATTGCCGTCGGAGGCGACGGAACCATGCTGGGCGTGGCTCGCGTGGTGGCGCGGCATGGTGTGCCGCTGGTCGGCATCAATCTTGGGCACCTTGGTTTTCTTACCGATATTTCCGCCGATGGTGCTGTCGCCGCATTGTCGGATTTGCTTGATGGCAAATACAACGAAGAGCAACGCATCCTGCTCGAAGCGGAAATCATCCGTGACGGCGAATCGATTTTCCGGTCTGTCGCGCTGAATGACGTGGTGGTGAGCCGCGGCGCGATGGGCACGATGATCGAATTCGCGGTCGAAGTGAATGGCGAATTTGTCTATTCCGCGCGCGCCGACGGGCTCATTATCGCCACGCCCACCGGCTCAACCGCGTACGCACTCTCCAGCGGCGGCCCGATTTTGCAACCGGGTTTGCCGGCGATTTCACTGGTGCCGATTTCGCCGCATACATTATCGAATCGACCAATCGCCATTTCTTCCACCTCGGAAGTTCGCGTGAAGTTGTTGCGCGGCCTGAATGCACGCGTCAATTTTGATGTGCAATCCTATTTCGATCCCGCCACCGACGATGTGGTTGTGGTGCGCGCGCATACGCGGCCGTTGCGATTGCTGCATCCGCTGGGGTATTCGTACTTTGCAATGCTGCGCACCAAGCTTCATTGGAACGAACGCACATCGTGAAAATTACTGTCATTTTCGACATCGCGAACGATCTAGTTGAACTCGTCATTACTAAGTATTACTTACGATTAAATCAAAACCCGTCGTCCCGGCGGAGGCCGGGACCCAGCCCTGTCGTCGTTCTGAACAATACGATGGGCTGGATTCCGGCCTTCGCCGGAATGACGAATCAATTTGACCTGTTGTCACGCATACATGTCATTCTCAATATTGACCGTGCAACGAAGCCTTTGTTTGCTGAGTGACTTGTCCCACGATTCTTGCCAACCATGCTCCGCTCCCTAATCATCCGCGATTTCGTCATCGTCGACACTCTCGAACTCGATTTCGAGAGCGGCTTCACGACCCTCACCGGCGAAACCGGCGCGGGAAAATCGATCATGATCGATGCGCTGTCGCTCGCACTCGGTGTGCGCGCGGAAGCCAACGTGGTGCGCGTTGGCCAGACGCGAGCGGAAATTGCCGCCGAATTCGATGTCTCGGCCAATAAATCCGCGCGCCGCTGGATGAGTGACAACGAACTCAATGATGAAGACGTAAATGTCTGCCTGTTCCGCCGCGTGCTCGATGCCGGTGGCCGCTCCAAATCGTTCATCAACGGCACCTCAGTCACCCTCTCGCAAATGCGTGATCTGGCGAGCCACCTAATCGATATTCACGGCCAGCACGAACACCAAACGTTATTGAAGCGCGACGCGCAACTCGCTTTGCTCGATGATTTTGCGCAAAACGAGGCGTTGCAAACCGAGGTGCGCGAACGCCACAGCGGCTGGTCGCAACTGGCCAACATCCGCGCCGCGCGTGAAGCCAATGAAGCGGCAATCGCGCGTGAATTCGAAGACCTCACCTGGCAAATCACCGAGGTCGAAAAACTCAATTTCACCGCCGCGCGCTGGGAAGAAACGCTGATGGACCAGCGCAGGCTCGCCAATGCGGCCGGCCTGATCAGCGCCGCCGAGGCCGCCGTCAGCGGGCTCTCAGAAGCCGACAACGATGTAATTTCGCGCATCGATGAATTGTCCGGCGAATTGTCCGACGCGGCCGAAACCGACCCCGCACTAAGCGAGTCGGTGACGCTCATCAATAGCGCCAGCGTGGAATTGCGCGAGGCCGTGACGGGGCTGCGGCACTACCTTCGCAAACTCGATGTCGATCCGGCGCGCCTGGCCGAGTTGGATCGCGCCATTGCCGACGTGCATGAAATCGCCCGCAAGTTCCGCATCGAGCCCGCGCGAATTCCGGAGTTTTTGCAGCAAAAGCGCGACCGTCTGGCGGCGCTGGGCGGCGGTCAATCGCTCGATGAGTTGATCGAGAAAGAGCGCGTCGCATTGACGGCATTTATGGAGGTGGCCAAAAAACTCACACGCTCCCGCCAGAATGCCGCAAAAAAATTCGCAGGCGATGTCACGAAATCGTTGCAGCAACTCGCGATGGCGGGTGGCAAATTCGCGGTGGAATTTTCAGCGCGCGAACCCTCCGCGCATGGACTCGAAGCCTGCGAATTTCTGGTCTCCGCCCACGAAGGCCAACCGCTCGGCCCGCTCGCCAAAATCGCCTCCGGCGGTGAACTCTCACGTATTTCGCTCGCAATTCAGATGATGGCCTCGGCCAAGGGCGGCGTCGGCACGATGATCTTCGACGAAGTCGACGCCGGTATCGGCGGGCGCGTGGCGGAAGTGGTGGGGCGATTGCTGCGAGCGCTCGGCGAACATCATCAAGTGCTGGCGGTCACGCACTTGCCGCAGGTGGCGGCGTGTGCGCAGCAACAGTTTCAGGTTGAGAAAGCGGCGAAGGAGGGCGTGGTCACGACTTCTATTTCGCCGCTATCCGGTGCGCGTCGTGTCGATGAGATTGCGCGCATGTTGGGGGGGATTACGATTACGGCGGCGACCAAGCGTGCGGCGGCAGAGATGTTGGAGAGTGGGGCGCGGGTGGGGTGATTTGGCGTTAGGTGGAGCGGCGGATGAATGCAACTTTGCATGACCCCATTCATGTTTGACCCCATTCATGTTCATGCTACATGGCTAGACTTGACTGCAACTTTGCTGCCCCCAACTTTGCAACTCATGGATGAAACACTAGGCCTTGAGTTTTCAGAGCCATCATGAGTCCGACCACGCTGTCAGCCACCGAATGCGAAAGGACAAAGGTGGTCTCAATATCTGAAAATTTTTCCGGCTGGTCGTAATCTTCGCTATACGCAGGGATGACATGCCTTAGAAACAGTCTAAATGTTGCTGACCCGTTAACGTCAATGGCCCTCGGATCTTTTTCCGTATGGAAATCTGACATTACTGTCTTGCAATACTCCCCGATCAAACGATGAATATATTGCTGTTGCTGTTCGGGCAGCGATTTTCCTTTTTCGCGCTGAATCGTCGCAATTCCATCAACAATACCTGGTCTCATTTCCTCTACAACTTGTTTTTGTACGTTTAGAACTGCGATTGCATAACAAACGTACGATGCCGCGTGAATTGCCAACAATTCAAGATGTGCACTTTCTTTTCGTTTGGCAATTCGCGCAATTAGGCTTGGCCCTGTTGCGTCACCAGACTCGTGATCTGACTTACAAATCGCATCTACTGCCTCAGCCGAAAGATTGACGGACCATGTCACCGCAAAATACCCGAACTGTTTAGGCGTCATCTGGTCTTTTTTGCCGCCGAAAGTGAAAACGTTTTGCGGCTGACCGTTACCGAAACCGAATATGCCCATTTTCATCTCGCGCCTTGCGTAAGTTGGTCATCACGTTGCTGCATCGTGAATCTGAGCATGTCATCGACAAATTGTTTGACGGTGCAGTCGAGTTCTTGGAATCGTAGAATCAGCGGCCATGCCTCCTCTAGCGATCCGCAACACATCAACCCGTATGGAATTCCCATCGTTTGTTCAATCCGCCGTGCTTCATATCGACGCACGCGCCTACCCCCGGTTTTCTGAATTCTGCTAATCGTCGGTTGAGTTACAACATGATTCAGTCGCTTGGCGAGCGCGGTTTGCGATCCGCCCCATTTTCTGACGAGAAAGTTGATGTTTTCGCGAAAAGTTTGTCGTTCATTCATTATCGCCTCCGTGTGTAAAGGGTGAACAATCACGATACCGGTCAACGGGCCAAAACGGAAGGCGGCCATTTTGTTCTTACCTAACAGCAAATTATCAGGCATTCCTAGTTTCAATTAGTACGTAGAAGTTGTTGAGATTCTGTCCCAACATTTTTCTTGTTATATAAGAACAAAAGATTGCTCGCTGTTAGATTCAAGTAGTACGTAGAAGTTGTTGAGTTTCTGTCCCAACATTTTTCCTGTTATATAACAACTAATTTTCAGCCGTTCTTAGTTTTCAACGGGCAACACCTATTGACATTGCAAAAATTCAGGGAGTCAGCCTACTTTCCCTTGCGCCACTCCCAAGGGGGTACCGGGTTCTTGTCGGCCCATCGTCCGAGCACACGCGCGGGGTCAGCCTTGCAATAGCACATTTCTTGCATGCCGCACATCGCAGATCGCCATTCGGCGCGCATTTCAGGCACAAAATGCCCGGAGAGGCTCGCCAATGCTTGAGTTTCGCCTTTTTTGCTAGGTGCATACTTTGACCGTGTCATCCCCGGACTCGATCCGGGGATGACAACTCAAGGGTACCGGGGTCAGTTACCGTCTTGAAAGTCAAGTGTCGGCATGGCTTTTTTGACGTCGAAGGGTTTGCCCGACTTGATAACCCCGTATATAAAGTGGGCGAGTTTGCGCATCACGGCACCAATGACTGCTTTGGGAACAAGCCCCGCCGCAGCGAGTCGGTCGCCAAACACGGAAGTGCCGGGGTCAAAGTGCCGGGGTCACACAAAGAGGGTCAGTGTCGGGGTCACAGTGCCGGGGTCACACAGTGCCGGGGTCAAGTCTTGCAATAGAGCATGCGTAAGCGGAGTGCAATTAAGAATTAGTAACTTAACCAATGTTGCTTGCTCGCGCGCCGTGCGCCAAATTATCATCTCCGTATGAATGCGGATTCCCCCTTCCAACCGCCTGGAAAAACTATCGGGTGATCGCAAAGGCCTATGGAGCATCAGAGTCAACGACCAATGGCGCATTTGTTTTCGCTTTGCGGCGGGTCACGCGCACGATCTTGAAGTCGCGGATTACCATTGAGATGCAAGAAGGAATGATGATGAGCATACGCATACAAGACCTGACGAAAACTGACTTCACCGCCGTCCTCGCGAACCCACGCAAGCGGCTGAAGATCACGCACCCAGGGAAGTATCTGGAAACGGAATTCATGGTGCCGCACAAACTCAGCGCAAATGCATTGGCGAACTTGTTGCACGTTCCCGCCAACCGAATCACGGCCATACTCAAAGGCCAACGTGCGATCACCGCCGACACCGCGTTGCGACTCGCTCGCTATCTTGGTACGTCGGCAGAGCTGTGGCTGAATTTGCAAAAAGACTACGAGCTACGGACGGCTCGCGAAGAAATTGCCGCCAAAATTGATGCGTTAGTTGAACCGATGGTGGCTTGAATTGCGGTTGTTTAGGGCCAGGCACGAGAGTGTTGAGCAGCCTGCCACATAGCTATCCTTCGCAGAACAATTCACGCTGGCCCCTTAAATCGCGATGGGGAATATCGACCACGGCTCCTTTTACCCGCAGCCCAAAATCGCATAACGATTTGATGCAGAAAGATAAACATGCGAGGCATGGAGGGAACTTCAGCCTAAATTAGACGACAAAGGGCAAGTTACCGCGATGGACTCTGAAATACTTAAAGCTCTTAAAGCTGGACAACAACAATTCAATGGGATTTCAGCCAGTCTTTTGCACGCTTCAGCGCTTCAGCGCGATCCGCAGGTTGGAGAGCTAGATTATTAAGATGTTGTTTGGCCATCTCGTCACCGTTCGCGCTTGCAATATAGAACCACTTATGAGCTTCTACTATGTTTTTTTTCACACCCTGTCCCAAGAAGTACATGACACCTAGTTTTGTTTGCACTAGAACATACCCCTGTGCTGCCGACTTTTCGTACCAGAACGCGGCTTGCTTGTAGTCCTGCGGAACTCCGCGCGCTGTGGCGTAAATGCGGCCTAGATTTGCTTGCGCGAGCGCCTGACCCTGTATTGCCGCCTTCTCATACCAAAATAGTGCTTTCGCTAAGTCTTGCTGAACTCCGGTACCGGCTTCGTATTTGGCGCCCAAGTTCGCTTGTGCATCAACCTCGCCCTGTGCCGCCGCCTTTTCATACCAGAATATGGCCCGTGTTTCGTCTCTCGCTAGCCCCTTCCCTTCGTCATACAACAAAGCCAAATTGGTCTGAGCAGCTGCAAGTCCCGCTTTCGCTGACCTTTCCCACCAGTACGCCGCACGTTGATAATCCTGATTCACGCCTTGCCCCGTCGCATAGAAGTACGCGAGTTGGTGTGCGGAAATCGATTGACCCTGTAGTGCCGCTTTCTCAAACCAGAACGCGGCTCTTACATAATCTTGCTCAACACTCTCTCCATTTTGGTACGTTATGCCCAAGACAGTCTGGGCAGACCTGTCACCACGCTCAGCGTCTCTATGGAGACGTACCAATTCGACGTTCATTTCATTCACGTTTTCCCCCAAGTAGTCCAACCCATTGTGGTCAGTTTATTTTGCCGTGAGCGCATTGTCTCGTTTGGTCGTTGATGTCAGGGAATTGCTAGCGTTTGCGATTAGAACTAAGTGATTAGAACTAAGTGTTGACAAACACAACAAATAAGCACTATAATGCGTTATTGATTAAAAATTAATTATCATTTCATATGCCGGTCAATCGAAAATATTTTGGGAAAGCGGTTCTTGGGGCGCGGGCAATGCTCTCCCTAAATCGAATAGACCTTTCATCGCGCGCAAGACTTGGCCACGAAACCGTTGCGCGAGTTGAAAGAGGAGAAGACGGAGTAAGTATGAATGCGCTAGCGGCAATTCAGCGTGCACTTGAAGAGGCGGGAGTTTTTTTTCCTTACGGCACAATACTTGCGTCGGTGGCACTGCTAGATGATCATGAGTTACCAAGATGGGATGTGGAGGCCGATCCAAGTATGCCCAGCGGAACAAGACGTCTAAGAGCTGGGGGTTGATTTGGTTCGCCGATGGCAAAATGGTAAAACCAAGTAGACGAGAGGTGGCGCAATGAGCATGACAATTAAACAGTTTGATATTCGAGTTGTTCGTATGGACAATCCAAAACAACTTCCATTTGACCCATTTGTTCAAGTGATAGTTGATCACTGGATGCACAATCAGCATGAGCACGCCCCAATTATCTCCGCGCCCCTTGTTACTGAAGCGGAGATAGATGAGCACTTCGGAAACTTAATCGCAGACCTTGAAGCATTAAGAGCACACGCGAGGAGCGCCTTGAAATTGGCAAGGGCCCGAACTAACCAACTCGTTGCATCAAAAAAAGAAACTGAAATGAAGTTTGGGTGACGGGGTCAGTTACCGTCTTGAACAGCATAAGCCTCGGGGTCAGTTACCGTCTTGAAAGTCAAGAGTCGGCATGGCTTTTTTGAGGTCGAAGGGTTTGCCCGACTTGATAACCCCGTAAATAAAGTGGGCGAGTTTACGCATCACGGCACCGATCACCGCTTTGGGCGCGAGGCCCGCCACCGCGAGTCGGTCGCCAAATATCTTGAGTGCCTCGTTATGGCGTCTCGCCACCAGGCCCGGCATGTATAGCGCATGCCGCAGCGCCTTATGGCCGGCGCGGCTCATCATCGTCCGCCCGCGCACCGAGGTGCCGGATTGTTTCTGGCGCGGACTCAAGCCGATGAACGCCGCCAACGCTTTCGCGCTATCAAAGCGCCGCACGTCGCCC
>JANPBQ010000213.1:0-27424 GCA_031430555.1 Betaproteobacteria bacterium
TACGTCGAGTCCCACATACTTGATAAACTGTTCCATGACCTGTCCCCTCAATTTCGGCTCTGCGCCTGTGGTTGAAAAACCCCAAGCTTAATCCGCGTCGCTTGAGGTGTGACAGGTCAATACATGATGTCTAGCACTGGCAAGCCTTTCAGGCCATAAATGCTTGTAAATTCGCGCCGGTGCTAGAGTTTGTGCTTTTTATGCTACCTAGAGGATGATCAATCGCCCCAGTCGTGCGTCGTTGAGCAAGCATAGTCAAGTGCCTGGAACCCCATTAAGTGAGCATGAAGTGATTGGCACACCCAAGCTTATCCTCATCGACATAAACGTGTTGGGCATCAGCTCGATGCATCAATGGGCTTACAAGGACCGTCGCTTCAAGGGCAAGCCCACCGCCGCCATCCAGGGGACACTCGAAAAGCTATCTCGGCTGTCCTCCGTGTTTCCCGGTCATGTCCCGATCGTCCTTTGGGATGACCGCTGCCATTGGCGCGAGGCAATACTTCCCCGCTACAAGCGCCACCGATGGGGGACGCCTGAACAGCAGGCGTTTCTTGAAAGCTATCTCGCACAGGCCGCGATTGTCCGGCAATTGGTCGGCCATCTCGGCATTCCGCAGATTTTCTGCCCCGGCTTTGAGGCCGACGACTTGGCCGGCGTGATTTGTCGCGGCATCGACCAGAGTTGGGAGGTCGTGCTGGCAACGTCCGATTCAGATTGGTACCAGGCACTCAGGGAAAAAGTGACCTGGTTTTCGCCCCACACTGAAAAGCAAATCACACTGGCTAATCTGCATGGCGCGGTTGCCGTGAGTGAAGTGCCATTCGACTCTATCGATCATTTCATTGAGGCGAAGGCGCTGGCGGGGGATTCTTCGGACGGCATTCCGGGCGTTCCTGGGGTTGGAATCAAGACGGCTGCGAGAATCATTCATGAGCATGGTTCCCTGGAATCGCTTTGGGCCAAGCATGATGGCGGTGTTGCGGTGAAAGGCGTCATCCCGCTTCGGGTGGCCGGGCAGGAGTATCGGGAGATTTACCGGCGGAACTTGCGGCTTGTTGATTGGCGGCTCGCGCCTTCGTTACCGGCGGACTATGAATTTGAAATGAGTGGCGCGGATCGGCGGGGGTTTGAGGGATTGTGTGAAGCATGGGGACTTACGGCTGGCGTTCGTGAGTTTGGAGGGAAGGTGATTGTTGGGGCGCACGGGGCGGGTGTGGCGGGGGTGATCGGGCGAGTTCTTTTGGCAGGGTCGGGAGAAATTACGGGTAGTTGATTGCGAAAGTTTTCGAGCGAGGTCACTGCCGGGCGTGCATACGATTGAGATTGATAAACACAAGCACTGACGAAGCGTTTCAGACACTTTCAGGCGAGAAGGCGCACCGGTGCTAGAGATTTTTGTTGGGAACTTCTATTGAACCGGCAATTAAATATGTTGAACTGACTTCAATTATTTCCTTCCCCCGCGTAGGCGGGGGGCCAAGTTTCGTAGCGGAATTGCAGAAAACTTGGATCCCCGCCTACGCGGGGAAAGGGCGCGCTTCAACATGTTTAATTGCCGGATCAATAATAACCCCTGTCGTACCGGCGAAGGCCGGTACCCAAGTTTTGTAACCTGTTGAGTTGCAGCGAAAATTGGGCCAAGCCACTGCATTGGCTTGGCGTTCGACGGGCGCAGAGCATGCTCTGCGAATTCCCCGCCTCACCCCCAGACTAAATCCGGGGCGACAGGCGGTAAGGGGCGCGGTTCGCCAGCGCGGCAGGTGTCCAGTGCAACTCCAGATAATTATGATTGCACTATGACGCAATTATATTCAATGTGTTATTGTATTAAAGTGCAATATCCTTGATTTGACAATTGCTCTATAATGCAATATATTAAATTATATTATTGCGTTATGGTGCAATCACTATGAAACAACACTTCAACGACCTTCGCCTTCGGCAACTTGATGCCACCCTCGCGCGCATGCGCGCGGCGGAACTTCCATCGCGTCCACCTTCTGGCTGGCTCAAGGCCATTCGCGAAGCACTGGGCATGCCTGCCACGCATTTTGCAAAGCGGCTTGGCGTCGTGGCCTCCACGGTTGCACGCCTTGAAACCTCTGAAGCAGAAGACACGATAAGTCTCGCCACCCTGCGTCGTGCAGCCGAGGCATTAGGCTGCGAACTGCACTACACCTTGGTGCCCACGCAACCACTGGCCAAGATCCTTGATGAGCGGGCCAGTCAGCGCGCGCGCGCGCGCATGGCCGCGATAGCCCACACCATGGCGCTCGAAGCACAGGCCACGTCGACGGATACGGTATCCAGGCAAACTCGCGCCCTTGCCGAGAGCCTGCTAAAGGGCTCCCGACGAAACCTGTGGCGCGAGGACTAGCCCATGGCAGTCAAACTGGACTATCCGTCGGGCGCCACACCGCTTGATGCAGACGAACTCACCAGCCTGATCCCAAGCCACATCACCACTCAAGGCGAGCTGAACGAATGGGAACAGCTCAACATCGTCGACGGTGAGGCCTGGGCGCGCAAGCAACGCAGGGAAATCCTTGACGAGTCGTTCGTCCGCCAGTTGCATCGCGAAATGTTCGGTAAGGCATGGCGGTGGGCGGGCGAGTTTCGCAAGTCCGACAAAAATATCGGAGTCGATTGGTCGAAGATCGGCGTCGAATTGCGCAATCTACTTGATGACACGCGCTACCAGATCGACCACGCCACCTATCCGCCTGAAGAACTCGCGATTCGCTTCCATCACCGCCTGGTGGCAATCCATCCGTTCCCCAATGGAAACGGCCGTCACGCTCGTCTGTTGGCTGATCTGCTCCTTGAGCGACTCGGCCAACCCCGTTTCACGTGGGGGCGCCGTAGCCTGACGAATGCCAATGAAACTCGCGATCGCTACATCGCCGCCCTGCAAGCGGCGGATGGTCGGAATTACGCTCCACTCTTTGCTTTTGCCCGCAGCTGAAAACGCCGATCATCACCCTCCGAGACTGTACGCATGACCGGTGCCATTGGCGCGAGTCGGCATGCCGCAGATTTTCTGCCCCGGCTTTGAGGCCGACGACCTGGCCGGCGTGATTTGTCGCGGCGTCGACCAGAGCTGGGAGGTCGTGCTGGCAACGTCCGATTCAGATTGGTACCAGGCGCTCCGGGAAAAAGTAATCTGGTTTTCGCCCCACACAGAAAAGCAAATCACATTGGGTGATCTGCTTGGCGCGGTTGCCGTGCGTGAAGTGCCATTCGACTCTATCGATCATTTCATTGAGGCGAAGGCGCTGGCGGGGGATGCTTCGGATGGAATTCCGGGAGTGGTTGGGGTGGGAATCAAGACGGCGGCCAAAATCATTCATGTGCATGGTTCTGTGGAGTCGCTTTGGGCCAAGCATGATGGCGGTGCTGCGGTGAAAGGTGTGATCCCGCTTCGGGTGGCCGGGCAGGAGTATCGGGAGATTTACCGGCGGAACTTGCGGCTTATTGATTGGCGGCTGGCGCCTTCGTTGCCAGCGGATTATGAATTTGAAATGAATGCGGCGAACCGGCGGGGGTTTGAGGGACTGTATGAAGCGTGGGGCTTACGGCTGGGGTTCGTGAATTTGGGGGGAGGGTGATTGTTGGGGCGCACGGGGCAGGTGGGGCGGGGGCGATCGAGCGGGTTCTTTTGGCGGGCTCGGGCTAATGAGTGTTTTATAACTGAGTGACAGTGATTCCCTTGCAGGGCGCATGGCCCGCTGCATCGGGCCACCGTTTCGCAGGCGCGCCGCATGCGGCGCGAAACCCCCGCTCCACCCTCCCGTGAACGGGAGAGCGCAAAAAAGTGTCCCGTTTACTGTCCAGCAATGACCAGTTAGATGCATAAATTACTTGTTTGTCAGATACTTGTATTGCGTTTAAACTGTCCTTTGTTGTGTCCATAGAACTGTCCAAGAATGGCCGGTATCAGCCAGTTTCAGCCGCTGTTTCCTGAGGAACGAGTCCTCGGCCCTTTGCAAGAACTGGCCGCTGAACTAGTCCGGGAGTGTCACACCCTACGCGGTCAGGCAGGCGAATCGATCGTGCGCGCGCTTCGCCCAAGGCTGCGCGCGATGAATTCGTATTACTCGAACAAAATCGAGGGGCAACATACCCAGCCCGCAGAAATCGAGCGCGCCATTCAAAAGGATTTCAGCGCGGACGCGGCGATCGCTAAACGGCAGCGCATCGCCGTCGCGCATATGGAAGTCGAGGCGGAGCTTGAACAGGCGCGCGAGAATTCTCCCCCGGGTGAGATTTTCTCACCGACCATAGTTGGCGAGATTCATGGGTTGCTCTACCGAAAAGTGCCGGAAGCAGACCGCATTACTGACGATGGCGAGCTGATCGTCCCTGGTGAATACCGGACGAAAGATGTAATGGCCGGCCAGCATGTTGCCCCGCCCTGGAAAGACGTCGACGGACTAATGCACGGTTGGGCCGCGCGCTATTGCAAACTGGCCGGCACAGAAGCGCAATTAATTGGCGCTGCCTGCTCACATCATCGGCTCGCATGGGTCCATCCCTTCATTGATGGCAATGGACGTGCCGCGCGCCTTCATACGCATCTGGTGCTGCACGCGATGGGGCTCACGCAGGGATTGTGGTCGCCGATGCGCGGTCTTGCTCGCACGCAGGAGAAGTATTACGCCAAACTTAGCAACGCAGACGCGGCGCGCCGAAACGATTTGGACGGACGCGGATCACTTTCACAAGAAGAGCTGGTCGCGTTCGCTAGCTATTTTCTCGAGGTCTGTCTGGGCCAGGTACGCTTCATGCGTGAAAGGCTTGACCTTACGACGCTGAAAGATCGACTGAAAACAATGCTGATCTATCTTCAAGAGCAGCCGTGGGACGTAGGAACTGAGAGGTCCGTCGTGAAGATCGACGCGCTCGAAGCGTTGCATTATGTCGCGATGGCGGGCCCGATCGAGCGCGCAAGGTTCGTAAAGATGACGGGTTTGGGTGACCGCACCGGTCGAAGAGTATTAACAAGCTTGCTTGATTTTGGAGTACTGACGGAGACCTCTCCGCGGTCGACCGTATCTTTTGGCGTGCCACTTCGTTCACTATGGTTCTTGTTTCCGAGCTTGTGGCCGGAAGCGGAAGGAAAGAACCATTAATTCAACTGAATTGCCGGCGGATAAACACTCACGCGCCTGGTTTGGTCCACTGATCCTGTTAGAGGATCACTGACCGGAAACTTAGGAGGAGTTCGAACACATAAGCCCCCAACCGTTGGGATAGGATGATCAATCGCCCCAAGCGTGCGTCGATGAGCAAGCATACCCAAGTGTCCGGATCCTAATTTGGCGAGCTCGAGGTGATTGACGAACCGAAGTATCCTTAGCGGGTGCTTTTGGCAGGCTCGGGAGTGCCGTAGGTCGGGTTGCGGCAGGCTACTCGATGGCGTCGTGCCGAAATGGATGGATCGTCAGGTAGCCTGCGGCAACCTGACCTACACGCGGTTTTAGTGTCATTCGGTTACGCAATATTCAATAGTTGATTGCGAACGCTCTCGGGCGAGGTCACTGATGGGCGTGCATACGATTGTGATTGGGTACTTCTATTTACCTCAAATTCCCGTCATTCCGGCGAAGGCCGGAATCCAGCCCGTCGTAATATCAATGAGTTACGCAGGACTGGGTTCCGGCCTTCGCCGGAACGACGGGCTTTTATTGATCCGGCAATTAAACATGTTGAACTGACTTCAATTATTTCCTTCCCCCGCGTAGGCGGGGGCCAAGTTTCGCAGCGGAATCGCAGAAAACTTGGATCCCCGCCTAGGCGGGGAAAGGGCGCGCTTCTACATATTTAATTGCCGCTTCAATAGAAGTACCCTGATTGGCAAACACAAGCACTGGCGCGGCGTTCGGAGCAAAATAACCCGGAAACGCCCGTCAAATATAGTGACTTGTCTATTTATGCGGTTGAATTCCTGGCGCCCTCGACACGAATCGAACGTGTGACCCTCCCCTTAGGAGGGGGATGCTCTATCCACTGAGCTACGAGGGCTGTGTGCTAAATGTGTGCACCGGAACGCGTGAATTTTACGCGTAAAATTCCGCCATGCCCAACACCTCCCGGCGCGATGACGCGGCTATGACCGCAACGCACCCGCCTTTGGCACCTACCTCGATTTCCCCGGCATCGTCACCCGATCGCCTGCCGCGTAGCATCTATGTCATCGGCATGGTCAGCATGTTGAATGATGTCGCCACCGAAATGGTGACGCCGCTGATTCCTATCCTGCTCGCAACAGTATTGGCCAGTGGGCCGCTGGTGTTGGGGCTGGTCGAAGGATTGGCGGCGGCGGTTGCCTGCATCGTGCAGATTTGGGCGGGACGGTTTTCGGATGCGCGCGGCGGAAAACGAAAGCCGCTCGCCGTGACGGGGTATTTGGTCTCCAATGTCATGCGTCCGTTGTTGGCGTTGGCGTCCAGTTGGTGGCACGTGGTGATGATTCGCGCGCTCGATCGTGTCGGCAAGGGCATCAGGAATGCGCCACGCGATGCGTTGATTGTGGATCTCTCGCCGCTATCGTTGCGGGCGCGGGCGTTCGGCATTCACCGCGCATTCGACAATCTGGGGGCGGTGGGCGGCGCACTGTTGGGTGCGTTGATCTTCGCGACGGTTTCTTCAAATCTGGGCGATGTCTTGATGATCTCCGCGATTCCCGGATTGTTGTGTGTTGCACTGTTTGCGTTTGGCGTAAGGGAGCCGGACAAGAAAATCGCCGCAGTGCCGATGACGTTTCGCCTTCGCTGGCAGGATGTCCCGCAACATGCGCGCGGCTATTTGTTGACGGTGGCGCTATTTACGTTTGCCCGTGCGGCCGAGCTTTTTATTGTGCTGCGCGCGCATGAATTGGGCGCCTCGACGGTGCATGCATTGCTGCTCTGGGCGGCGCTGAATTTTGTGAAGATTTTCGCCAACTACGCAGCGGGAGTATGGGCGGATCGCAAGGGTCGATTTTCACTGCTTGTGCCCGGTTGGCTGTTGCACAGCTTCGCGATGCTGGGATTCTGCTTTGTCACGGATTTGGGCTCGCTGTGGGTGGCGGCATTGTTCTTCGGCGTTGCCATGTCGGTCAGTGAAGGGGTGGAACGTGCCGTCATAGGCGACTTCGCAGATCCATCGGCACGCGGCACATTGTTCGGTTGGTACTATGCGTTGGTGGGATTAGCCTCGATTCCCGCAGGCTTGCTGTTAGGTTGGTTGTGGCAAGCCCACGGCGCGGCAGTCGCTTATGCATTGGCAGGCGCGGTCGGATTCGCGGCGGCAGGGCTTTTGCACTTCAAAGTTGCGCCCGCGCTCGCCACTGCATCACATTCCCATTTCAAGACTTAGCCAGCGTTTCACTTTCCGCACGTTTTCTGCGGCCTTCGAAAAGACTTTCATGCCCATCCTGCAACTCAAGAATATTTCACTCGCTTTCGGCGATGTTGCCTTGCTTGACCATGTCGAGTTCACGATCGAGCCGGGCGAACGGATTGCGCTCATCGGTCGCAATGGCGCAGGCAAATCGAGCCTGATGAAGATTCTTGCCAGTGAAGCGGTGGCCGACGACGGCGTCATTTCCTTCACACCCGGACTCAATGTGGCGATGGTGTTACAGGAACCGGATTTCGATGCGACCTTGACGGTTTTCGATGCCGTCGCAAGCGGGCTGGGCGAAGTTTCGCGTGACTTGATCGCGTACCACGAGGCCACGCACCGCGCGACCGAAGGTGACGAAGATGCGTTGCATCAGATGGCGGAAATGCAAACACGGCTGGAATCAAACAACGGCTGGCAATTGAACAACCGCGTATCGCAGGCCTTGTCGCGCTTGAGCATGGATGAAGACACACTGATCGGCGCGCTTTCCGGCGGCATGAAAAAACGCGTGGCCTTGGCGCGCGCATTGGTGGCCAACGCGGATCTGCTGTTGCTCGATGAGCCGACCAATCATCTTGATATCGAAGGTATCTCATGGCTGGAAGAAGCCGTGAAATCGTTCGCAGGCGCGGTGCTTGTTGTCAGCCACGACCGGCGCTTTCTCGACAACATCGCAACACGAATCGTCGAACTCGACCGCGGACAAATCGTGAGTTATCCCGGCTCGTTTGCAGAATATCAACGCCGCAAGGCCGAAGCGTTGAACGCCGAAGCGCTTGAGACGGCGCGTTTCGATAAATTGTTGAAGGAAGAAGAAGTCTGGATTCGCAAGGGGGTCGAAGCGCGGCGTACCCGCAATGAAGGCCGGGTTCGCAGGCTTGAACAACTTCGGCGCGAACGCGCGGCGCGGCGTGATCGTGTGGGGAAAGTGAATTTTTCGCTCGACGCGGGCGAGCGTTCCGGCAAGCGGGTCGCCGATCTTGAAAACGTCTGCAAGTCATTCGGCGACAAAGTCATCATCCGAAATTTCACCGGCGTCGTGCAGCGCGGCGATCGGATTGGATTGATCGGCCCGAATGGCGCGGGCAAGTCGACGTTGCTAAAAATCATTCTTGGCGACTTGGAACCGGACAGCGGCACCGTCAAGCGCGGCACGCAACTCGATATCGCCTACTTCGATCAATTCCGCGAAGCACTTGACGATGAGGCGATGCTTTCGGATGTGATTAGTCCCGGTTCGGAGTTTGTTGAAGTCGGTGGCGCGCGCAAGCACATCATCAGTTATCTCGGCGATTTTCTGTTTCCGCCGCAACGCGCGCGCGCCAAGGTGAAATCATTGTCGGGGGGCGAGCGCAATCGGCTGCTGCTGGCGCGTTTGTTCGCCAAACCCGCCAACTTGCTGGTGCTCGATGAGCCGACCAACGATCTTGATATCGAGACGCTGGAATTGCTCGAAAATTTGTTGCAGGATTTTTCGGGAACGATTTTGCTCGTGAGTCACGACCGTACTTTTCTGAATAACGTGGCCACTCAAGTCTTCGCGTTTGAAGGCGATGGTGTCGTGCGCGAGTATGCCGGCGGCTACGATGACTGGTTGATGCAACGCGACGCGGGGGCAAACAAAGCGGCGTTGGAATCCAAGGCAACGGTTGCCGGCAACACGAAGTCCGGCGCGCGCAAGGCGAAACTCAGCTTTAATGAAGATCGTGAACTTGACGCGTTACCTCAAAAAATTGCGGCGCTGGAAATTGAGCAGGCCGAAATTGCGCGGCGACTGTCGGATCCTGCGATGTATAGCGCATCGAAAATTCAGATCAAAGATTTGAAGGCGCGTCAGACCGCGATCGGTGTTGAAATTGACGCAGCCATGAGTCGATGGGAAGCGCTTGAAACAAAAAAGTCTGGAGTTGGCACCGCAGTGAGTTGACCAAAAGCCGTCGCCAAAAAACAAGAAACCCACCAAAGGATCTGGTGGGTTTCGTCATTGGCGGAGAGGGTGGGATTCGAACCCACGATACGGTATAACCGTATGCCGGATTTCGAGTCCGGTGCAATCGACCACTCTACCACCTCTCCGGTTTCGGTCGAAACGCAGGCGCGATTATAGCCGTTCGTCGCGCGGGTGTGCAGTTCGAAAAAAATGAAGTCGATGCGGTGCCCGCAACACTGTGTGTGAAATATCACTAAGCCATTGAATTAAATGAGCGAATATCATGATATTTGTCAATAGTTCACAATGTCATTTCGCGATAGCAACGTAAAATGGCAAACGCGTCATTTTCATTGGCATTTTGGTTTGGACAAACCGTTGCCCAGCATCGTGCGTATTAAGTCTCAGACAGCCAGCGCAATATTCAAGAACAGGGTACAATTTACAGCGATTGCTTAGAAAGATGCTGTAATGTATTGATTGTAATCAATTTTATTTGATATTTAAACGACAAATGTTAGCCGATGGGTTGGCAAATCCACGCGAAGATTTTTGGATTGAAATTGTGTACTTTTAGTGCATTTGGAATTGCAAAAAAACCTGAAGATAATTCGTGAGAGCAAAGCATGTTTGGTAAATCCTCTTTTCTCCTGATGATATTGACGCTTTCAAGCGTCGTATGTGCGCAACCGGCACCCGCGTCGGCAAATGCCACGAGGCCCAATTCAAAGGCACAGACGAATCAGGAGCCTTTGCTGATTTCGTTGGTGCGGCAAAAGGTGGTTGCCGTCGACGGCAAAGAAGTCATGCAGAGCGCGGAGGTCGCAAAGCCGGGCGATGTGCTTGATGAAGCGGCGACATATTCAAACAAATCGGCGGCACCTGTGAAAAGTCTGCAGGCAACATTGCCGGTTCCGCCAAATACCGAATTGGTCTTGAACAGTATTAAGCCGAGCGGAGCAAAGGCGAGCACCGACGGCAGCGAATTCTCGTCACTTCCGCTCAAACGCAAAGTGAAACAAGCGAATGGCGTTGAAGTCGAGCAATTGATCCCGATTGGTGAATACCGCTATTTACGCTGGTATCCGGGCGATCTTGCCCCGGGAAAATCGCTGGTATTTTCGGCGCGCTTCAAAGTCGCCAATGACAACGTTCAAAGTGCGCAATCGAGTGGCAAGTAGACGACGATGGACAATTCAATGACCGAGTCGCGCATTGTTCAGCACAAAAATCAATCAATGCAGATCGACGGAAACTTCGCAGTGCAATTAGGGGAAAAAAACATGAAACCAACACCATTCTGTCAAACGCAAATTCGTTCTGCGCGAGCGCGCGTTGTTGCGCTCATGATTACAATCGCAGCGGGAATTGGAGCCTTGCAGTCTAGCGCTGCGTATGCGGCGTTGGCGCCTGCAAATTCCGTCATTGGCAACCAGGCGTCGGCCACGTATGTCGACAATACGGCGACCGTTCGTACTTCCACTTCCAATACCGTGCAAACTACCGTGTCGGCCGTGAAGAGTTTCACGTTGACGGCCAATGGCTCGCGCAACGCGCCACCGAATGCGCAAGTGTGCTATCCGCATACGATTTCCAATACCGGCAATGGTGCCGACACGTACGCGCTCAATGCCGCGACGACGGGCGGCATGTTTGCCCACACCGGTCTCGTGTATTACCTGGACGCGGATCAAAATGGTCAACCGGATTCCGGCACCGCGATCACGAGTTCAGGCCCGGTGAATGCCGGCGCGACGTTCAGCTTCGTGGTGTGCGGAACAACCTCAGCCGGCGCGACGCTTGGTCAACAAGGAACGATCATCGTTTCGGTCACCGACACGAATTCGCCTGCCCCAACCACCTTGACCAATACTGATACGACCACGATCCAACCCGCCTCGATTACCGTCAACAAGAAACTATCCAGTGTTCCACCGCCGGGATATACACCCGTGACGACCGGCACCAGCCCGAACGCCGGTCCGCTATATATCATTCTTGATTACACGAACAATGGCACAACCCAGGCCGATAGTCTGGTACTGCGCGACGTATTGCCTTCGGGAATGCTCTATGTGCCGGGTTCCGGTCGCTGGAGCGGTAGCGGCGTGACGCCACTCACCGATGCCGCTGCGGGTGATCCGGCTGGCATCGCCTATCAAGCGCCTGTTGCCGCTGTAAGCGGAACGATTGATGCGACGATCACCAGTGTTGCCGGCTCAACATCGGGCAACCTGTATTTTCAAGTAACGATTGCTTCCGCATTGGCACCGACGCCTGCGAGCCAGGCATCGACAACCAATACCGCCGATTTCCGCTACAACTACCAGTTCGGCGGCAACACCTATTGCGTGAATGGCGCGTCGACGACGATCATCATGCTGCCGAACGCGGGCGCAAGCTGTCCGACAACCAACGGCAATACCAATACCGTGACCTACACGGTTCTGCAAACTGCGGGCGTATCGGCAAACGGCTCGACGACCGATACTGGGCTGGTGGTTGGCGAACCGGTGACGGTTGCGTCGGCCGCACCCGGTCAGACGATCACATGGACTGACGTCATTTGGAATACCGGCAACGGTAGCGACAGCGTTGACGTGTCGATCTTGAATACGCCATTGAATGGATCCGGCTGCGCGCCGGGCAATGTCGGTGTGAATGCTTGTACTTTCCCCACCAACACGACGTTCAACATCCTCTCCGCAAATGGTATGACATCGTTGCTCGACAGCAACGGCAATGGCACCCCGGACACCGGCACCATTCCGCAACCAACTGCCGGTGTTTGTCCTGCACCGTACATTGTCAGCACATCGATGCCGCTGCGTTGCGGATACCAAGTCGTGATTACGGCGAGTATTCCGGCCGGCGCAACACCCGGCAACAACGGTGGCGCGGGCTATCGGGTTGTCGTTCAAGGCACCTCGTTTTTCAACAACACCATTTCCGACACGGTGCCGAATGTCCTGACCACAATCGCCGCGAATACGGTTGACTTGACCAACAACCTCTCGGTCGTGGGCGGCGCAACCGTTGCCAACGGTTTGGGCGCGGATGACTTGACTGTAAAAACGACCAACATGGTCACACCGTCAACGGCATCCACCAGCAGCACGACATTCCGTCTATTCGTGAACAACACGGGAGCGACCGCAGCGATATTCAATCTGGGTTCCACATGGATTTCGGTACCTGTCGGGAGCAATGCAACGCCGACCGGCTGGTCGGTTACTTTCCGCGACGACGGTGGCGGAGGCGCTTGCGCAACGACGACCGGTGGCGCAGTGACATCCACCGGTGCCGTACCCATCCCATCGATGGGAAGCAAACTCATTTGCGCGGAAGTTGTCGTTCCGGCAACGTCGACAGCGAGCGCGGCACCCAGTGCCGGCCCGACCGCCGCGATTCCGGGCAACTATGTGATTTCGTTCAGCGTCGTTCAGCAAGGTGCGCCGGCTGTTACCGACAGCAAGCGCGATCAGGTCACGATTGCGCCATTGCGCAGCGTCACCCTCACACCGAATGGCGCGCAAAGTACTGTGCCGGGCGGTTCGGTGACCTACAACCACACGCTGACGAACAACGGAAACGCGACGGAAGCCATTACGTTCCCGACGGCGGCATTCCTGACCAATAGCCAGGTACCCGCAAATTCGTGGACCTCTACCGCCTACATTGACTCAAACATGAATGGCACTTTGGAAGTCGGCATTGACACGCTGATCGTTGCAGGCACCACGTCATTCATGCTTGCGCCGAATGCGAATCAGGTTATTTTTGTCCGCGTCAACGCGCCCGCCATGGCAGGCAGTCCGCCAAACGTGACGACCTTGACCGCGACCTACAACGCCGGTGCAAGCACGACGTCTGCGACCGACACCACATCCCTCACCGATGGTCTGAAGCTCGACAAGTATCAGCAGCTTCCGGCGGGAAATGGATCATGCGTTGTCACGCCTGCAACGATGTTGACACTGGGCGTGCCGAACGCGCCGTGGAGCAATATGGCGATTGCGGCCGGTCCGAATACGGTTCCCGGAAAGTGCATTTCGTATCTGATTGTGGGCACCAACACTGCAGCCGCCAATATCACCAACATCAATGTGACCGACGTAATTCCGGCCAACACCAACTTGGCGACGGGTTGCGGCGCACCAACGGTAACGGGGCCGATTGCATTGGTCGGTGGGCCATACGTGAACGGATATACCGGAACGATCACGGCGCAATCGTCACCATTGGCGACCACGCCGGTACCACCAACCGGCACATTTACGCTGCAATTCTGCGTGAAGATCAACGACATGTAATACCTGTTTTGCGATGTTCTCAAGTGATTCAAGAACATCGGGAGGCGTCGCCTCCCGATGTTTCATTGGCGGATGCAATTGTGAATTCTTGAAAGCCGCGCCCGAAACGTGACGCATTGCGCAGTGTGAGACGGTGGCAACGACTACATTCTAATAATGAAAATCCCAAGGACTTGTTCCCAGACAATGGATCGACAAGCCTCAATATTGGCGAGGTTAGGCGGACTCGCCCTGCTTTTTTTCGTTGTATTCGGCAACATGAGTATGCCGAGTTGGGCGGTGATACCTCCGCCGGGTACATTGATTTCAAATACTGCTGCAAGCACCCAGCAAGTCGGCGCGTTGCCGCAAGTTTCAACTACAAACAATGTCGCACTGGTTGTCGGGGGAGTGCCCGCACCATTTCCCGTATTGACCAAGAATTTCTCGACGCCTGCGATTGTGCCAGGTGGCGTTGCAAATCTTGTCTTTCAATGGGCCAATTCCGCCGGCAATCCCGCGCAATCTGGCATTGCCTTTGTCGACACGCTTCCGGCCGGTCTGAGACTCAATGTCGGTGCGACGTCATTGGTATCGGGTGCCGGCTGTGCGGCGACGGTAGTCCTGACAGCACCCTCAACAATCAGCGTCTCGGGTGGAACGATGAGCGCGGGGACGGCGACTTGCCTCGTTACCATATCCGGCGTGACCAACAATGGCGCGGGGGCGCTGAATCCCGATTGCACGGGCAGTCCCGCCGCGTTTACCAACCGCGCGGCATCAATCAGTGGATTGGCAAACGTCGTCAATGGCGTGACTGATCGCTGCCTCGTAATCGGTTCCGTTTCCAACAAGCCGAACCTGGACATGGCGCTGATCAAGTCGATCACGCCCAGCTCTGGCGCATCGTCAAGTGGCCCGCACACAGTTCGGATACGATATTTGAACGTGAGCCATCCCGATGGTCGCAAGACCAATGTATTGATTACCGATGCCTTGCCGAGCGGCATGCTGTTGGTGCCTGGAACGTTGCGCGTTCTTCCATTTGGAAATCTGCCCGCAATCGCACTCGGTGGAACATCAGGCGTATTCATGGCTTACGGCGCAAACGCGAACTATTTGGCGGACGCCAATGTCGTGACGGTTGGGTTTTCGCGGCTCGATCAAGGCGAGTGGGGACTCGTTGAGTTTGAGATCAACATCGCACCGGGCATTCCCGTCGATACCGTGTTGCAAAATACCGCCCAGCTTTCGTCAGTTGATTTTGAGGGCAATTTGTCCAGGGTGTCGAATACCGCTGAATTCCGTGTGAACGGTATTGATTCAGTGACATTACGCGGCATGACACTGCCGACGATCGAACCGGGCGGATTGGCCGTGTTTGAAAACCTATTGACGAACACGGGAACACGGGCCGACACATTTGACATTACGTTGTCGGGTTCAACTTATCCGGATGGAACCCAATTCAAACTGTACAAAGCAGACGGCGTGACGCTGCTCGCCGACAGCAACGGAAATGGCATCGCGGATACCGGCATCGTTGCGCCAGGTGGAACATTCAAGATTGTCGTCAAAGCACAGCTACCGAACGGGGTGATCGGCGGACCATATTCAATTACAAAGAATGCGCAATCGATCAGCAATGCGCAAGTAAAGGCGTCCGATGTTGATGTGGTGACTTCGATTGGCAGGTTCTGCCGCATCGTATTGGAGCCCAATAATTCGGGGCGAATTGCGCCCGGTGGTTCGATCGTTTATTCGCACGTACTGACCAACATCGGCAATTGCGCCGAAACGATTACGATTCCTTCCGACTTCTTGACCAATAGCTCAACCGAATGGACCGCGCAGATCTTTCTCGACAACCCGCTCGCCGGCGGTCAATCAATCGTCGGTGTCCTCGATAGTGGAGACGCCCAGATCACAACGGCCACGACGATCACGGTTCCACCTGGTGCGCGAATTGTATTTGTGAATCGTGTTGTGGCCCCGGCCAACGCCCCGAACGGTGCCAGCAATTTGACACGCATACGCCTTGTGGCCAGCATGAGTGGCCCGCTGGTCGCGACCGACACCACCACCATTGCCAGCGGCTCCATCGGCGACATCACCGATGAGATCACCGGCTTTATCGACCCTGGGTTCAATCGGCCAACCGTCTGGGGATACATTGGTCAACCCCTCTACCTGCGAGCCAATGCGCCTTCGTGCAATGCAGATCCGACCGTGATCGAGCGCCGCACGATCGTTATCACCGGGCCCAACGGCGAACGCGAAGAAATCATCGCCATTGAGACCGGGCCGAATACCGGCATGTTCGTGGCGGAGCGGCTGGACATTCGCTTTCCCCCCGTGATTGCCGGCGACAAAGTGCTTGAAGGCAGACCCTACGATTCGTATGCAGTTGAACTCATCGGTTGCGGAAAGAAAATTTCCACCACCATCACTCTGATCGATCCGAACGGCGTCGTGTTTGACAGCCGCACCAATCAACCCGTGGCGGGAGCCACGGTACGGTTGCTGGTGGCGAGCGGTGGAATGTGCACCAATACGCCCGCATCCGTGGTCTCGTTGGTTGGTTCCACGCAAGTGCCGGCACCCAATGTGGTCTCAACGGGTAGCGACGGACGCTTTTCCTTTCCATTTGTGGCACCGGGTGATTATTGTGTACGCGTGACGCCGCCGAACGGCTACACATGGGTCTCGACGGTACCCTTCACTCAATTGCCTGCGGGGCGCAACGTAATTGCGACCGGCCCTACAACCGGCGGATCTTACGGAGGCGCATTTCGCGTCGGCGCGGAAACCGGCCCCGTCATTATTGATATTCCTGTTGACGCCGGATTGATCGGTGGATTGTTTGTACAGAAAATGGTGCTGCGCTCGATTGTTGAAATTGGCGAATTCCTGGATTACCGGGTTGAAGTCAAAAACAATACAGGTTATGCGCTGGATCGAACCGATGTGCTGTTGACTGATATGTTGCCATCGGGATTCACTTATGCTTCGGGGTCGGCGCGTCTTGATGGGAAGCCGATCGCGGATCCACAAGGTGGAGCGGGGCCACGATTGATTTTCAATCTCGGGCGCATGGCAAAGGATCAGATCGTTTCCGTTGCATACCGGGTTCGCGTTGGCCCTGGTTCATTGCAGGGTGATGGTATCAACCGCGTCGTTGCAAGCTATCGCCCTGCCGGAGGCAGCGCGCTCTTCAGTGAATCCAACGTCGCTGCGGCGAAAGTTACCGTTGCCGGCGGCGCTTTCACGGATAAGGCTTACATCGTTGGAAAAGTATTTGCGGACTGTGATGCGAGTGGCATGCAGTCGAACCCATCGGTTGAGAGTCTGCGTGAAGTCGGCGTTCCCGGCGTAAGGCTATATTTGCAGGATGGCACCAACGCGATCACGGATTCAGAAGGAAAGTTCAGTTTTTATGGCCTTCCGGCGCGCACCCATGTCCTGAAGATTGATCGGACGACACTGCCGAATGCGGTATCGCCGGCGGATCTACTCCCATTGTCCAATCGAAATCTCGGCAAAGGTGACAGTCGAATCGTCGATCTCAAGAGCGGTGAATTGCACAAGGCTAATTTTGCGATCGGCAATTGCAGCGTTGCTGTGATGGCGGAAATCGATCAACGGCGCAAGACTGCCGCAAGTGCGCGAAGCGAGTTTGAAGGCCGGCTACAGCAGAAACTGGAGACGGATCCGAACATGCGGACGCCGAACGATATCAAGGCGCTCCCGGCATCCGGCATCGTTGGAGATTCGGCACCGACTGCGAATATCGCGGCACCGACACCGCTCGGCTCGGCGACGACCGAGTTGTCGGGCAATTCCGGTAACGCCACGTTGCCCGCGCAAAGTTTTACCTCACTGTCCCGCTTCATTCCGGACAATGCACCTAAACCCATCATCGAACGCAAATTAGCCGAACCGGAAATCTTGCTCGAAACCGTCTTGCCGAAAGAAGACAATACACTCGGCTTCATCGGCATCAAAGAAGGCGACATTCTGGCGTTCACGCAAACCACAATTCGTGTCAAAGGCACCGCCGGCTCTACTTTCACACTCACTGTGAACGGCAAAGAAATTGCCGAAAGCAGGATTGGCAAGAAAGCCGTGCTTGCCGAGAAGCAGTTGCAGGCATGGGAATTCATCGGGGTCAATCTGGAGGTCGGTGAAAATACCTTGCAAGTCAAACAAATCGACGCGTTTGGAAATGCGCGCGGTGATAAATCTATCAAAGTTATTGCCCCCGGCAGTCTCGCGAAACTATCCATCGATGCGCTCCTGCAAAACACCAAAGCCGGCGCGGTGGCAGACGGCAAGACACCAATCACGTTAGTTGTGCGACTCACCGACGCCAAAGGCGTGCCGGTCACTTCCCGGACCGCCGTGACAATTGCTGCAAGCGTGGGTCGCTGGAAAGTCGAGGACTTGAATCCCAACGAACCCGGCGTACAGACCTTCGTCGAGGGAGGGCGCGCCGAATTTGAACTCATTGCGCCTTCGGAACCTTCTGAAGCAATCGTTCGTATCTCCAGTGGTGACATTCGCGGCGAAGCGAAGGTGGATTTCCTGCCTGATCTGCGCGACATGATTGCGTCGGGCATCATTGAAGGCGTCTTGAATCTGCGCAAGTTGGATGGGCGCGGACTGGCGCCGGCGCGCGCGCAGGATGGATTCGAGCAGGAAATTTCACATCTTTCTCGCAGTTGGGGCGATGGAGATCGCACGGCTGCTGCGCGCGCCGCAATGTTCCTCAAGGGCAAGGTCAAGGGCGAGTACTTGTTGACACTTGCGTATGACTCGGACAAGAACACCAAAGAACGACTGTTCCGCGACATTCAGCCCGACGAGTTTTACCCTATCTATGGGGATTCATCAGTGCGCGGTTTTGACGCGCAGGCGACCGGTCGATTCTATGTGCGAATCGACAAAAAGAAATCTTACTTGCTCTATGGCGATTTCAATACGTCGCAGTCGAACGAGGCGCGCAAATTGGCGAATTACAGCCGTTCGCTGACGGGCATCAAACAGCACTTTGAAAATGGGCAGGTCAGCGCCAACGTTTTCGCAAGCCGTGATTCGGCGAAGCAAGTCATCGACGAATTTCCCGCAAACGGCACATCCGGGCCGTTTGTACTCACCCGCAATGCGGGACTTGTCAACAGCGAGAAGATCGAAGTGCTGACGCGCAACCGGAATCAGCCCTCGGTGATTTTGCGCGCCGTTCCGCTGACAAGGTTTGTAGACTATGAGCTTGAGCCACTGACCGGGCGTATCCTCTTTAAGGCACCCATCGCGAGTCTCGATGAAGAATTAAATCCGGTGTCGATACGCATCACCTATGAAGTCGACCAAGGCGGCCAACAGTTCTGGGTCGCGGGTGCCGATGCAACGCTGAAGGTCAGTGATCGAATTGAAGTCGGCGCGTCAATTGTCGACGACCGTAATCCTCTGGACAAGTTCAGGATGGTCGGCGTGAATGCGATCGCAAGACTTGCAGACAAAACGTTCTTTGTTGCGGAACTTGCGAGAACGCAGCGCAACCTGTTCGCCTCTTCGAGCTCGCCAGGTTTGGCAACGGTCGCCCGCGAAAAGCAGGGCTCGGCGGGCCGCATTGAATTCCGCCACGTTGCAAGCGATCTTGATTTGATTTTCTACGCCGGACGTGCGCAACGCGACTTTGACAACCCCGGTGCCAGCCTGACAAATGGTCGCCAGGAGATAGGCGGGAAGCTTACCTACAAAATAGATGAGCGCACACGTATCAAAGCCGAGGTACTTCAAACCGAAGATTTGACCTTGGGTGGGAAGCGCGATGGAATGTTACTCGCAGTGGAACGCAGTTTTGGCGGTGGCTTGCGGGTCGAAGCGGGTGTACGACATGCGCGCGAGACGCAGGCGTCGGGCCCGGTACCGAATGGCATTGGCGCAGCCCCGGATTCTGTGACAGCGATCAGGGCGCGAATTACTGGCGAAATTCCATGGCTAAAGGACGCGGCCGCCTATGTTGAAGGCGAAGTCGATGTGAATGACACAGATCGAAAAATCGCCGCCATCGGCGCAGACTTCAAGCTGGGAGGCGCAGGCCGTATTTATGCGCGGCATGAGTTCATCTCGTCGCTCACGGGGCCCTACGGACTCAACAATCAGCAGCGCCAAAACTCCAGCGTCGTTGGTGTCAATGTCGACTACATTAAAGACGGCAGCGTGTTCAGTGAATACCGCATTCGCGATGCCATTTCAGGTGGCGACGCCGAGGCTGCTTTCGGCCTGCGCAATTTGTGGACCTTGTCGCGGGGATTGCAATTACAGACCGGATTCGAACGGGTACATGCGTTTTCAGGCAAGGGTGACGCGGAGTCGACCGCCGCGACGTTTGGAATCGAGTACTCGGCCAATCCACTTTGGAAAGGGTCTTCACGACTCGAATTGCGTACCAGCCAGAGCTCGGATTCTATTTTGTCGACGCTGGCGGGGGCCGCCAAACTCGATCGGGATTGGACACTTCTTGGTCGGAATACCTATTCAATGATCAAGAACAAGGGCCAGAGTACCGGAGAAAATGAGCAAGACCGGCTGCAACTGGGTGTCGCCTACCGCGATACCGAGACGGATAAATGGAACGCGCTGGGACGTATTGAACATCGGTCGGAACGCGACACCACCCAAATTGGCATCGATTTGAAACGAACTGTCGAGATGATTTCCCTGCACGCCAACTGGCAACCGCGTAGACCTTATGTTTTTTCCGGCAGGTATGCAGCCAAATGGGTGAACGAAAAATCAAATGGCCTTGCGACAAAAAACAATGCGCAACTCATTTCCGGACGGGCGATTTGGGAGTTTGCGCCGCGCTGGGACATTGGCGTCAATGTGTCATCGATGTTCGGCAAAGGTACGCAATCGCGAAACTACGGATTGGGACTTGAACTCGGCTTTATGGTGATGGACAACCTGTGGGTATCGGGCGGCTACAACGTATTTGGCTATCGCGACGACGACCTCACGTCCGGCGAATATACAAATAAGGGCGTTTATCTGCGTTTGCGCTACAAGTTTGATGAAGATTTATTCAATGTGCGCTCCGAGAAAAACACCACCATGGCCGCGCCAGCGCCGCCTGTACTTGCCGCAACCCAACCCGGGAAGAACTGATTGATGAAACGACTCCCGACACTTCAGCCTCTTTCGTTGCTTGCGGCGGGTGCACGCGCGGCAGTTGCGTTGCTATTTGCGCTTTTATTTGCGACGAACGCCTATGCCGATCGTACTTTTACGGTGCGCTATTCGGTGAATACCAATGGCGAGCTCAAGCTGATCGGAAATACGCTGCTGCATTGCCCGGCGACCAGCCCATCCGCCGGCTCAGGTGATCCGCTTTGCGACACCGCCCGATCGGGCGGTGCGGGCGATGACAACAATTTTGCGATGGCGTTTGTCGATATTGATAGCGATCCGACCACGTTCAATTCAAGTTCGGCCACACTAAGCATGCCGGCAGGTTCCACTGTGCTGTTCGCGGGATTGTATTGGGGCGCGAAATCGACCAATGCGGCGCGCAATCAGGCGCTTTTCAGTACACCCGGAGCATTTGGATATACGCCTGTTACCGCCAGCGTGCTGGATACAAGTACCAACAACCAGTACCAGGGGTTTGCCGATGTGACGGGGCTTGTTAGCGCCGGTGGCGCCGGTACGTACACGGTTGCGAACGTTCAGGCCGATGTCGGCGCAAACAATTGGGGCGGCTGGAGCATGGTCGTCGTGTATCAGAATAATAGTGAACTCTTGCGTAACCTGGTGGTGTATGACGGGATGCAAAACTGCAACTCGTGTGGAACGCCGATCACCATCACGCCTTCGGGCTTTCTTACCCCCTTATCCGGCCCGGTCGATGCCAAGATGGGCATTGTCGTGTACGACGGTGATCAGGGGTTCGGCGGCGACACATTTAGCTTGAATGGCGTCGCCATCACCGACGCAATGAATCCTGCGGGACAATTTTTTAACTCGACTATTTCAGAGCTTGGCGCGAATCTGCCGGGACGTTTTCCGAACTATGTCAATAACCTCGGAATGGAGATTGATCGCATTCAAATACCGACCGGCGTCATGCCCAATGGCTCGACCAGTGCCACGATTCGCGCGCAGACAACATCGGAAAATATTTATATAGGCGTGATTACATTTGGTACACAACTATATGTGCCGATTCTCACGCCGAATATCGTTAAAACCGCAACCGATTTGAATGGCGGATTGTTGCTTCCGGGCGAAACGATTCGGTACAATATTTCGCTCTCAAACACCGGCCTCGATACGGGTACATTCGTGGTCCTTACGGATCCCATTCCTGCCGGTGTTACGTACAAGCCGAATTCGTTGAGGATCGTGACCGGCGCCAATGCCGGCGTTAAATCCGATAGTTCAGGGCCGGCAGACGATCAGGCCGAGTTTCTCACGAGTCCGAACCGAGTCGTGTTTCGGCTTGGCACTGGCGCGAACGGTACCGTTGGCGGCAGCATTCCATTCGGCGCCTCGACATCGGTGGAATTCGACGTAATAGTGAATGCCGTCCCTTCAGGAACGACGATCAGCAACGTTGTTCAGCTTGTGTACTCCGGCCAGACACTTGCGCAGAATTACTCGTCGTCGAGTAGCGCGAATACCGCGACGATTACATTTCCGCCGACCATTGCGAAGAGTTTCGCCCCAAATCCAATTCCGGTCGGTGGTACATCGGTTCTGTCGATCGATGTCATGAATCCGGCGAGCAACGCCGCGACGCTCACAGGGATCGCCTTTAGCGACACTTACCCCGGAACTATCACCAATACGTCGTCACCGAATCCGCAAATCGTCTGTACGTCTGGTGGCACAGCGGGAACCATTACCGGCGGAGCCGCAAATGGCAACACCATCGGTCTCGGCGGCGCGGGGGCAACACTCGCTCCTGGCTCGAGTTGCACGATCACGGTCAATGTCACCGGCAGTGCATCGGGAAATTACACGAATACAACCGGCAATGTATCGTCGACGAATGGAGGTTCCGGACTCACTGCGTCGGCCATCCTTTCTGTCGGTAAGCCGGGCATCACAAAGTCATTCGCGCCCGCCACGATTACGTCCGGCCAAACAACCGTCATGACGCTGGTGGTCGCCAATACATTGGCGATACCACTGACCAACGTCAGCTTTACCGACACACTGGTCGGAATGCAGGTTGCCGGCACGCCTGGCGTGGTCGGGAATTGCGGCGGGGGTACGGTTTCGGCTGTTGCGGCGAGTACATTGGTCTCGCTGACCGGCGGTTCGATTGCGGCAAATTCAAATTGCACGATCACCGTGAACATCACTAGCACAACGGCGGGCGTGCAATCCAATACCACGAGCGGCGTGAATTCGACTGAAACGGTAACCGCTGGTAATCCCAGCAACACCGCAATGCTTACCGTGATCGCCAATCCTCTGGCAACCAAATCGTTCAATCCTCCTTCCGTGAGCGCCAATATCGCTTCGCAATTGCGGGTGATTGTCTCCAACCCAAATGCGAGCACCACACTTACCGGTGTGGCTTTCACCGACACGTATCCCGGGGGTTCGGGGCTCGCGAATGTTTCCCCATTCCCCAATACAACGCTGAGTTGTACAGCGGGCTCCAGTGCAACACTGGTGGGAGGTGCGGCCGCGGGAACGACATTGGGTCTTTCTGCGGCGACGTTGCTGCCGGGCGGAAGCTGCACGGTTACAACGAACGTTGTGACCGCGACGACGGGGAATCACCTTAATACTACCGGAAATATTGGCTCCGCCAATGGTGGAACCGGTGCACCCGCGACCGCCACATTGAACGTCACCACACTGACGCCGCCAACGGTCGCGAAGGCCTTCGCACCGGTTGCGATTGTTCCAAATGGCACGTCTGTTCTGACCGTTACGGTGACGAATCCCAATGCCGGCAATGCGGTGACGGGGGTTGCATTTACGGATCCGTATCCGGGCGGCTTGGTCAATGCTGCCGTGCCAAATGTGACAACTGTCGGTTGCGGAGCTCCCACAGTTATTGCGGTCGCGGGTGGTGCATCGTTCACGTTTTCCGGTGGGAGTATTGTGGCAAGCGGCGTGTGTACCGTCTCTGTCTCAGTGACTTCGTCGTCGGCAGGCTCGTATTTCAATCAAACATCGACCATTTCCACCACCAATGCCGGTATTTCCACCGGGCCAAGCGCCACCTTGGACGTGCTGACGCCGCCGTCGGTTGTCAAATCGTTTGCATCAGCCAGTGTATTGATCAACACCAACGTGACGATGACGCTAACGCTGACAAACAACAACAGCACGGCGCTGACCGGCGTGACAATTAATGACCTCTTTCCGGTTGGCTTGACCGCGCGCAATGCCGCAGTATCCAATACCTGCGGCGGTAGTTTTCAGGGACGAACCGGCGTGGGTGCCTTTGCCGCGATTGCCAATGGCAACACGGAAGTCCGGTTGACGGGCGGAACGATTCCTGCAAATTCGACCTGCGTGTTGACGGTGGCGGTTCGCGGCAATCCAGCGGGATCTTATGTGAATACGACCAACGCCTTTTCGGCGACAGGTCCGATTGCCATTGCAGGTAACAACGCGAGCGCAACATTGGATGTTGGGCAGCTTGCGATTGCCAAGGCTTTTTCCGCAACGCCCATTGCGCCGGCGGGGACATCAACATTGACGTTCACCATTACCAATTCAAGCGGTGCGGCGGTGACCGGATTACAGTTTACAGACACGTATCCCGCCGGCCTGATTAATGCGACGCCATTGACCGTTGGTGGTACATGCGTGGGGGTCATGAACACCGCGGTGGCCGGTGGCGGCACGTTTAATGTGACGGCGGGGAACGTGCCGACCACGGGCTGCACCATAACCGTGTTGACGACGAGCAATACACCGGGCATTTATGACAACCAAACCAGTGGTTTAACCCACGCGCTGGATGCAGTGCCAGGGGTGCCAAGCAATGTGGCGCGCATCATTGTGCGTTCGCCGCCGGTCGTGACGAAGGCGATGTCACCCACGGTTTTACTGCCTAACCAAACAGCAACACTCACGATCAGTCTCCAGAATCTGAATTCAGATTCGATCACGGGCGTGAATGTGACTGACACGTTTCCAGTGGGCCTTAGAGTCGCGGCAATCCCAAACGTTACCGCGACCAACTGCACGATTCTTGCGGCGGCCATCACCAACCTTGGCAACACCGCAGTTGTCGCCAACGATACCGGGATCAAAATTCCCGGCGCGACCATCCCGACCAACTCCACGTGCGTCGTGACGGTTGACGTAACCTCCGCCACGGCCGCGACATACGCGAATTCGACCGGCAGCGTCACGACGACAAACGCAGGCACCAGCAGCGCGGCAATGGCGACTATTACCTTTATGGGGCCACCGACGGTGGTCAAGTCCTTCTCTCCGATCAGTATTGCCGCTGGCGGAATTTCGACGCTCACGATTGCGTTGACCAATACCAACGCATCGCAAGCGATTTCCGGTGTCGCATTTACAGATACGTATCCTGCACAACTGTTCAATGCCGTGACCCCGGGGATTGTCAACACTTGCGGCGGAACAGTGACGGGATTGCCAAGTGGTACGTCGCTCGCGCTCACGGGTGGCAGTATTGCTGCGGGGGGTAGTTGCACAGTTTCAATCGATGTGACGAGCGCCGTTACCGGCACACGCGCCAATTCGACCGGCGCTGTTTCAACCACCAATGCGGGTAGCGGGCTGACGGCCGCCGCGAACCTCGATGTGTTTGTTGCGCCCACGTTCTCAAAGGCATTCGCCATGCCCAAGATCATTGGCGTTGGTGGCGCAACCACTATCACGTTCACGTTGACGAATAGCAACGCCACCGCGCTGACCGGGGCCACATTCAGCGACGATTTTCCGAGTGGCATGTCGCTTGCGAATACCAGCCTGACGGGCACAACCTGCGCAGCTGGAACCGTCACATCGCGCCTGACCAACATGGGGGCGTTTGGCGCGATCACCGCAGGACACGCCTCGATTCAGGTTTCGGGTTACACGATACCTGCGTCGGGTAGTTGCGTCATTGTTGTCAATGTCACGGATTTAACTGCGGGGGCCAAGCTCAATACCACGAGCGCGCTATCGACCACCCAGGGAACCTCGACGGCAGCCGCGTCGGACACGTTGAATGTTCAGCAGGCGACACTCACAAAAGTCTGGTCGGTCGCGACGATCAATGATGGTGCGCCGACAAACCTTGTGTTCACCCTGACGAACTCAGGGACGAATCCCGCGCAATCGGGAATTGCATTCACCGAGAGTCTCCCCGCGAGTCTCGCGTTCACCACTGCGACGCCCGCTGTTGCCTTCGGGGCAGGTTGTAGTGGATCTTCGTTCGTGACGCAAGGCGCGCCGGACACGATAGCCTTCTCGAGTGTCGCGATGACAGGTGGAACTGCGTCATGCACCATTACGGTTGCATCCATCACGAGTCGGCCTGGACAAGTCAATCCATCTTGCATGGCAAACCCTGCGGCGTTTACCAATACCACCGGTAATATTTCCGGCCTTGCCATCGCCGCAAATGGTGTTGTTGCGCAATGTTTGGTTGTCAACCCGGTGGCCGATCTCGTCATTGCCAAGACCAATAGTGTGGCCAGTGTCAACGCCGGCCTCACCACCAACGCCTATACGGTCACGGTGACCAACAACGGCCCGTCGGGCGTGACCGCGGCGATCCTCAGCGACGCACTCACCGCCGGCCTCACCAAGACCGCCGTCGTCTGCTCCGGCACCCCGGGACAATGTGTCACCCCCCCGACGATTCCCCAACTCGAAGGCGGTGCCTTCACCTTGCCGGCACTCGCCAGCGGCCAGACCTACCAGTTGACGGTCACCACCACCGTCACCGCGACCAGCGGCAGTGTGGCCAACGCGGCCAGCATCCAGACCCCCGCCGGCACGCTCAATTCGGGCACCGCTTGCGTCACCGGTGGCGGCATCACGCGCAGCTTCAACGCCGGCACCAACACCTGCACCTCGACCGACACCGACACGGTGAACCCGGTGGCGGATCTGATCATCGCCAAGACCAATGGCGTGGCGAGCGTGAATGCCGGCCTCACCACCAACGTCTACACGCTCACGGTGACCAACAACGGCCCGTCGAGTGTCACGGCGGCGATCCTGGCGGACGCCAGTGCGGCGGGGCTCACCAAGACCGCGGTGGCCTGTTCGGGCACGCCGGGCCAATGCGTGACGCCACCGACCATTGCCCAGCTCGAAGGCGGGGCGTTCACCTTGCCGGCGCTGACCAGTGGCCAGACCTACCAGATCACGGTGACGACGACGGTGACCGCGAGCACGGGTAGTGTGGCCAACGCGGCCAGCATCCAGACGCCGGCCGGCACGCTCAACAGCGGCGTAAGTTGCACCACCGGTGGCGGCATCACGAGAAGCTTCAACGCCGGCACCAACACCTGCACCTCGACCGACACCGACACGGTGAACCCGGTGGCGGACCTGATCATCGCCAAGACCAATGGGGTGGCGAGCGTGAATGCCGGCCTCACCACCAACGTCTACACGCTCACGGTGACCAACAACGGCCCGTCGAGTGTCACGGCGGCGATCCTGGCCGATGCGAGTGCGGCGGGGCTCACCAAGACCGCGGTGGCCTGTTCGGGCACGCCGGGCCAATGCGTGACGCCACCGACCATTGCCCAGCTCGAAGGCGGGGCGTTCACCTTGCCGGCGCTGACCAGTGGCCAGACCTACC
>JANPBQ010000214.1:0-6255 GCA_031430555.1 Betaproteobacteria bacterium
CAACAAGATTCGCGTCATCCAGCGGCGCGCGTATGGACTGCGTGACGAAGAATACTTGCGGCTAAAAATACTCACCTGCATGCTCCCGGCGCTCTAAAATGACTCAAAATTACCCACTCGCTTTCCTGAAGACCCAAAAAAAGTACCAAATTAGAAAACACAAGAACTGGCGAGGCGTTTCGGGCGAAAGTGTCTGGAAAGGCTCGTGGATATTGGAGTTATGCGCGCGCGCATTGAGCATTGTAGGATGGGTGGAGCGGAGCGATACCCATCAATCATCACACGCGGAGACATGGGTATCGCTGCGCTCCACCCATCCTACATTGACAGCATTTCAACGCCACTCGCAAGCGCAAGTTCACGCGCCGTCAGCCAGCGCCATTGCCCCGGTGCCAAATCCGCCGGCATGTCGAGCGCGCCAATCCGGCTGCGATGCAGCGCATCGACATGATTGCCCACCGCCGCGAGCATGCGTTTCACCTGATGATATTTTCCCGAGGTCAATGTCAGGCGCAACGTTCGTGACGCGGTTCGCGAACACGCGAGTGCGCGCAACGGCTGTGGATCGTCGTCGAGCACCACGCCAGCCATCAGTCGCGCGACCTGCTCATCGGTAATGTCCTCGGCCGCGCTCACGTCGTAGATTTTCGGCACCTCATGCTTGGGCGATGTCATGCGATGAATGAATTGTCCGTCGTCGGAAAACATCAGCATGCCAGTCGTGTCCTGGTCGAGCCGGCCCACCGCTTGCACGTTGCGAGTGCGCAGCGGCGCGGGCAACAGTGTGTAAACGCTGCGATGCGACTTTGGTTTTTGCGAGCATTCAAACCCAGCCGGCTTGTGCAACAGCAGATAGGCTTTGGCGTGGAATTCCCAGCGCACGTCTTCAACGAGAAATTCGAATGCGCTGGCATTCAGCGGCGCGGTTGCCACATCACATTCGGCCTCGGGATCAATACAGGTTACGCCATCGATTTCGACAGCACCGCGCGTGATCAGCACGCGGCACAATTTTCGCGCGCCGAATCCTTGCGTGAACAGTATTTGTTCCAGTCTCACGTGCACGCTATCAACGATTCAGCCACGCCAAATACTGGCCAGCCACGGCTGTTGCTCAAGCGGCAATCCCGGCGGTCGATAGTAATGCGCAATTTCATTGAAGCCTGCCGCAATCATGAAGCCGCGCCAGGTCTCCAGATCGTGATAGGCACCATAGCGCCCGCGGTTCCATCCCTCGGAATTGTCACCACGCGGATTCGAGGCGAACAACACGCCGCGCGGTTTCAATGTTGCGCGCAATTGCGTCAACACGCGCGGCAATTCCTGAGTGGGAACATGAAACAGAGACGCGTTGGCGAATACGCCGTCGAATGTTCCTGGTGGCAAATCGAGTTTCAGGAAGTCCTGATGCCAAACTTCGCTGCCACTATATTGTCGTGCCATCTCGGCGAAGCGTGCGGCACCTTCCAGGCCCACCGCGCGGTGGCCGCGCTCGGCGAACGCCTTCAAATCGCGACCCGGTCCGCAGCCGAAATCAAGGATCGCGTAAGGCGGCTCACCTTCGATGCTTTGCAGCAACGCATCGATATTTTGCGTGACATCGTGCCCGCGCGTGCCTTCCCAGAAATCGTCGGCGCGATTCTCGTAGTGTTTCAGCGTATCGATGGAAATCGCTTCGAGCGCACCGGTATCAAGGACGGACCCGCTCATGGTTTTGGCCCGATCGAAGGTTCCCGCCGCCGCGTGCTCATCGCATTACTCCGACACGAGCGGATACCCCGCCTCGCGCCACGCCTTCATGCCGCCATCCATCGCCACCGCCCGTTGAAACCCCATTGCACGCAAAGTAGCGGCGGCGAGGGTGGAGATGCGTCCGTGTTCGCAATAGGTGAGGATGCGTTTGGTCGGGTCGGGCAGATCTTCATTGACGCGCAACTCCAGTTGCCCGCGCGGCAACAATTTCGCGCCGGCGATGTGCCCGGCCTGATACGCGTCGCGCTCGCGCACATCAAGAATAATCAGATCCGGGTCATGGGCGTCGAGGCGCGAAAGCAATTCCGCCTGCGACATGAACGGTACCGTGTCGGCCGCTTCGGCCAACATCTGCGCGACGGTTTTGCCGCCGCTGATGTTGGTGCGCAGCGCTTCGGTGATATGCGTGGGCATCGTCAGATTGAGGCCGCGCATCATCTCCACAAACGCGGCGCACTCGCGCACCTGCAAGCGCGGGTTCTCCGCAAATTCAGCAGCGAGGGTCGAGTGGCCGCGCCGCTTGTAATCGTGCGCGGGATACACCAGCAGCGCCGGATCCAGTGTGGCCAGCCGAGTGAAAAGACTATCGAACAAGGCCTCCGGATCACCGCTGGGCAGATCGGTGCGGCCGGTGCCGCCGATCAATATCGTATCGCCGGTAAAAATGCGGTCGTTCATGACAATGCACATCGAGTCGGCGGTATGTCCCGGCGTGTACATGATGCCGAGTTTCAATGTGCCGACCACCAGCATATCGCCGTCGTCGACGCGCATGTCCACTTTCGTTGTCGGACTGCTGCGATGCATGACCACCGGAATGTTGTTGAGTTTGGCGAGTTGCCGGCTCGCTGAAAAATGATCGGCGTGGGTGTGCGTATCGATTGCGTAGCGCACCCGCAGGCCATGCCGCGCCGCGAGGGCCAGCGTGTGATCGATCTGACTCAATTCGGCGTCGATCACGGCCGCCGCGCCGCTTTGCTCGCAGCCCACCAGATAGGATTGGCAGCCGCCGCTGGCGATTTGTTCAAATATCATGTGCGCTCCTCCGCAGTTCCTTCCGCATTCGAACGGCAACGCGCGAACGGCAACGCGCGAGATGTGCCGGGAAGTATAAGATAAACAATCTCGCCCCTGCACCTTCGCGCGGACTCGGCGGCATTTCATCTCGATGAGTGAGTAGCCCATGATTTTTGCAACGCGTTTGGCCTGCCGCCTGTTGATGCTCGGACTTGTTGCATTGTCGTGGCTGCCCGCAATGGCAGACGCCAAAACCTTGCGCTGGTCCGGTGCCGGCGAGCTCGTGAGTTGCGATCCCGCGATCGGCACCGATACGGCCGCGCTGGTGTTCATGTCGCACATCTACGAGCGGCTGGTGACGCGCGACCGCGACTTTGCGTTGCAACCATCGCTTGCGTTGTCATGGGAATCGCTGTCGCCGACGATGATGCGTTTCAAGTTGCGGCCCGGCGTGAAATTCCATGACGGCACGCCGTTCACGGCCGATGACATCACGTTCTCGATTGCACGCGCACGCGAGCCGACCTCACTCATCAAATCGAACACTGTGGGCATTAAATCAGCGACGCGTGTCGATGATCTCACGGTAGATATTGAAACCGATGGCCCGCTGCCTACGCTGCTGAATCAGCTCTATCTCATTCCTGTCATGAGCCGCACGTGGGCAGAAAAGCACGGCGTGACGGGGCCGGCCAACTATGTCGGCGGCAGGGAAAATTACGCGACGCGCCACGCCAACGGCACAGGGCCGTTTCAACTCAAATCATTTGAGAGCGGCGGCAAAGTGGTGCTGAATGCGCATGCCGGATGGTGGGGCAGGCGCGAAGGCAATGTCACCGAAGGCATCTACACGCCGATCCGCGCTAACGCGACACGCCTCGCGGCGCTGGTATCGGGTGAAGTCGATTTGCTGATCGATCCGCCCGTGCAGGATCTGGAGCGATTGCGCGGCAACACCGCACTCAAGTTGTTGCAAATTCCCGAGCCGCGCATCATCTTGTTGCAGCTCGATCTTGAGCGCGACGAATTGCTTTTCTCGAACGTGAAAGGCAGGAATCCGTTCAAGGATCGGCGCGTGCGCGAAGCCATGCGCTTCGCTATCGATGGCGAGGCGTTGCACAAGAAAGTCATGCGCGGCAATTCCCGGCCGATTGGATCCATGATCGCGAAGGGCATCACCGGCCACAGCGAGAAGGCCGCGCGGCCCAACGTGTTCGATCCGGTGCGCGCGCGGAAATTACTGGGCGAGGCGGGCTACCCGAATGGCTTTGGCGTGACGCTCGATTGCACCAATGACCGCTACATTTTGGATGAGCAAATCTGTGCGGCACTCGCCGGCATGTTCAGCAAAGTCGGCATCGACGCGACGCCGAACCCGAAACCGAAGGCGCTATTTTTTCAAAAAACCGATGCCTCGAAACGCGAGACCAGTCTCATGCTGATCGGCTATTACCCCACCACCGTCGATGCGGGCGCGTTGCTGGAAGGTGTGCTGCATACCTATAACGGCAAGGGGGCGGGCGACAACAACACCGGGCGCTACAGCAATCCGAAACTGGACGCGCTATTGCTGGCCGCACGCGTGGAACTCGATTCCGCGAAGCGTGTCGCATTGCTCGAAGAGGTTCAGCTACTCATCAAGGAAGACATCGCGATCATTCCCATTCATCAGCAATTGCCGTCATGGGCCATGCGGAAGAATGTGGATACCCCGGCGCGGTTGGATAATGGGTTGGATTTGCGGTGGGTGGTGGTGAGGTAGGGAGGTCATCGCATTTGACCGAAAAACGATCAGCTTTGGTTGGTTTTCAATGGCAATTGGGGGCACACATTGCGCAAATTCGACGAAATCAGGGTTGATGATTTTCGTGATTCTGTTAGTGGGGGTGTTGTGAGGCAAGCCGGGTGGTAAGCTATTGTTCATTATGAAATTTCGTACATTTATCCACAGCGTGTTATGAGGCAGCCAGGAATGGTATGCGGATGCTGTGCCTTATAAATTGAGCCGTCATTAAGAGCATGCGCCACCATGAACGTCGGAGAAGAACTCGTCTCGGCCTACCTGCAGCAGATTCTGGGCTGCGACTTCACTCAACAGAACCTCTACACCATCGATTCCCAAGGCGAAATTGACGTTGTAGGCCTGAACCTCAAAAACCGGACTGTCTATATCTGCGAGGTTGCGATTCACCTAACAACGGGGCTTCAATACACGTACGCGAAACGCCCGAACAACGTAAAGAAGCTCACCGAGAAGTTCAAAAGAGACATCACGTACACGAGAAAGTATTTGCCTGACTTCAAGGCTCACTACATGCTGTGGAGCCCGGTGGTAAAGTCGCGGAAGAACGAGTCCGAATACGATCAGATGAAGCACCTGCAGCAAGTGCACAAGAACATTCAGGAGGAGTTCTCCGAAGACCTTCAACTGATCGTCAATCTCGAATTCTCGAAGCGCCTGGAGCAACTGCGAGAGAAGGCGTGCAAGACCACTGCCGACCTAAAGTCGCCTGTGATGAGAATGCTCCAGATCGAAGGCCAATTGGCGAAGTACGTTGCAAAGAATGACGGCTAACATTTCAGTCAAGTCGTTCGCTTCGCTCACTGGGACCGCGCAAAAGCGCGCCGCCCCTTACCTTAATTCGTTAGGCAGCGGAGAAGATGATCATGTCGGGAACTGAGCTGCTTGATTTACTCCAATGGCCGGCGATGCTCGCGACGCTCATCGCTGCATGGCTCGTCGGATCCTCATCGAAGCCGAATCGCAATTCCGGCTTTTGGTGGTTTATAGCAAGCAATGTGCTGTGGGCTATTTGGGGATGGCATGCTAATGCCTATGCACTCATCGTTCTTCAGACGGGACTCTTCGCTCTCAACATTCGCGGAGCCAAGAAGAGTGAACCTGCTGCATAACACGTCGTTCAGATTCTCACAAGAGTTGCGCTGTGGCCTTCATTCGCCATCCTCTTTCTATTTGCGCTGGAGCTCGGTCTTGTTTCATTCTTCGGTGCGGTCGGCGCGCGCAAAATTGTTGGTCCGGCTTTCTTCCTCATGCACTCTGCCGCTACACTCTCATTGGCACCGGCGCTCGCATGTTCACTTCTAATCGGTCGTCGAAGCCTCGCAAGCTCGTGGCCTCTCGTTGCGGTCATTTGCTGGATCGTTGGCGTGTTTGCGATCTTTTATCAGTACGACATCGCGGAGTCACTTTATGGCATTGACTTTATTGGCGGCCCGTATGTTTCACCGTTCTAGCAGCGCCATTCAGACAGCTAACACGTCGCTCAATGTCGCTCCCTTCGGTCGCTGGACGCCGCAAAAGCGCGGCGCCCTTTAGCTCGGACTACTACAAGGGCTTCCCACAAAGTCAAGAAAATAGAATCCCGTCGCGGTGTTTACCGCTGCTCGTGACACACGAATTTTCCTACTGTGTCGCCTACCAACGTCTTGCCACAAACCACGATCGTTCAAACATCAAGCAAGGAT
>JANPBQ010000215.1:0-21589 GCA_031430555.1 Betaproteobacteria bacterium
CATAGCCGCGAGCCAGGCCACGACTGGTGCAATTCCCATGCGGTCGCTGGCGGCGTGACGGCGTCGTAGCGTCCCTGCACAATCACACCGGGAATGCCGCGCAACCGCGGCGCACTGGCGATCAATTCGCCTTCTTCCAGAAATGCCCGATGGATGAAGTAGTGCGCTTCGATTCGCGCGAGCGAGCGCAATGCGATGGGTTCGGCCACCAATGGGCCGGGCAGTAATGTGGCGAGAGCGTCTTCCCACACGCACCAGACGCGCGCGCTGGAATTCACCATGGCGTCGTCGGGGCTGGTGAGTCGCGCGTGATAGGCGCGCAAAAGATGGTTGCGTTCCCGTTCAGGAATGAATGTGGCAAAGCGCGTCCAGGCTTCGGGAAAAATATGCGCCGCGCCACCGTGATACAGCCAATCGATTTCTGCGCGCCGCGCAGTGAACACGGCGCGCAATACCAGTGCGCTCACATGAAGAGGGTAATGCAGAGCATAGGCAAGTGCCAGCGTGGCACCCCACGAGCCGCCGAGCAGGAGCCAGCGGTCGATACCGAACACGCGGCGCAGCGCGTCGATATCGTCGATGAGATGCGCGGTGGTGTTCGACTCCAATGATCCGGCCGGCGTCGAGCGACCGCAGCCGCGTTGATCGAAAAGTATGACGCGGTAGCGAACGGGATCGAAGAACCGGCGGCTCTGAGCACTGCAACCGCCCCCCGGCCCGCCGTGCAGAAAGAGGGCAGGTATGCCCTGCGGATTGCCGCAAGCCTCCCAATAAATTTCATGGCCGCCATCGACCGCCATGAAACCGCTGGCATGCGGCTCAACCGGCGGATAAAGCGGATTGGCAACGCTAGTAAAGCGGCGCATCGCGATTCACGACGCTTGCACGCGCGTACACCTATGTGCCCGTGCGCCCGAGCGCGGCAGAGGTGGGAAACACCAGCGATTTGATCACCACCGGCACCGCGCCGGAGAGCTCGAGCATTGCGCCGATGTCGATGAAATCGAATTCCTTGAGCGTGATGCCGTCGATGGAAACGATCGCATTGGAAAGATGCAGCTCTTCGCGAAAATGTATGCCGATCAGGCCGCCGATATCGCCGTCGCCGACGAGAATGATCGGCTGGCCGTGCGCCATGATGTCGGCAAGCCCCGCCTGCACGCCGCGCGCGAACGCATCGAGGCGCGCAAACGTTGCCGAACCCTGCCAGCGATAGCACAGTGCCACGGCCTGTTCGCCCGCATGCAAGTCAAGGCGGCGCAAAGCCAATCGGATGGCGGCGGCGATGGCATTGGTGTCGAGCAATTCGTCGGTGAATTCAAAATGCGGCGTGACCACGGGTACGTTTCTGATCGGCAAGGTATCCATCGGTGCGACGAAAATCGTACCGCCACTCACCTGAATGGTGTATTGCGATGCACCGACCACCGTCGCGCGGATGCCCTGATCCGGCGACTCGATGCGCGGCCCCCACGCGGCCACGCGGGCGCGAATCGCTTTCGCCAGGCGCGGGCCGAGATCGCCGAAGTTCGCCTGCTCTCGACCGTATATGTACTCGGAAACACCGCCGGAGAAAGTGATGGCGTCCGGCGCACGCTCGTTTCGCATCGCGTCAAGACGCAACAGCGGTGCCGTGTCACCCATGAGAATCGGACTGCGCATCGCGTCGAACAGGCAATTGGCCATGTGGTCCACCAGACGGTCGAGAATCCCGCCGCTGACGACGCTGCCGATTTCAATCGTCGTGCCAATCGACGCCGCGAATCGCTTGCCGGCTTCTTCAATTCGAACGATGCGATATCCGCCATCAACCACCTCAAACGAAACAATGCGCGCGCCGACATCGATCGCGGTCATGTCGACGACGGTGCCGTCTTCGCAGACGGCGATCTTCGAGGTGCCGCCGCCGATGTCGATATTCATCACGCGAATGTTTTCGCGAATCGAGCGCGCCGCCGCGCCCGAACCGAACGCGGCAAGCGTGGTCTCCAGCGCATCGCCCGCGCTAACCGAGACAAATTTTCCCGCCTGTGCCGCGAACAGTTCCGCGATGGCGCGTGCGTTGGCGCGGCGCACCGCCACACCGGTGAGGATTAACGCGCCGGTATCGATCGCGCGCGGATCGACCCTGGCAAGGTCGTATTGCCGATCGATGAATGCGCCGAGCGCTACGGCATCGATGGTTTGATCGGCTGCATACGGCGTGAGCAACACTTCGGACTCGTGAACAACTTCGCGTTTCGACACGACGTAGCGATTGTCAAGACGTTCCAGCAACAGCCGCGAAAATACGAGATGCGAGGTTGACGAACCGATATCGACGCCGACGCTGATGAGCAGAATTTCGTCTTCAACTTCGAGGCTGCGGCGCACGTTGCTGAAGAAAACGCGGCCGCCGATGGTTTCCGTGTGCGTGCCTGCCGTGCGGCCGTTGATGTCCTCAATGGTGACTTCGCTCACGGCGACATTCCCGCCACGCGATCGATATTCAAATTGCACTTCCAGTCGTAGGATGGGCGGAGCGCAGCGACACCCAGCGCGTATTCGAGAAAAAATGAGGGGTATCGCCGCGCTCCACGCATCCGACGGGCACGGTGTTAAACCACGGTCTTCTTGGTATCCGCATCTGTCGGCTTGTCATACCACGCCGCATCCATTCGATTGCCCACGCCATTGGCTTTGAGCTTGGCTTCGTACTCAGAACGCAAGAACGGGTCTTCCATCCAATAAGGAATCGCGGTTCCGCCTTGGTTGACGTCAATTGCGGTGTAGTCGGTGTGCTTGGCACCCGGTGCACCGGGATCACGGCCCGGATTGTGCGGGCCGAACCAGGCGGTGAGGCGCAAGGGATCCTCTCCCGCGCTGAAATGCTGGTGATACCAACGCGCGCCGCCGGGTGCGGCGGTCACCAATCCCACCGGCTCGTAGTCGAGGCGGCGTACTTCATCGGCGTGGCCATCCTTCCAGGGCGTTGTGCCACAGCGCTCCGGCCAACTATAGGTGTAGCCCGCGCCTTTGAGACAAATGAGTACGGCTGCCGAGGTGTGCGCATGCGCTTTGGAGTAGCGTCCCTGTTCGTGTTGCCCGATCCAGTAATAGAACTGGTTGTTGGTCATGAACGGTTCCACCCGCCGCCAGCCGACCGAGCGGCGATTGTCCAACGGCAAATCGCAATTGACGACATCGGGAATGAAATTGGTGCGACGCATCGCGAGGCCGCGCACGGGATCGGGCTCGATTTCGTCTTTGGGTTTGAAGAAATCGTCGGCACCATTGAAGCGGTCGCGAAAGACAAACGGATTCTCAAACACGGCGCCGACGTTGTTGATCATGTTCAGCACGTTGGGCGCGGTGGTGCCGCCCAGCAGCAGCGCGCCGCCGGAGGTCGCGTTCACGAGTCGGTGCCACGCGTTCATCGGGATGGAAAACATCGAGCCCTTTTGCCACTCGAAAATGTGCTTTTTGGTATCACCTTCCTGCCAGACTTCGGTGGTGCCGCGGCCTTCGACGACCAGAAAAATTTCTTCGTACATGTGTTTCTCGGCGTTCAGCGCGCCGCCGGGTGGAATCTCCACCACATAACAACCCCACTTGGTTTCGGTGCCGTAGAGTTGAATGAAGTGACCGTTGCCGCCCATTCTTTTCCACGGATGCAGCGACAGGTTTTGCACTTTGCTGATACCGATGTCGCGGAACACGGGAATGCCTTCGGATTCCATCCACGCGTCGTACGGCGTGGGTTGCTTCTTGAATTCGCCGAAGCCGGCCTTTTTGTTGCCCGCAGGTTCGTGCCAATGGGTGCGGTCTTTGTCATGCGGCATGCGGATACTCCGTCAACGAGAAGGTGGGCGTGCGGGGATTTGGGCAGGCGTTCTGCATAACAGAACGGCGTTCCAAAAATGCTAGTATGCGGTTTAACATAGGAACCAGGGTGCGTCAATTAGCTGGCGCGAATTTGACAAGGGTGGACGCGAAAGATGCGGCGAATCAAGGCGAATGGAATTTCAATCGGTGTCGACATTGCGGGTGAGGGTCCGTGGTTGATCTTCAGCCATTCACTCGGTTGCCGCAAGGAGATGTGGCGTCCGCAAATCGACGCGTTCGCGGCAACGCACCGCGTGCTGACCTACGATACCCGGGGGCATGGCGATAGCGATGCGCCGCCGGGGCCATATTTGCTGGAGACGCTCGCGCAGGATGTCGTCGCGCTGTGCGCGGCGCTGGACATCAGGAAGTACCATTTTGTCGGTCTCTCGATGGGCGGCATGATCGGGCAGATGCTTGCGCTGAACGCGCCCGATTTGCTGCTCAGCCTGACGCTTGCGAATACCAGCAGCTTCTACGGTCCCGCCGCGTTGGCGAAATGGGCCGCCCGCCGCGATACCGCCTTGAGTGCGGGTATGGCGGCGTTGGTGACGCCCAGTCTCGAACGCTGGTTTACACCGACATTTCGCGCGACACATTCCGATGCGTTGCACACGGCGGCGCAATGGCTGCGGGACGCGAATCCGCAAGGCTATGCGGCATGCTGTATGGCGATCGCCGCAATCGACACCACCGCGCGCTTGAATGAAATCGACGTTCCAGTACTCGTGATCGCCGGTGCGGACGATGTCGCAACGCCACCGTCGCTCGCGCAGGTGATGCACGCCGAAATTTCGGATTCGAGATTGCGCGTGTTGGCGGGAGCTGCGCATATTTCGAGCGTCGAGCAGGCGGAGGCGTTCAATCGGGTGCTGGGTAAATTTCTCTCCGGGGCGTTGCCGAATGAGCAGTCGAATGTGCGCCCGGCTGATTCGCGCCGCGCGGTGTGTATTGAGGTGCCAATTGAGGCACCCAAAGAAGCTTGATCGGGGACAATTTGTCGTTCCGTATATAAGAAACCTGTTCCATTTCCACGCATGATCGGATTAATATACGCATTCGGGCATATCAATGCCCGCCGGCCATCAAGGGAATTATTCACAAGTCGATGAGGTTGGCATGATGATCACACGAAAGCTTTCCAAACGTCCCCTGGTGTCACGCGCGTTGCGCGTCGGCGTTGTTGCGTTGGCCTCGAGTGTTGCATGGACGATGCTTTCGGCGACCGCCGGCGCGCAGTCGCTCGCGTCGAAAAATGATGCCGTCTACACATACAAAGGTGCCGACCGCGATCAAAAGCTGATTCAGGAAGCCAAACGCGAAGGCACGCTCACCTGGTATACGTCGCTGGCCCCGACCGAATCCACGCCGATGGGTCAGGCGTTTGAAAAAAAGTATGGCATCAAGGTCGACATCTGGCGCGCGGTCAGTGAAAAAATCGTTCAACGTGCCGTCACCGAGGGCCGCGCCAAACGCCACGCCTTCGACGTTGTTGAAACCAACGCCCCCGAGCTGGAAGCGTTGTCGCGCGAAGGACTGTTGGGTGCATTCCACAGCCCGTACTTCGCCGATCTGCCGCCGTTTGCGGTGCCGGCGCACCGCATGTGGGCGTCTGATCGCATGACGGTTTATGGCGTCGCATTCAACACCAACGCGGTGAAGCGCGAAGACATTCCGAAATCCTATGACGGTTTTCTCGACCCGAAATGGAAGGGAAAAATCGGCATTGAAGCGACCGACGGCGATTGGATGTCGGCGATGTTGAAAGCGATGGGCAACGAGCGCGGTACCACCTATATGCGCCGCCTGGCCGAGATGCGACCCGATGTGCGCAAAGGCCATATTCTGCTTGCTGAACTAATTTCCGCCGGCGAGGTGCCCGTGGGCTTGACGGTGTATCAATCCAACGCGACGACCCTGAAAAGAAAGGGCGGCCCCATCGACTGGATCGCCGTGGAACCGGTCATCACCCGACCGCAGGCAATCGGTGTCGCGAGGCACGCGCCGCATCCCCATGCCGCGCTGTTGTTCGCCGATTTCGTATTGTCGCCGGAAGGCCAGGGCCTGCTCGAAAGCATGGGCCGCTCACCGGTCAGCAACAAGGTTAAATCCGAATTCAGCACGCTGAGGTACACCATGATCGATCCCATGGCGGTGCTCGACGAATCTGATAAATGGGAAAAGCTGTGGAACGAATTGTTCGTCAAAAAATGAGCCCGGTCATATGTCGACTGTCGATAGATTCAGATGCGGCAAAGCGGGTAGGCCGCGCTAAATTGTTTGCATTGAGTCAATCGTGTTTTCATCCGACGCGACGCGAAGGATCTGCCGGCGGCGGGACTTCTCGCGCGATTCGGCGTGACGCCATGCTGTCCAGAAATTCTCGCCCATGAACCTGCTGCCGTACGACGGCGTTGCGCTCATGATGGTGGTGTTCATGCTGGGCGTACAGCATGGCATCGATCCCGACCACGTCGCAACCATCGATGGCCTGACGCGATACAACGCGACGCTGCGACCTCGCGTGTCGCGCTGGTCTGGTGCCTTGTTTTCGTTGGGGCACGGGCTCGTCGTCACCCTGGTAGCGGCCATGGTCGCCGCGTTTGCGACCGAGTGGACGCCGCCGGTCTGGCTTGAACATCTTGGCGCATGGATCTCGATTACGTTCCTGATGGGCTTGGGTATCGTCAACTTGCGTGCGGTAATCAACTCGCCCAAGGATCAGCCGGTGAGGATTTCCGGGGTAATGGGCGCCAGGCTCTCAAAGCTGTCTCGCACCAGTCACCCGGTACTGATTGCAACCGTGGGAGCGGCATTCGCACTGTCGTTCGACACGGTCAGCCAGGCAGCGCTGTTTTCATTGGCGGCGTCAAAGTTGGCGGGTTGGATATTTGCTGTCGTGCTGGGTCTTGTTTTCATGGCGGGCATGATGGTCGCCGACGGATTGAATGGCTGGTGGATCAGCCGCATTGCGCAACGTGCGGACGCGCAAGCGGCCGCAATTTCGCGCACCATGAGTTTTTTCATTGGAGCGCTGAGCATCGCCATCGCATTGCTGGGCATTGCCAAATATTTTTCACCGGACGCGGCGGTGTGGATCGATCGCGCCGGGTTGCTGATCGGCATTTGCCTGGCGGTAGGAGCGCCGGCATTCTTTTCCATTTCGTTGCGCTCGGCCAACAAGGCATTCAAGGCGCGTGCGGCGTAGCGTTTGCGCACGCCAAGCGCCTTGCCCGGCGTTGAGTGCCATGTTAGTCTCTCGTTCTGCATAAAGGATAGGTGTTCTCTTATATGGCACGTCCACTCAAGTCGTCCGTTCAGGAAAAATCCCCGCGAATTGTTGACGGCGTGCGCGGCATTGCTGCCAGCGCGCCGCCACCCGCGCCAAAGTCATCCGCATCGTCGTCGCGCTTGTCTTCGGTGGCCAACTCGATCCGTTTGCTGAAAGCGTTCTCCGATGAGGAGCATGAGTTTGGCGTGAGCAGCCTCGCCAAACGCTTGGGCCTCGCCAAGAGCACGGTGCATCGACTCGCCTCGACCCTGATCCGCGACGACATGCTCGAGCAGGACAAAGAGACCGGCAAATACCGGCTCGGTCTCGCGCTATTCGAGCTCGGCGCACGCGTACGACGCAAGATGAATGTGGTGAACGAAGCGCGCTTCGCATTGAAGGAATTGATGGAAAAGACCGGCGAGACGGCGCACCTGACGGTGCTCGATCACGCCAGCGTGTTGTTCATCAACAAGTTTGAAAGCCGGCAGGCGATCCGCATGAAATCCAATGTGGGTTCACGCGCACCGGCGCACAGCACCGCCGACGGCAAGGCGTTGCTTGCGCACCAATCGCGCGAAGTAATCGAATCGATCGCGGCGGGCGGATTGACGGCGCTGACAGCGAAGACCATCACCGATGTGGGCCAATTGATGGCGGATCTCGCGCAAGTGCGCTTGCGCGGCTATGCGATCGATGATGAAGAGACCGAAGCCGGATTGCGTGCGATCGCCGCACCCATCCGCGATCACACCGGCGAGGTTGTCGCGGCGATCGGCGTCGCCGGTCCCATCCAGCGAATGACGAAGAAGGTGGTGGTGTCGTACGCGCCGAAAGTGGTCGCCGCGGCGGAATCGATTTCCACGCGTCTTGGCTATTCGTCGCGACATGCATTGCGTATGCACCGGTTCACCTGATTTCGCGGGCGGGGGCGGTTGCCTGCGTTTTTTGTATCAGGCGGATGTTGCGTCCAAATCGGCGATTCACTTAAATACAAAGGCTAGTGCAATGTCGAAGTTAAGAATGTCGTTCGGTTGCTGGAACTACGATCGTACGCGCGCATTGATGGATGGCCGCGTTCAGCCCGATGGCATCGATCTGAATTACCTCGATATGCCGGTGGAGGAGACCTTCTTCCGTATGTTGCGCAACAAAGAATTCGATGTTGCCGAGATGTCGCTATCGTCGTACACGGTGTCACTATTTTCCGAGGCGCGGCCATTCATCGCGATCCCTGTATTTCCATCGCGTTTTTTTCGGCACTCCTGCATTTACGTCAACGCCGCGTCCGGCATCAAAACACCCAAAGACCTGATCGGCAGGCGCATCGGCAATCCCGAATACCAGATGACGGCACCGGCATGGATTCGCGGCATTCTGCAAGATGAATTTGCCGTGCCGATCGACAGCGTCACCTACGTCACCGGCGGCGAAGAGGAGCCGGGCCGCAGCGAAAAACTGAAACTCGATTTGCCGCCCAACATCAAGGTCGAACGCATCGGCCCGACGCAGACCTTGTCGGCAATGCTGGCGAGCGGAGAAATCGACGCCTTGTATACGGCGCGGATGCCTTCTACGTATGTCGGTGGCAGCGGCAAGGTGAAGCGCTTGTTTGAAAACTACGTCGACATCGAGAAAGCGTATTTTCGCAAGACCAAGATATTTCCGATTATGCACACGGTGGTGATCCGCCGCGAAGTGTATGAGCAGAACCGCTGGGTCGCACAAGCGCTCTACAAGGCGTTCGGCGCAGCACAGGCCGAAACATACAAAGATTTGAATGAAACGGCGGCGTTGAAAGCGATGCTGCCGTGGCTGAATGCGCATGTCGAAGAGGCACGCGCGGAAATGGGCGACGACTACTGGCCTTATGGATTGGAAAAAAATCAGACGGCCCTCGACACGTTTTTGCGTTACTCCTTTGAGCAGGGATTGTCGAAGCGGAAATTGAACCCGGTCGACCTGTTTGCACCGGAGACACTTGATGCGTTCAAGATCTAGTCACGCGCCAACCAACGCGGCGTACGATGAATAGCGATCCCGAAAAGAAGCCGCACACCCTCGGCGACCATCAGTTCGGCGAGGACTTCTATCATTCGCACGACGATGAGGATGGTGCCGATCACGATCACGACGATTTTGCGAACGATGGCTCGCTGGAAAACAACCCGATCTGGATCGCCGATCACGTCACGCTGGTGAGTGTGGGCATCGACATTGGTTCGTCGGGTACTCAGGTAGTTTTCTCGCGGCTTGCATTGCGTCGGCGCGGAGAGGATTTGTCCAGCCGCTACATCGTTGAATCGCGCGAAACGATTTACCAGTCACCCGTCGCTCTGACGCCCTATCAAAGCGAAACGCTTATTGATGAACGGGCACTCGGCGACATCATCGACGCCGCCTATGGTGCCGCGAAGCTGCATCCCGACGACATCGATGCCGGTGTCGTCATTCTTACCGGCGAAGCGCTGAGACGTGAAAACGCCGAGCGCATATCTGCCGTGGTTGCCGAGCAGGGCGGTGAATTCGTCTGCGCGTCGGCCGGCCACCATATGGAAGCGATGCTGGCGGCCTACGGTTCGGGTGCCGCAAAGGCCTCGCACGATCTCGCCTCGCGAATTCTGAATATCGATATCGGTGGCGGCACCACCAAACTTGCCTTGGTCGAGCGTGGCAAGGTGCTGAATACGGCGGCCGTGCACATCGGCGGTCGGCTGTTGGTGGTGGATGAAACCGGTTGCATCACCCGGCTTGATCCGACCGGAAAAATCCACGCAAAACTGGCCGGATTCGATTGGAATCTGGGTGATCGCGTCACACAGGAACATTTAGCAATGGTCGCCGATGGGATGGCGAATGCGCTGCTGATCGCGATTTGCGGCGATGAATTGCCGGATTCGATTGCGGGGCTCTACCTCACCGATAGGCTACCGAGTCTTGGCGCCATTTCGGGCGTGATGTTTTCGGGCGGTGTCGCCGAATATGTCTATGACCGCGAGCCGCGCGATTTCGGTGATCTCGGCAAGCTATTGGGAACGGCGATTCGTCGGAAATTGGCGTCAGGCGGTTTTCCGTGGGACGTCCTGCCGGCAGGTGAGTGCATCCGCGCGACTGCCCTGGGCGCTTCTGAATACAGCGTGCAACTTAGCGGCAATACGACGTACATTTCAAGCCCGGCGGTACTCCTGCCGCGCCGCAATTTGCAGGTATTGACGCCCTCCTATGAGTTCACCGCAGAGGTCGTTGCGGAAGATGTCGCCGCCGCAATCAAGCGCCACTATCAGGCATTCGATCTCACCGAGGGCAGTGTGGAAGTCGCACTCGCGTTTCATTGGCGGGGCGCACCGTCCTACCCGCGTATTCACGCGTTCGCGCAAGGCATTGTCGCCGGCATGAAAGCAAACTTGGCGCAGCACGCGCCATTGTTCATCGTGCTCGACGGCGATATTGCGCAGACACTAGGAAAATTGTTGCGTGAAGAGCTGGGCATTGAGAGTGAAATTTTGGTGATCGACGGCGTGACGCTGTGGGACTTCGACTATGTCGATCTCGGACGCATTCGCATGCCCTCGTTTACCGTTCCGGTGACCGTCAAATCGTTGGTGTTCAACGAAGATCCGCGTGCATTGCGCCGGCAAACGCATGGCCATCGCCATGGCCCCGGCGAACATCTTCATCATCATCATGGTGGCGACGCGGGACATACGCATGCCTAAATTTCGGATATGGGTCCAGTGGTTTTGTGTCGCCGCCGGTTGCTTGTCGCCGTGGTGCGTAGGGGCCATTGAGTCGACACGCGAGGTGATTCTTGCGGCTGAAATGAAAGGTGCGGACCGGCACGACCGAATGCTGGCGAAGGCGCGCGCCGAGGGCAGCCTGAATCTTTACGCGACGATGGGACAAGAGCAAATCGGCGTGCTGGCGGCGGAATTTGAAAAGAAATACGGTATCAAAGTCAATGTGTGGCGCGCCAACTCGGAAAGCGTGTTGCGGCGCGCGGCGACGGAAGCGAAGGGTGGGCGGTTTGAAGTCGATGTGATCGAAAGCAATGGCTTCGAATTGGAGTCCCTTCATACCGAACAATTGACGCAAGCGCTCGACACGCCGAATGCCGCACAAATGATTGCCGAAGCATTGCCCGCGCATCGCGAGTGGATTGGCAACCGCGCGAACTTGTTTGTGTTTGCCTACAACTCGCAGAGAGTGCGCGTCGAGGAATTGCCCAAGTCCTACACGGATTTGCTCGATCCGCGCTGGAAGGGCCGGCTTGCGGCGGAATCCGACAATATCGATTGGTTTCATACGATCGGGCAAGCGCTCGGCGAGGAACGTGCAGTCAAGTTGTTTGGCGACATCGTGCGCGTCAATGGCATACAACTGCGTAAGGGACATCCGTTGCTCGCGAGTTTGGCCGCATCGGGCGAAGTCACGGCAGTGATGGCCACCTACAATTATTTCATCGACAAATTGCGCAAGGAAAAGTCTGCGCCGGTCAATTGGGTCGCGGTTGCGCCGGCCGTTGCGCGCGTGAGCGGCTTGGCGATGTCGCGACGCGCCCCACATCCTAATGCCGCCATGCTGTTTATCGATTTCATGCTCACCGACGCGCAGCGAATGATGCCGGCAATGGACTTGATCCCCGCCGCACGCGCGGAGAAAGGGCTGCCGGCGGGTATCGATTGGAAATTCGTGAATCCTGCCGAACTCGTTAAGCACAGTGAGAAATGGAGCCGCCTGTACCAACAAGTCTTCGCGGCACCCGCGCGATGACGCCGCGCACCTGCCGGAGGAAGCGATGAGCATCGAGGCCACGCAACAACTCAAGCAGAATCTCGCCGATGCGATCCTGATGATGGAGCGAGCGGGCGTCATCGACTTTAACGGCCATTTCAGTGCGCGCCTGCCCGGCACGGAATACATGCTGATCAATTCCGGAAAGTCGGTGCGCAGTGCGCTGACCGCCGACGACATCATCACCATCGATATGGACGGCAAACTCATCAACGGCACGGATGTTCCGCCGATGGAGTTTCACATTCATGCCGAGATTTATCGGAGGCGCCACGATGTTCAATCGGTGGTGCATACCCATCCGCTGTATTCGACGCTGTTCACGATGGCCGGAAAACACATCTTGCCGGTCATCATGCAGGCAGCGGTGCTGGGTGACATTCAATATTTCGACAAGACCGCATCGATCAACACCAAATTGCTCGGAGAGTCCTTGGCCTCCGCGCTTGGTACACACCGCGTGTGCGTGCTGCGATCGCACGGTGCAGTGATCGCCGCCGGCGGCGTGATGGAGGCATTCGTTCTCGGTTGCTACCTTGAAGAGACGGCAGAGCGACAATTCCTTGCGTCGCAACTCGGCGATCTGCATGTCCTCTCCGCTGAAGAGGTGAAGACCATCGGCAACAACCTCTGGAAACCCAAACTGATCAAGAAGGTTTGGGACTATCACCATGCCAAACTTGTTTGAGGTCATGAACTGTTTCTTGACGTAAGCCGACAAGGGCGTTAAGTTCGGTTGTATTGCTATGCAGACCGACGTTCCATATAAGAGAACGCTTAATTTAAGGTTTTTGAACACAATATTTCGGAGGAATGAAGCGCATGTCGATTCGTATGCAGCCGAAGGAGGAATTGCCCGCACCACTCGTCCCCCATTGGAGTGAACGCTTCGACATGAAGTGGCTGGTGGTCGGTTTTTGTGTGGTGTTCGTCGTGTTTCTCGCCGCCGTGCCGCTCCTGTTCCTGCTCTGGCAAAGTTTCTTCACGCCGCAGACAAACTCCAAGGCCGCCGAATTCACGTTGCAAAACTATGCGACCGCGTACGGCAGTTGGGAAACCCTCAAACTGTTTTTCAACTCCATCCAGTTTGCAGTCGGCACTTCGATATTCGCCTTTACGCTGGGCACGTTCTTGGCGTGGTTGAACGAACGCACCAATACACCTTTCAAGTCGTTGTTCTTCGCGCTATCGATAATCCCATTGATCATCCCCGGCATTTTGTTCACCGTCGCATGGATATTGTTGGGCAGCCCCAAGATCGGCATCTTCAATTTGCTACTGCAAAGCTGGTTCAACACGGACTATGTGTTCATTAACGTGTACTCGATGTGGGGCATGATTTGGGTGGATGGTCTGCACTATTCGCCGATGGCTTTCCTGTTGATGACGGCGGCGTTCCGCTCGATGGATCCTTCTCTCGAAGAGTCGGCGATGATGAGCGGGGCCAGCATGTATCAGGTCGTCACGCGCATTACGCTGAAATTGGTGACGCCCGCCATTTTCGCGACGATCCTGATCTTGTTCATCCGTACGATCGAATCCTTCGAGGTGCCGGCGCTGCTCGGCTTGCCGGTCGGCATCCAGGTGTTCACGTCCTCCATTTACCAGGCGATACATCAATATCCGAGCCAGGTAGGGCTTGCGTCGTCGTATGCCGTGACACTGCTCCTCATCACCACGCTCGGCGTGTACTACCAGTCAAAGTTGTCGAATCAAGGCAGCAAGTATTCGACCATGACCGGCAAGGGGTTCCGTCCGCGCGCGGTTGATCTGGGTCCCTGGCGCTGGGTGGCGGCGGCGTTTTGCATTCTGTATTTCCTGCTGATCGTCGCGATGCCGTTTCTGGTGTTGCTCTGGTCGTCGCTGCAAAAGTTCTACAGTGTTCCGTCGATGGCGGCGTTGCAAAACTTGACGCTCGACCCTTATCGATTCGTATTGACCTATCCGACGTTGACCAGGTCGGTGTGGAACAGTCTCTTGCTCTCGCTGGGCAGCGCGACCATCATCATGCTGGTCACGTCCGTCATTTGCTGGATCGTGGTGAAAACCAAGATGCCCGGTCGCTGGCTGCTCGACAACATTGCTTCACTGCCGATGGTGTTTCCGGGCTTGGTGCTGGGCTTGTCGATCATGATTTTCTATCTCAATTTCGACATCGGCATCTACGGCACCATCTGGATCATGTTCATCGCCTACATCACGCGGTTCTTGCCTTATGGACTTCGTTACAACACGACGACGATGCTGCAAATCCACAAGGAACTCGAGGAGTCCGCCGCGATGAGCGGAGCCACGTGGTTCACAACCTTCCGGCGCATCATCCTGCCGCTGATGAAGCCGGGCCTCGTCGCGGGGTGGATATACATCGTCATCGTCTCGATTCGCGAACTGTCCACGTCGATACTACTGTACAGCCCCGGCACCGAGGTCATTTCGATCGTTATTTGGGAGTTGTGGGAGAACGGCCAGTATGTGGAGCTTTCAGCACTCGGAGTGATGTTCATCATCGCGTTGTTCATTCTTGTTTTGATCGCGCAGGCAATGGGCAAGAAATTCGGCGTTAAGGAAACATAAATTGAAGGAAAAATCAATGAAGAATCAACAAGGGGCCGAACATGCTTAGCGTAAAGGCGCTATTCACGGAATATCCAAATGACCGTGGGCAAATCGTCAAAGCTGCGCAAGATGTGAGCTTCGAAGTTCCCGAAGGCAAGCTCTTCACGCTGCTCGGGCCATCGGGTTGTGGAAAAACCACCACGCTGCGCTCGATCGCGGGTCTCGAGAAGCCGCGCGCAGGCGAAATCAAGGTCGACAACCGCGTCGTGTATTCATCGGCGCAGAATGTATTCGTCGCGCCAAACAAACGAATGTTCGGCATGGTGTTTCAATCCTATGCGATCTGGCCACACATGAATGTGTTTCAGAACGCGGCGTTTCCGCTTGAAGTCGGCAGCCGGAAATTCACCAAGAAAGAGATTGAAGATAAGGTGATGCGGGTGTTGAATGTGGTCGATCTTGGCCACCTCGCCGACCGCGAAGCGACCAAGTTGTCCGGCGGACAACAACAGCGTCTGGCGCTGGCGCGCGCGCTCACGATGGAACCCGCATTGCTGCTGCTCGACGAGCCCTTGTCGAATCTCGACGCCAAGCTGCGTGAACGGATGCGGTTTGAATTGAAGCGCCTTCAGCGCGAGTTGCAGATCACCACCGTCTACGTCACGCACGACCAAAGCGAGGCGTTGGCGCTGTCGCACGAAATTGCGGTGATGAACGAGGGCCACATCATGCAGATCGGCTCGCCACGGGACATTTATGAGCGGCCGCGCAACAAGTTTGTGGCGGACTTTGTCGGCACGACCAATTTTCTCGAGGCGACCGTCGCCTCGGTCGAAGCGGAGCTCGGGCGATATGTGGTGGAATCGCCGATCGGCAGATTGGAGGCGAGCAGCGCGGATGTACTCCGCGTCGGCGACAAAGTGGTGTTGTCGTTGCGGCCCGAGGATGTCGAGCTTGCCGAACGAGCCTTTGAAGGCCCGAACACCTTTCACGGCAGGGTTGATGCGAAAGTGTTCCTTGGCGAATACCTGGATTTTCAGATCAAGGTCGGCGACCGCACCCTTCTGGCAAAGGCGCATCCGTCGCTGCGCACGCCGATCGGTGAGCAAGTCTATTTCCGCATCAACGCCGACAAATGCGTGGCGATTCCTGATTCGCCAGCCACTTAACTCAACACCTGACTTCCAGCCATCGAAATGACGACGCGAAAGAAACCCCCGTCGAGCGCGGGTGCCACATCTACCCCGCGCAAGAAGCCAGCAGCCAAACGTTGGGCCTCCGACGTCATCGTCGATTTGCTGCATCGGTATCAACTTCCATATGCGGCATTGAATCCCGGTGCCAGCTATCGCGGGCTGCACGATTCAATCGTCAATTATGGCCAGAATTATCCGGTGATGATGCTGTGTCAGCATGAAGAAACGGCGGTGCAGATTGCGCACGGCTTTGCCAAGGCCTGCGGCAAACCAATGGTCGCGATCGTCCACAATCTCGTGGGTCTGTTGCACTCCAACATGGCGGTGTACTACGCCTACATCGACCGCGCGCCGATTTTCATTGTTGGCGCCACCGGGCCGATGGACGAGACCAAGCGCCGCCCGCGCATCGACTGGACGCACACCGCCAACGTGCAGGGGCAGGCGGTACGCGATTACACCAAATGGGACTACCAGCCGACGGTGGTTGACGGCGTGCCGGAGTCCTTCGCGCGCGCCTACAGCGTGATGATGACTGAGCCGCAAGGCCCCATCTACATGTGCTACGACGCATGGCTGCAGGAAGCGCCGCTCACGCACGATGTGCCACTGCCACCGGTGAGCGCCATGACGGTGCCGAGCCCGCTTGCGCCGGATCCCGCATCGCTCGAACTCGCCGCCGACATGCTCTTGAAAGCGAAGAACCCGGTGATTTTGGCCGAGTACGTCGGGCGCAACGCGAATGGTTTCAACGATCTAGTGGCGCTCGCAGAAACGTTGGGCGCGGCCGTGTTCGATATCAACAGCCGCCTCAATTTTCCAAGCTGCCACCCGCTCAACATGAGCATGGACAAAGAAGTATTCCGCGACGCCGATCTGATGCTGTGTCTGGATACGCGTGATTGGGAAAAGCCAACGACGGAACTCGTCAGCACGACGCGTACGTTGACCAACATCGTGCCTACAAGCTGCAAGTGGATCGACATTGGTTTTGGCGATCTCGAATTGTCGAGCTGGGCGATGGATTACCAGCGCCTGCTGCACGCGGATTTGCGGGTGATGGCGGATACGGCGGTCGCGATTCCGCTATTGACGCGGCTCTGCAAGAGAAAAATTGCCGCGTCGACGACGCTGGCGGCACGCATCAGAAAACGCAGCGCCGCCATTGGCAAACGCCATGCGGCGTTGCGTGCCGGCTGGGCAAAGAAAGCGCTCATCGATTCGGAGGCGTCACCCATCACGTTGCCAAGACTCGCCGCCGAAGTATGGAACGCGATCAAGCATGAAGATTGGGTGCTCACTGCCGGAACGCTGGAAGATTGGACCCGCAAACTATGGGATTTCGACAAGCCCTACCGGCATCCCGGCAAATCGCTGGGCACGTCAACGCAGATTGGCATCTCGATGGGGGTTGCGCTGGCGAACCGCGATCAAGGCCGTCTGGTGGTGGATATGCAGCCTGACGGTGATCTCATGTTCGATGCCGGATCGCTCTGGGTTGCAGCGAAACACCGGATTCCGATGCTCTGCATGATGTACAACAATCGCGCCTACTACAACGATTGGGAACACCAGATTCGCATGGCCAGGCAACGCGGCACTCCGGTGAACCGTGCGCACATCGGCATGGATCTGGACGATCCGGCGCCGGATTTTGCCGGTCTCGCGCGATCCATGGGATGGTATGCCGAAGGTCCCATCGATCAGCCCGGCGATGTGGCGGCAGCGCTGAAACGCGCGATCGCCAAAGTGAAGACCGGCCAGCCCGCGCTGCTCGACACGATCACACAAAAGAGATAACGCGAATCTCACCAGATGATCAGCGCTGAACAAAACGCACAACTGACGCAAACCGGCCCAGGAACGCCTACTGGCGCGCTGTTCCGCCGATATTGGCTGCCAGCGCTGCTTGCAAGCGAGCTGCCGGAAGCGGATGGCGCGCCGGTGCGGGTCAAGCTGTTGGGAGAGCAATTGATCGCGTTTCGGGATACGAGCGGTGCGATCGGTCTGATCGCGGAATTCTGTGCGCATCGCGGCGTATCACTCTGGTTCGGGCGCAATGAAGAAGGCGGAATTCGTTGCCCGTATCATGGCTGGAAATATGATCGCACCGGACAATGCATCGAGGTGCCATCGGAGCCGGACGAGAGTGGTTTCTGCCAGAAAATCAAGTTGGCGGGCTACCCGTGTGTGGAACGTGGCGGCGTCATCTGGGCCTATCTTGGCCCGAAAGCGTTGCAACCTCCGGTGCCCGCGTACGAATGGTGCGCAGTCCCTGACGGTCATCGCCATGTGTCCAAACGCATTCAGGAATGCAATTACTTGCAGGCGATGGAAGGCGGGTTGGACTCAATTCACTCCAGCTTTCTGCACCGATACTCGGTTGGCGATGATCCCTTGCTGAAGCGTGATGCGGAAAGTGCCGCGCTGATGAAAGCCGATCCTCATCCGAAATTCATGCCCGCGCCCTCGCCAGGCGGGTTGCATATTTCGACACGCCGGAACGCGTCCGACGATCGCTATTATTGGCGCGTGACACAGTGGCTGATGCCATGCTTCAACCTGTTTCCGCCGTATGGCGACAATCCTTGCGGCGGCCACGCATGGGTGCCGATCGACGACACACACTGCTGGATATTCAGCATCGACTATCACCCGGGGCGAGCGCTCAACAAGACTGAACTCGACGCCTGTCGCGACGGCAAGGGCATCCACGTCAAAGTGAAAGAAAATTCCTTCGTGCCGCAGGCGAACATCCACAACTTGTATTTCATGGATCGCCAGGCCCAGCAGGACAAGAAAACGTTTTCAGGTGTGATGACCATCGGCATTCAGGATGCGGCAGTACAGGAAAGCATGGGTTCCATTGTAGATCGCTCACGCGAACACCTGGTGTCGACGGACAACGGCATCATCATGACCCGTAATCGCCTTTTACAAGCGGCCAAGGATGTGGCGGAAGGAAAACAGCCACCGGGAATCGACGGCGCTTCGCAATGCGTGCGCGCCGTATCGATGGTCTTGCCGCGAAATGTGAGCTTTGCCGCCGCCCTTGCCACGCTAGAAACATCGTTGCCCAGGCCCGATGTCGCCGTGGGGGCCATGGCATGAGCACCGCAATCAAAACCGTCGGTGTCATCGGTGCGGGACGCATGGGTCTGCCGATCATTGGGCATTTGGCGAGCAAGGGATTTAGCGTGCTCGTTCATGATCTTGATTCGTCGAAGAAGGCGCTGATCGAAGCGCGCGGCGCAATGTGGTCGGATACTTCCGTCGAGCTTGCGGGAAAAAGTGACGCAATTTTGATTTGCGTCGGCTTCGATCGCGAACTGCGCGAGTTGATTTCCGCAAATGGCATCTTGCCAAATATTCGCCGCGAAGCCATTGTTGCGGTGTTATCCACCGTGCTGCCCGAAACGATGACGGAACTTGCCGGCATCGGTGGCGAGCAGGGTGTACATGTCATTGACTCGACGGTTTGTCGCGGCGGTCGCGCTGCGGATACGGGTACTTTGCTTTCGTTTGTCGCTGGATCCGAGTCCGTGGTTCAGCGGCTTCGACCAGTCTTGGCGGCGTATTCAACCGACATTGTGCATACGGGGACGGTCGGCACCGCACAAGTCGCCAAGGCGGCCAACAATCTCATTCTGTGGGCGTGTCTGGTCGCAGACCATGAGGCGCTCGCGCTGGCCAAACGCTTCGGCATGGATGTCGACGTCCTCCGCGAAGCGCTGCTCATCAGCAGCGCGAACAACTGCGCGTTGAAGGATTGGGGCACGCAATCCATGGCGTGGGCGCAGGACGACATGGCGATTGTCGGCGCGATGGCGGATGAAGTGGGCATTTCGCTTCCGCAGGCGGGCGTGGTGCGCGAAATTTGCCGCACGCTGAAACCCCGCCGCTACAAACTCGATGAGTATGGAGTCTAGAATGCGCCTGCGAAACGTCACCGGGTTGTTCGTCAGATTTTTTTCATGGTCACTGATCGCAACCGCGTGGGTACTTGCTGTCCCGTCAACCGTATCAGCCGCAGACATGTCGGTTGATGCGCTGGCGAATTATCAAGGTGCCGACCGGCGCCAACGCCTGATCGAGGGCGCGAAGAAAGAAGGTGTGCTGAGTCTTTATACCTCGCTCACGGTCGACGACATGACCGTATTGAACGCGGCGTTCGAGAAGTTGTACGGAATCAAGGTGCGCATGTGGCGCGCCGCCTGCGACAAAGTGTTGCAACGCGTACTGGCCGAACATCAGGCCGGTCGTGCCGAAGTCGATATCATCGAGTGCAATGCGCCGCCGTTGGAAGCGATGCATCGTGAGGGCGTGCTGCAGTCAGTGCGCTCGCCATGGCAGTCTGAGTTGATCGCGGCGGCCATGCCCGCCCATCGCGAATGGGCCGGCACGCGTCTGAACGTGTTTGTTCAAGCCTTCAACACTAAACTGGTGAAGAGAGAGGAACTGCCGAAGTCCTACGCGGATTTTCTCGACCCGCGCTGGAAAGGGCGGCTCAGCATCGAGGCAACCGACGACGATTGGTTCGCGAGTGTGGTGCGTGGATTGGGCATCGGCGAAGAAAAGGGCGTCAAACTGTTTCGCGATATCGTTGCACAAAACGGCATGTCGGTACGTCGCGGGCATACGCTTCTCACCAATCTGGTCGCGTCCGGCGAAGTGCCGTTTGCACTGACCGTCTACAACTTCACGGCCGAACAAGTGAAACAAAAGGGCGCACCGCTCGATTGGTTCGTGCTGTCGCCCGCAGTTGCGCGCGCCAATGGCGTCGCACTCGCCAAACGCAGCCCGCATCCACACGCCGCGCTGCTGTACTACGATTTCATGATCGGCGACGAAGGCCAGCAAATCCTGTTCAAGCGTGATTTTGTGCCGACCAGCCGCAAAATCGATACGCCACTCAATCGTGGCCCGCTGGTCGTCATCGACCCCGCTCTGGTGCTCGATGAGTCGGACAAATGGGCAAAGCGTTACGACGACATTTTTATCAAACAAATCAAATAACCACAATTCAGAACACCAACGAAGGAAACGCCATGGGCAATGAATCGCACTATCACAGCAAGAAAGATCGCACTTTTGTCCGCGCGATTGCAGGCCCTTACAACCTCACGGATGAACTGACGCGTCTGCGTTCGATGCCGCGGGTTCGCAAAGGCAAGGACATCAAATTCAACGATGGCCCGCAGGCTTACAGCCGCCACTATGTCGAACCCAAGGACGGCATCACGCAGACGTTTCACATACACCTGGAAGAGTATGGCCCCGGTGGGAAATCGCAAAAGCACGGCCACGTCAACGAAGCCGCGTTTTATATTCTCGATGGTGTGGGCTATGAAATCCATGACGGGGTTCGGTATGACTGGAAAGCCGGTGACGTCGCGATCGTGCACAACAATTGCGTACATCAGCATTTCAACGCCGATCCCGTCAAGCCGGCGCGTGCGCTGGTGATCAAAACCAAGCCGATGTACATGTTCATGAACATGTTGTTTCAACATCAGGTCGAGCCGCGTTCAACCGAGCCGATGCCGGGTGGCGTCGGTTTCGAGGCGCGCGAAGGCGAGCAGGACTACAACCATTTGCCGGAATAGGCGCGCGGCAACCAATTTCAATTCACTGCATTTCAAAGGAGCCAATCAAGGCCTGGGGCGAATCAAAAGCATGGAAGAAAGGGACGGAAAACCGTCCGCTGTATCAAGGGCTGCTGGAAGATGCGGCGGCCGCGCCGGCGAAGAACGCCAAGCGCGCGAAGGTGGTGCATCCGGAAAACATGCCGTGGGAAATGGCCAAGCAGGGGCTACTCAAGCACCTGATCAACGAAGCCATGAACACCCGCATGGAAACCGTGGACGCCTACATGCAAATCATTCCGCCCGGCAGCCAATCCGGCAAGCAC
>JANPBQ010000216.1:0-6962 GCA_031430555.1 Betaproteobacteria bacterium
GATCGATTCCCAGATACATAATCGTCATGACTTCCCCTTTCGAGTTTATTGATGGATGACCGCATCACCATCATGGCACTTCGATGCCGTGCGACTTCACTGCCGCTTCCTCGGGACGGGGAAGTCCCTTTCATTCGTTAGCCGTCAAAGACAAATGACATCGAACAGCGGAAAGAGAAATTCGATTGCCCTCGTTGCGTTGGGCTTTGTTTTTACCCTGGCCTATGGCCTCCTTCCTATCAGCTTCGGCGAAACTTCTCTTCCAAGCGCTGAGGCATGGAGCCGCGGCGTCGCACAACCTTACGTCATGTCAGGTGTAGTGTTGATAGTCCTTGCATTGTGGCTGCGTCAGGGACAGGTTTGGGTTCGCTGGGCTATTCTTTTCTGGTGCCCAGTTACGATTGTCGGAGCATCAGCGTGGGCATCACTTCGCGGGGTTGGCTCGTTCGATTCTATTTTTCTAATCGCTGCGGGCGGCATAGTCGCCATCTGGTTTTGGGGAGTCAGTCGCATGCTGTTTGCCGGTACGAACGAAAGTCGCTCATGATCACTGTTGGTATGCAAGTGTTGACGGCTAACACGTCGCTCAAGGTCGCTCCCTTCGGTCGTTGGGCACCACAAACTTACATGGGGAATGGCTGTGCCAATAATTAAAAACTACGGCTTCCTGTGGGAGCGCAAATTCATCTACCGTGGTGCCGGTGGGGATGGAAATTCTGGCCATCTAAAAGGCGAGGCACGTGGAAAACCAGAAGCGGATTTCCGGGAACAGCTTGGTGTCTACGTTCTATACGACAGAAACCAGAGCATCATTTACGTCGGCCAAGCGGGAAACGGAAACGCTACTCTTTTCACGCGCCTAAAGAACCACATGGCAGGCGCACTATGGAACCGTTGGGAATATTTCACATGGATAGGTTTCCGCGATGTCAATGCCAATGGCTCCCTAAGTAATCAGCAGAATGTCGAATCTGCGGTCTCTGGGTTCAAGTACTCTGACGCGCTGGATGAGATTGAGGGAATACTCATTGAAGTCATCGAGCCAAAACTAAACAAACAATCCGGTCGACTTAAGAGCGCTAGTGAGTATTTTCAGGTTATTGATGATCGAGTAACGGAGATATCGATGCGGCAGCTTCAGAGCGATCTCCTTGAGGTTAAGGACAAACTCGACAATCTGGCCAATGGGCATTGACCGCACGCGCATATGTCTCCAAATGTGGCGCCCAACACGGCGCTCAACACGGACGCGCGCAAATGCGGCGCGCGCCGGTTAGCTCAGCGTTGGGCCTCTCAAAACGTTGTCACTCGCCCGCTCTGAAGATTGCAAATCGGTATCCATTCGGATACACTGCATCACATGAATATCTTTGAGCGCACCGAGGAATTCGACACGTGGCTCGCTGGCTTGAAAGACAAAATCGGTCGCGCCAGGATCCTCCATCGAATTCGGTCCGCCGAGCACGGCAATTTCGGCGACTGTGACGCGGTCGGCGAAGGAGTTTTCGAATTGCGCGTCCACTTTGGGCCAGGCTATCGCGCTTATTTCACACGGCGGGCCGAAGTGGTCTATTTGCTTCTCTTGGGCGGTGACAAGTCCTCGCAGAAGCGTGACATCAAACGCGCCATCGAAATGGCGCAAGCATTGGATAAGGAGTGAGCCATGGCCAAATTTACCCGCTTTGACGCAGCCGACTACCTCGATGATGAAGAAACTATCGCGGAGTACATTACCGCCGCCTTGGAAGACTCCAATCCAGACGTATTTTTAACCGCCGTGCGTGATGTGGCTCGCGCCCGTGGCATGGCACAACTCGCCAAAGATTCTGGCCTTGGGCGGGAGAGCCTTTACAAGGCCTTAACACCCGGCGCCAAGCCACGCTACGACACGATGCTCAAATTGCTACATGCCCTTGGCGTAAAGCTCTCTGCATCTCCCACCCATTCGTGAGTTCAATGCTGCCTCCCTCACGATGCCCAACTCGGCGGCCAATCGGACCTGCGCAAAATACCGCGCAGGCCGGTCACCTTAAACGTTACGCGGCGAAGACTGAGCATAATGACCATGGAGTTGTCGCTGCCTTTCGGCCATTGCGCGGATCAAACCAATGAAGAAAAAACGTTCACGTCAGCATAGCGTTAAATGGAGGAGAGGCCGGCGAAAGTTGCTGCGATCTCTCGGTGCGCTAGCCGTCGCTAGCGTCGCTACCGTCGCGAGCGGTTGCACGACGTTTGCAACCGCCCGACGCAAAAGTTATGACGTGGTCGTTGTCGGAGCCGGAGTCTTCGGAATCTGGGCGGCATACAAGCTACACATGGCGGGTCGGCGAGTGGCCGTCGTTGAGGCCGTCGGCCCTGCCCACAGCGGCGCCTCGTCCGGGGGAGAAAGCCGTGTGATTCGCTGCGGTTACGGCGAGAAGGAGATCTATTCAGAGTGGGCTTGGCGCTCTCTCGGCGAGTGGCAAGCGCTTTCCGCACGCACTGGACTGCCCATCTTTCATCCGATGGGTGTGCTGTGGGTGCATACGCAGCCAAACGAGCTGGTTCAAGCCAGCGCACGCGTGCTATCCCGGAAGAACATTCCAGTCACCTTGCTGGCGGCTCATGAGTTGAGACGCCGGTTTCCGGTCATGCGTGTGGGGAATGATGAGGCCGGGTTCTTCGAACCGGCGGGCGGTGCGCTGATGGCTCGGCGGGCAATCCAGTCGCTGGCATCAGAACTGCGCGCCAAGGGGGTTACCTTTCTGTCAGGCGTGGTATCGCCGATACGGCAAGAGCAAGGTGAGCGCGGCGCCTTGGCCGCCGTGACTTTGAAGAGCGGCGAGCGGCTCGAAGCAGAACAGTTCGTTTGCGCGTGCGGCCCCTGGTTGGATCGAATCTGCCCCGATGCGATGGCGAAGCGTCTATTTGTCACCCGGCAGGAGGTTTTCTTTTTTTCAGTGGATGCCGGTGCCACCGGCGAGCTTCCGATCTGGGCGGATCTGCCTTTCTATGGCTTTCCAAGCCTTGAAGGCCGCGGCTTCAAGGTGGCGAACGATTCGCATGGACCGCTAATGGATCCCGATACGGCGGATCGCCGGGCGAGCGCAGCCGGCGAAGAAGCGGCGCGCGATTTTCTGGCTCGACGATTCCCGTCGCTGGCCAAAGCTCCATTGAGTCAAACGGAGGTGTGCCAATACGAGAACAGTGGAAACGGCCACTTTGTGATTGACCGGCACCCTGGCCTCGACAACGTCTGGCTCGCCGGATGCGGTTCCGGGCACGGCTTCAAACACGGGCCGGCGGTGGGTAGTCACGTTGCCGAACTCATCGCGGGTACAGCGAAACCACGCGAACCCTTCCTTATCGCTACCAAACAGCGGCAACAGGATCGTGGCGTCCAATGACGCTTCCCGTTCCGGCATCGCCGCATAACAACAGGTTCCAGCCGCCGGTGCCGCTTCGTGCTGCCAGAGGCGCAGCTTAGCCGTGGCGTTGCCCTCGTGAAAATCGAAATCACCGCTGAGTCAACCCAAGCCGACGAGGAGTTTGTCATGGCAGGTACTCGCTCGTACAACCGCGCGTTTGCCGACGTTGACGGCAAGGCCCTGTGCGTGTTCGCTCGCGATGCTGACGGCAGCATTGTTGGCGGCGTCACGGCGCGAACCTACTGGCGATACCTCGACATCAAGTTTCTGTGGGTTCACGAACAACATCGAAAGGAGGGGCTCGGTTCCAAGATCATGTTGGCGGCAGAAGCCGAGGCGCGACGCCGCGGTTGCACCGGCGTGTTTCTCGACACGTTCAGCTTTCAAGCGCGCGGCTTCTATGAAAGGCTTGGCTATACAGAGTTCGGCCGCCTGTCGGGTTTCAGCGGCAAGCATGAACGCCATTTTATGCAAAAGTCGCTCGTGGCCGCTGAGGACTGACCCTTGCATCGAACTGACCGGCCGACGGCCAACCGCTCATGTCAACCATTGGGTGAAAACATCATTCATTGCAAAGTAGCGAGTACGCAGCCGATGCATACTGTACGCTGTAGATCGCCATTCGGCGAGGTGCTCCGCGGCATTTAGCTCCGAACGCCGCGTCCCTGCTAGAGATGTCATCCCCGAGTACTTCTATTGACCCCAAAATTTCGTCATTCCGGCGAAGGCCGGAATCCAGACCATCGTAAGATTAATGAGTTACGAAGGACTGGATTCCGGCCTTCGCCGGAATGACGGGTTTTTAGAATTACCAATCGGGATCGAGTCTGGGGATGGCCGTGTGCGCAGCGAACGATCTTGTTCATTTGACGAGACCCTTAACCTCGTTCATAGCCTGCCCCGGACTCGATCCGGGGATCACAGTTTCTTTTCGATCACCAAGTTCTAAATCTACGCTTATCAGCACACGCCAACACGCCGGATGTTGAGTAGTACCGTCGCAAGAATTGCATGCCCGACGCGGGTACAAGATTCGCGCACACTACCATCCCCGCGCCCATTTCCGCCCATTTCCGTCGCCTCTCTGAAATCTCTCATCCGCCCCACCGGCATATAATTCCGGTCTACCCAAATTCACTGGGAATCGATATGCCCAACAAAGCAAAAGACAAGAAAACCGCGCTCCTCGCCGAGATTACTAAACTGGCCGCAGGCAAGGTACCTGCGGCACAGCGCGCGCATGTGCAGACCTTTGCCGCTAAATATTGCGGCGGCATCGATGCGGATGATTTGTCGATGCGCGATGCGGAAACCTGGAGCGCATTGACACTTTCGCATTTTAGTTTTGGTCAGGAATTCCACGCCGGCGCGCCGAAAATGCGCATCTTCAATCCGAAAATGGCGGAGCATCGCTTTGAAGCAACCTGCACAATCATTGAATTTATTAACGATGACATGCCGTTCCTGGTCGATTCGATTGCGATGGAAATCAATCGGCAAGGCATCGGCGTGTTGCTGGTGGTACATCCTTTATTCAAGGGAACGCGCGATCAAGATGGGGCACTGACCAGTCTGGAGGAGGCCCATGACGGTGAAAAACTGGAATCCTGGATTCATGTCGAGATCGAGCGCGTCTCGGATGCGGCGCGTCTGAAGGCATTGGGCGATGGACTCGTCTCGGTGTTGAACGACGTGCGCGCGGCAGTGGATGATTGGCCGAAGATGATTGCAAAAGTCACCGAGACCATTCAGGCGATGGGCGGTGCCGCAAAGTCGGTGCCACTGGAGGAAATCGACGAAGCGCGCGCTTTTCTCACTTGGGCGGGCGAGAGTCATTTCACGTTTCTCGGTTATCGAGAATACGATCTCGCCGAAGTCGATGGCGTGGATGTGCTGAAAATCGTGCCCAAATCCGGCCTCGGTATTTTGCGTGAGCCGAAGCTGGGTGGCGTCTCACAGAGTTTCAATGAGTTGCCAGCCGCGCTGCGTGCGCTCGCGCGTAAGCCGACATTATTGGCGCTCACCAAAGCGAATTCACGCGCCACCGTGCATCGTTCGGGCTATCTCGATTACGTGGGTGTGAAGCGTTTCGACACCAACGGGAATGTGATCGGCGAACGGCGTTTCATCGGCCTCTATACGTCTTCGACCTATCACGAAAATCCGCAACAGATTCCGCTGCTGCGGCAGAAGCTTCAGCGCGTGATGGATCGTGCCGGTTTCCCGCATTCGAGCCACTCCGGCAAGAATCTGTATTCGATCCTCGATAACTGGCCGCGCGATGAACTGTTTCAAATCGGCGAAGATGATTTGTACGAGACGGCGATGGGCGTCCTGCGCCTTGGTGAACGCGCCCGCACCAAATTGTTCGTGCGCCGCGATATTTACGCGCGCTTTTATTCCTGCCTGATTTACTTGCCGCGCGAGAATTACAACACCGAAGTTCGGGTGAAATTGCAGGAAATTCTCAAGCGCGCATTCAAAGGCACCAGCGCGGAATTCAATGTGCAGTTATCCGAATCGGTGCTCGCGCGTATCCACATGCTGGTGCGCACCTCGCCCGCCGCCGAAGCCGTGACCGATTTCAAGGCGCTCGAGGCGGAAGTGGTCGCCGCCGTCAGACGGTGGGAAGAAGGTGTGTTCGAGCGCCTCATCAAGACGGCGGGCGAAGACGCCGCCAACGACGCTCGTCGCGAGTTCGTGCTGCCGTTCCCGGTCGGATATACCGAAGATACCGGCGCCGAACAAGCAGTTGCGGATTTCATCGCCGTGCGCACGATCACGGCGGAGTCGCCGATTGCGATGTCGCTTTATCCGCAACCGGGTGAACGAGCACGCCGCGCGCTGCGATTTCGGCTGTATCAAATCGGTAAACCGGTCGCGTTATCGAGTTCATTGCCGATGCTGGAGAATATGGGGGTGCGCGTGGAAGGTGAGCGCTCGTATGTGATTGCGCGACACAATGCGCCGGCCGTTCATATTCATGACTTCTCGCTTTCCCCCATCGTGGTTGCTTTCCATCTCGAGGAAATCAAGGCGAAATTTGAAAACGCATTCGCGCGTATCTGGGCGAAGGATGTCGAGAACGATGGATTCAACCGCCTGACACTGGCCGCGCATGTCACCGCCGATGAGATCGTCATGCTGCGCGCCTATGCGAAATATTTAAAACAGACCGGTTTCAATTTCAGCCAGCAGTACATAGAGAACACGCTCGCCAACCACGCCGGCGTTACCGGCGAATTGGTGGAATTATTTCATTCGCGTTTCAACCCCGCGCTGCATGTCGACCGTGCAGAGATGATGAAACTCGGCGTGAGCGCGATCGAATCCGCGCTGGATGCCGTCGCCAACGCTGATGAAGACCGCATTTTGCGGCGCTACTTGAGCGTCATCCTCGCGACGGTGCGCACCAATTACTATCAATCCGACGCGGCGGGCAAACGCAAAGCCTATTTGTCGTTCAAGTTCGATTCGGCAAAGGTGCCTGAGTTGCCCGCGCCGCGCCCATTGTTCGAAATATTTGTCTATTCACCGCGGGTCGAGGGTATTCAT
>JANPBQ010000217.1:0-29098 GCA_031430555.1 Betaproteobacteria bacterium
AATCTGGTAACGTTGGGTTTCGGTGAGGGGTGGCATGGCGGTATCTCCTTTTGTCTTCGTAAACAAAGGGTACCGCAATCGCTGCTCTTCACCCCTTTCGATTCGACCTGAAGTCCGACAAGTCGAACGCGAATATTCCAAGATGCCTGAAACCCCTCGCCAATGCTAGAGTTTCGTGAGATTAATAGGAGACGTACCACGTTTTTTCTCAGGGTCCCGAGCGCGTTTGCACCTAAAACAACACAGGGCATGCGGCGGCTAATTTTCCGATTCGAAATTCTCTGGCGCGTCACGTCGTAGATCGACATTCCGCGCGCCCCGCCGCCAAACACGTGTACCGAAGTTGCGACACTGAGGCTGGTTGACAGCAGCCGCACATTCGCTATATAGGGCTACAATCCCCCCAGCGACGGATCGACGCCAACGCGGCCAAACGAGATTTACTTGTCGCTTTGCGCGACGGGCGAGTCGCTTGTGTTGGTGGCGCGACAGAGAAACGATACTTGTTGGGAGTGATCGATGACAACGCTTCGGTTCGTACCTATCGTTCTTGTAGCAGTCTTGATTGGTTTCCACGCATCGAATCGTGCGGCCGCGAAGCCCAAGGCGTGGGAAAGACTTTCCTCCTGCCGCTATGTGGAAGACAAAAACAACGACGGCGATAGCTTCCGCATCAAATGCGAGGAAAAAGATTTTGTCCTTCGGCTCTATTTTATTGATGCGCCCGAGACAAACCTGCGCGATGGGGAACGCACACATCAACAGAGCGAGCACTTTGGTGTTTCTCTTGATGAAGCTATGAAGGCCGGTGTAAAGGCGACGGAGCTTGCACGCAAAACGATGAACGGTTCTTTCGATGTGTGGACGAAATGGAGCAGCGGCGCTGGGCGCGGTAAAGAAGTTCGGGTTTACGGCCTCGTCGAGGCAGAGGGAAAGAGTCTGGTCGAGATTCTGGTGAGCAGTGGACTGGCGCGCATTGTGGGGCAGCCGGTGCCGCTACCGAATGGCGAGAAATCGACTGCCTATAAAAAAACTCGCCGCGATGGAAAGTGAAGCCAGGAAGCAACGCGTTGGTGCGTGGGCGCATTCGACAAAATGACAGGCTGAGTATTTGGATTGGGAAATCAAAGGGGCTGTGCTACTTGATTTCTTGAAACAAATAACGCTGACCCATTTACAACCGCAGTCGTTGTGAAAACAGACTAGGGTAGCGTGACGAGCATCAGGGGGTCGCGCGAAGTACCGGTGTCCACCTGATGCAACACTTGTGCCCAACGCCCCATTTATTCCGGAAGGAAGGCACCGTTTCTTGCCGAACCCCGCGTCTGCGGCGATACTGCGCCAGCGGTCGTCTAAATCGGCTGCCAACACGACGTTCGCATATGCGATCTCTGCACGCCGGCATTTGCCGGAATAACCCGAGGAGAAAATGATGAAAAACGCATTGTTTCTGGCTGTTGCCGTGGCACTGTCTGCTTCGATTGCGCCGGCAGCCGCGCAGGATGCCACCAAGGTGGATGCCAAGCACTACAAGGTCGAATTCGAGAACGACCAGGTGCGCGTGCTGCGTGCCACCTACGGCCCAAAGGAGAAATCTTCAATGCACGAACACCCGGGGCTGGTCGCGGTTTTTCTGACCGACGGCAAGGTGAAGATGACGGGGGCCGACGGCAAGGCCAAGGAAATGCAGGTCAAGGCAGGAGCCGCGCAATGGAATGATGGCACCAAGCACATGCCCGAAAACGTCGGCGACAAGCCTTTTGAGGTGATCCTGGTGGAGATGAAGGGTAAGCCGGCCGCAAAGAAGTAAGCGCCATCGTCGTTTGAACGGAATGTGGTTCCGTGCGACACGCAAGCGCGGGGCCACATCAACGGGTGCTTTCACTCAAATAAATACAAACGAAAGCAGAAATAAAAAAGGGGTTCAGCGTTATTTGTTTTTAGAAAAACAAATAACGCTGACCCTTTGGCATTAAAGTCGTGGCGGAGGCAATTGGTAAACTGCCGGCGATTGGCGCCCATTCGTGAAATCAAATGGGCCACTAGGTGCCACAGTTTACGAAAATCATGAGACTGTCGCCCCCGCGAAGGCGGGGTCCAAATTGACCGCTCATCACTTAGGCCCCGGAATAAATCCGGGGTGACAATCTTCAGGTAGTGCCATTGGGGTCTGAGTTAAATGTCTTTGAAAAAAATCGTGCTGACTCCTTATGGACATTTGAACTTACAAGGAAGAATAAATTGATCCGATACTTTGCATTAGTCTTGCTGGCCCTTTGCGCACCGTTCGCCCAAGCTTCTTGTGCGGGAGGCGACGATCTGCGGCCGCTGGATGCACTTGGTGAGCAATCGAAAGCACTCTTGATGAAGCGTGATTTCGTGACACTTGAAAAAATGGCTGGTGAATTTCGCGCAAACAATACTCTTGCGTCCGATGGTCAGCCCAAACTGATGGGTTTATACGCGGGCATTTCAAAGGCAAATTCACTCTGCCGTGGCAGCACGGACAGCGAAGCACAATGGGCCACGCATCGGGCGCTCCTGGTTGATTGGAGCAAGGCGGTGCCCAAATCCGCTGTACCAATGCTCGCATTGGCAAAGTTCGAAAGTGCCTATGGCTGGAAAGCCCGAGGTGGCGGATATGCATCAACCGTAACCCCGGATGGCTGGAAACTATTTGGCGAAAGGACAGCGAGAGCGCAGGCAATGCTCGAGAAATTGGAAACTCTCGCGAAGGACGACCCCGAGTGGTACGCAACGATGTTGGACGTTGCGCTCGAAAAAGGCTGGGATGCCGAGCGATTCGATGCGCTCTACGACAAAGCGGTAAAGAAGTTCCCTTATTACCTTTCGTATTACTTCACCAAAGGTGCTTACTACAGTGCCAAATGGCGCGGCTCACAAGAGAAATTCAAGGCCTATGTCGAAGAAGTCGTGACTCAGACAGAACCAAAGCTCGGACAGACCATGTACGCGCGACTGAATTGGTCGGCGCAAACCGACGCGATGTTCCGCAACGGTCAGGCCGACTGGAAGAGAATGAAAATTGGGTTTGAGGATATGGTTAAAGACTATCCGGATGCGTGGAACCGAAACCACTATGGCCGGTTTGCCTGTATGGCGGGTGATCGTGAAACTGCCCGGCGACAAATTGATCTTGTCGGCAAGAAAATCATCATGTCGGCATGGGAGGACGAGGTTTTCTTCAACGCATGCAATACAGTGATTACGCAGGATGGCAAGCGGTACTAGTCGGCGCGTTGCTGAATCTTAATGGGTGACCCCTTTGGCATCAATTAAGCAAACGAGCAGCAGCCGATTTGTTGCGACGATTGCATTTTCTGTCACCCTGCCATTGATGTGCCGGGCGCGCATCCTTAATTCATGTCGAGCGCTTCCGCGGCGTCATAGTTGGCGGCATTGTGAGCATTGTTTTCCACTTCCGCATAGTCAAGGTAAGAATAAACGCCGGTTGGATAGTCACGCGCGCTGCGGTACTTGCCATCATCGCGATCCTGATCTTCTGCCGACTGATCCGGCACGCTGGGTACGCTGAATGGTTTCGGCGAAGCTGCTTTACGCAAAAAGTGATTGTCGACGATGTACATTTGTTTCCCCAAGGAGGGCAGATACGACGGTGTATCCATTGAAGATGATGATGTCATTGCGTTTCGACCGCGATCAGACGGTAGCCGCTTGTCAGGTAGGCTTTCCCCTACGTTTGTGCCGCATTTTGTGAAGAGCGTTTGTTTTCAGGATTAGGCGCCATGCCTCGCTGCCCCTTTTTTTTCTCAACTTGAACGTAATTGACGCGGCAACAATCGCCTACATGCGCATGGGCGTGCCGCCGACAGACGAAATGGGCAGGTGATGCTGAAATGATGTGCGACGCTTGGCGTTCATCCGTGAAAGCGACGCGCATTTCTTCATTGGAGGTGAGAACATGAATCAGATTGCCAAACACGGCAAAAAGGGTGTGCTACGGCTATGGCTGCTTGCCGTCGCCTACGTTGCTGCCCATGCCGCCAACGCGACCGAGGCGCAATCGCTGGAAAGGGGCGCTGTGGCCGATGTCACGCCACAGCAGAAGTACCAGTCCGCGATTCGTGAAGCCGGCGGCGCATACAAGGAGTGGTTGCGCGAGTGTATGCCACTGTCCGCCGCCGACCAGAAGGTGTGCAGGCAGGAAGCCAAGGCGAGCTACGATGCCGATATGGCTGCCGCGAAGCAAATATTGCGGTAGCTCCGAGCGGTCGGTGGGGGCGGCGGGGCGATTGCCGCAAACCCATCTTTGAAGTCGATGAAGATCGCGATGGCTTCCTGAACGTCGTTGCGCGGGCGATGGAGCCGTTCGATGCGCTGTTGCAGGGCTCCGGGGGCAATTCTTTCGCCATCGCATTCCCCATGTCATCCACCATGGAGGCGGAGAAGTTTGCGTTTTGTCGCTAGCTGGCTTACCATGACCATGGTCATTACCATAGTCACATAAAGGAAACGTCACATGCAAACCATTCAGGCATCTGAATTCAAGGCGAAATGCCTTGCGCTGATGGACAAAGTCGCCGCGACCGGCGAGGGCATACTCATTACCAAGAATGGCAAACCGGTCGCCGAACTGCGTCCGCCGGCCAGTCCGCGACCCAAATCTCCGATTGGCCTGCACAAGGGCATGATCGAAATTTCGGGCGATATTGTTTCACCCATCGACGTGAAATGGGACGCGAGCAAATGATTTTGCTCGACACCCACGCGCTCGTGTGGATGAATCAGGATGATGCGGCGCTGGGGAAGGCGTCGAGACGCCTGGTGCAAGCGGCGTGGGATTCGCAGGAATTGGCGGTGAGCGCGATCAGTTTTTGGAAATGTGAAATGCTGCACGTGGCGAAACGTGTGCGGCTATTGCATTCGCCGGTTGCGTGGCGCGCGCAACTCCTATCAGCCGGCTTGATCGAGTTTCCGATCGACGGCGAAATTGCCATGCTTTCGGTTCATCTCGACCTGACGCACAAAGATCCCGCCGACCGTTTTATTGCCGCGACTGCCATTGCGAAAGGCGCTGCTCTGATGACCGCGGATACCAAGCTATTGAATTGGAAGCACGCGCTAAAACGCCACGATGCGACGCGATAGTCTGCGATGTCAGGAAGCACAGGGGAAGCACGGGTCAAGCACGGGGTCAGGCCTTGCCTCTTGCCTGACTTTCACTTCCATACAATCGCCCCCTCCGACTAGAATTCCCCGGCACTGTCTACCACGTGACCTCGCGAGGCGATCGCCGCGAACCCATCTTTGAAGACGATGAAGATCGCGATGCCTTCCTCACCTGTCCCCCTTATTCCTCTGGCCGCACTCACGTGCCGCGCGACAGGCCTCAATTCATGTCGAGCGCTTCCGCGGCGTCATAGTTGGCGGCATTGTGGGCATTGTTTTCCACCTCGGCATATTCAAGGTAGGCAAAGTCGTTGAGGGGATAGTCGCGCGCGCTGCGATATTTGCCATCATCGCGATCCTGATCTTCTGTCGACTGTTCCGGCACGCTGAATAGTTTGGGCGAGGGCACTTGACGCGAAGAGTGATTGTTGACGGTGTGCATTTGTTTCCCCTGAAGGGCAGATACGACGGTGTATCCAATGGAGATGATGCTGCTGTCGCGTTTCAACCGCGATCAGACGATAGCCGCTTGTGCAGTAGGTGTTTCCCTACGTTCAAGTCGAATCAAGTTTGTCGCCAGGGGGAAAGTAGATACCGACGTTGCAATGTATCGGATAACGCTTTTCTGCCTTAGCAAGTGCCATTCGAGCTGCGAGGCCGATATGGCGGCAGCGAAGCGGATATTGCCGCAGCACCTAGACGTCGTGTGGTGGGACGGCGCGGTTCCGTTGTCCCCGCAGAAAGCGCTGTTCGCCGTCGCATGCCAACATTGAATAGACCAATCGCGCCGCGCGAATTGGACACGACGTGTGCCGCGTTCGTTGGCAAAAAATCGACCCTACTTCGAATGGCACTTACTTATGGAGATATCGTCGTAAACCCAGCGTCGTAGTTCGAATCATGCGCAAACTAGATACTGTCTCCCCAGCGAAGGCCCATAAGCGCTAACTTAAGCCCGCGCATTCGATAATGCGGGTGTCATCCTGAGCGTAGCGAAGGATCTTGTTCATGCGACGAGATCCTTCGCTACGCTCAGGATGACAGTGGCATTTTTGGTCAGCAACAGTAAAGTTAGCGCTTATGGGCGAAGGCCGGGGTCCAATTTTGGAAGAGGTGAGGACGAGGTTGAAATTGGGCCCCGGCCCAGCGCAACCCTTGTGGTTGTTCGCCGGGGAGACAGCTAAAGTAAGTGCCATTCGGCCCTATTTCATCGTTTGACTGGTCGTAAAAACCGCCAGAAAAATTTCGCGAAGAAAGACAATCAGCGAACAGATGAACGAGAGCATTGCAAAGACAAACAGCAGGCCCACCAAATGGGCGAGATTGATTGACATGAACGCGTCAATGAACGCAACGATGATCAGCAGGCCCACGAACAGCGCGCAAAATACTGCGCAGGCAACAGCGAGGTAAATCAGTTTCAGACGGCGAGCCAGCAGCGCGAGTTCGGTCTGTTCCTTTATTAGCTCTTCCGGGTTGGCGAATCGGAGCATCTCTTCCAGCACGCGGATGCGGTCAACGATTCGCGAAAGCCGATTGACCAGCACACTAATAATCGTGCCCACAGCGGTCAACAGGAATACCGGCGCAATCGCAAGCTGAATGACATGGGCAATGTCGTTAATATTGGTTGGCGGGAACATGGCGATCAGGGGTAGCGGTATTGGTGATTGAAACATTCATTATGCCAACGTCAATCGCGGCATTTGTAAATCCATTCATGTCCGCATTTGCGCATGCCGGCGATGGATCAAAACACCTGACGGCCAATCGCACGGCTCGACGATACGCCGTTAAGCGTGTAAGTCATTGTGCCGTTTGCCGCGTCGCTGAACGCAAAGGTCATGTTGCCGACGGCGACTGCCGGATTGGTGCCATTCCATGCGGAGGTGATGGGTTCTCCACCCGTCACCTGAAAGATCGACCCGGAGCAGCCCGCGCCACTGACCGGGCAATTGGGTACAACGTACCAGATCGCCTTGCCGGTTGCATCGTAGGTGTACCAGGCTGCAAAGATCATGCCGAACTGCTGGGTGAGCGAGATGCCCCAGCCCGATTCATTCGGGTTCCACCACATGTCGGTGTAATTGATGGCCGGCGCGCTGGTGCCGGTGGCAAAAATCTGTTGTGTGATGGATTTCGAGCCGGCGAGATTGTTAATGGTGTAGGTGAAAGCCCCGGTGCTGCTATTGGCAAAACTCAGCGTGCCGGCCCCGACACGTGTCACGTTCTTGGCCGATCCGTTCCACACGGCGGACGGAGACGTGCCGCCGACCACCGCGTAAATGTCCCCGGTACAACTGGTGGATGCGACCGGACAATTTGGGATCACGTACCAGATCGGCAAGCCGGCATCGTTATACGTGTAGAGCGCGGCGAAGATCATGTTGCCATGTTGCGAAATGCTCATGCCCCAACCCGATTCATTGGCATTCCACCACAGGCCTTGATAGTTGTTTGAGACGGCGGTCGCTGCACTGACAATGACGAGATTTGCTTTTTGAATGGCACCGTTGGCGGGGAAGCTGATCAACGGCAGTTCGCTGAACGTGCCGCCGGCATTGGCAATCGGCAGGCGGGCAATGGCATCCACGGTCGCCATGCCGCCACTGCTAATTTCCCCGAATACCGTAAAGCCGCCGCTCTGCCCATCAAGGGACGCACTGTTGTCGGCCAGATTAATAAACCACTGCGAGGTCGCGCTATTGGGTTCGCCGCTGAATTTCGCCATGGCAATCGTGCCGCGCCGGTTTGAACGCGTGGCGCTGAACTCGTTGGCAATCGGCGCATTGGCAATCACGCTGCTCATATTGCCATTGGCATCATTCCAGACATACCCGCCGCCTTGAATAATGAAGCCGGGCACGCTGCGATGGAAGAAAGAGTTGTTGTACTTTCCGCTGTTGACATAATTCAAAAAATTGGCGACCGTGCCGGGTGCCGCGGTGTCATACAGCAGGATATCGATGGTGCCAAGCGACGTTGACATGCTCACGGTGGTGGCATGGCTTGTCGCCGGAATGGCAAGCACAATGACCGCCGCCAGTTTGATGGGCAACGATGACAACGCTTGGATGATTCGACTTGAATACATGTTTTTCCGATCAGTTTCGTGGCAGTCGCGAGGAAGAATCGATGGGCAGTGGATCCGCCGGTATCCGCGAAGATTCCATGCGCCGCCGATGGCCGTGATTGGCGCAGCATTCACGCCGGATTACGCTCGCCATGTTGCTTGCAACGCGTGCCGAGGGGCATCGGACTATCGCCGCAAATCGGGTAGGGGCAGTCCTACTCGCGCGGGCGCAATCGGTATCACCGCATTTCACCGATCCCAGATGCGTCGGTATTACTTCTTCGGTGCAGCCTGGCGCATCGGCGCGGCGGGTTGTGCCGATTTTGTCGGCGCGATATCGCTCGCCTTCACACCCACGTCCGCCTTCGCTTGGGCAATCAACGCGTGACAATTGCTGTCGATTTTCTTGCCGAAATCCAGTAGCGGTATTAGTGCACCGATGCCGGCCGTGGCCGCACCGATGGCCACCGCGAGGCCACCGCGCGTGATGACGCCGGCGAGTTCGGGCCGCGCTACCGGCGAATCGAATGTGCCGGTAATGCCGACCGGGCCACGCAGTGATGCCAGGCTGAAGCCTTTCGATTTCGCCACCAATCGCAGATGAAGCGACTCGTCGTTGAAGTTCACGCTGCCGCTGCCGGTGATGTTGACTTTCTGTGTATCGAGCACCAGATCCTGCACGTTGAAGTTGCCACCGACAGCGTTGAAATTTGCGACCATGCAGCGGATCGGCGTCTGTTTGTCGCCGCCTAGCAGCAGCAATATGGAATTGGCGACATCCAGATTGGCGAGTCGCAGCGTCAATTCGCCGACCGATCCTCCATCCATGATCAATGCCGCTTCACCATTCGCCGTCGCCAGCAATTGCGCGACCGAATTGCCGTTGCCGATTAGTTTGGCGCGGCCGCCCATGGTGCCGGTATCGGCCGATGCCAGTTTGGAATTCGGAAACATTTTTTCCAGATGAATGCCTTTCGCGACGACGTCGACGCGCGTGGAAATGGGCGCACGGCGTCCATCCATTTCCACTTCTGCGAGTAAGTGTCCTCCCGCCGTGCCGAAATCGATTGGCGTGAGTTTCAGCACGCCGTTGTTGACGACAAGATGCGCGGTCATTTTTTCCAGCGGCAATTTTTCCGTAATGACCTGCGCGCCGCGAAAATGTACGTCCGCGTCGGCGGCCTTCAATTTGTCCGGGCTGAACGGCTCGGTGGGCAGGATCCGTCCACCACGCGGTGCGCGATGCGCGGCCGAGCCGTTATCCGCACCAATGAATCCACCCAGATCGCGCAGCACCAGTTTTTGGGATACCAGCGTCGCGGTGATCATTTGTGGCTGGCGGCCACGATCCACCGCGAATTCACCGGCGAGATCGCTCGTACCGACCATGCCCTTGAGTCTGCGTATCGTCCACAGGCTGCCCGTGTGATCGAGAAAACCGGCAAGCTTGTAAGCGGGTGTCGGTGGAATCGGCACGCCGATGATCGGATAAATCAACGCAAGGTCGCTGCCGGCCAACGTGAAATTAAGTTGTTGCGCCGTCAGATGCAGCGGGTCGAGCAAGGTGCCTTGAATGCTGGCCTTGGTGGTGCCGAACACGGCAGTCGCCTCGATCGGGTATGGGCTCTCACCGGCAACGCGCGCACTCAACAGCGAACCGCCGATCGCGTGCAGCGTGGTCGGCAACCCCTTGAACGAACCCTTCCCGGCAATTTCAACGCGCGGCTCTGCATGGCCCTTGCCGATGGGCAAGGTATGCACCTCAAGTGCGAGATCGGTTTTTAGTTTGGTGTCGCGAAAAGTCGCGGTGCCGCGTTCAATGGTGATCCGGCCGATGGCGGGAAATTCCATTGATTTATGTTGAGCGCGCTCTGCGAATCGCCAATTGGGTGCGCCATCCGGATTCACCTCAAGCAGCAAGCGCGGTTCGCTCAGCGCGATCTCCGGCAATTCGATCCGACCGGTCAAGAGCTTGAAGAGATCAATTCTGAATTCAACGCGTTTGACGCTCGCCATGCGCGCATCCTTGCTGCCCGGCGCGTTGCCGAGCACCAGATCATTCGCAATGATTTGCGGGTAGCGTGACAGGCGGACGGTCAAGTCGCCGTTCATTTCGAACGTTCTGCCGGTGGCCGCCGTGACCCGGCTTGAAATCGGACCCCGCATCCAGTTCCAATCGAAGAGCGCGATGACCAGCACGATCAGCACGATTAACGTGAGCAGAATTCCGGCGATCCATTTGAACGGACGGGGTAGCGTCATGACGTGCGGAGGGTTTGTTTCGTTGAGGCGAAGAGCGCCTGATCGTTGTCACGATTGTCGGCCAATAGGCATCAACCGACCGTGCGTTCGGCCACATAGCGCGAACATTTCACACAGCACATTGCGCCGCAGATCGCCATTTGGCAGGCATTTCGAGACGAAAAGCCTCAGAACGCCGCGCCAGTGCTGGTGCTAGTGTAGTGCTTCGTAATCAATGCGACTTATTCTAGCTTTCAAATTAGCCCCTTCCCCCGGGCAGGGGGAAGGCTGGGATGGGGGTCGAGCGCGTGCGTATGTGCCTTCTGAAATACCCAATTCCCATCCTCTTCGCCTCGATCTCGCGACGATGGGGTTCCAGGTTTGCGCGCTGACAGAATTGCCATCGTGGATCGCCACCCGCGCGGGCGATAGATTTTTCAAGGTGCGTTAACGATCAAATCGTCGCCGTCCAGGCTCGGTCAACACGATTCCATGCCGCCTCTGCCGCCGGCCTGACATCGGCCCAGGAAGGATCGATTTCGGATTTGGTGCGCAGATATGCGGCCGTAAGATCCGGTTCCGCATGGGCAAACGTGCGACCGTCGAAACGAACGCGACCTTCCCATCCGGCGCGAAACGCCGGCGCATAGTATTCGTACGGCTTGCCGGCAAGGTAGTAGGGCTCGCGGATATAGGTCTCGCGCCAGTAGGTCTCTTCCGCCGTCGGATTGACCGCCTCGGCCGCACTCTTGCCCGATAGCCCGCCGGCAATGGCACCCACTGCCGCGCCGATCATGCTTCCCACCGGCCCACCCACCACCATGCCTACCGCCGCGCCCGCAACGCCACCGGACGCCGCACCGGCACCGGTGCCCAATGGATGCGCACCCGGCGTGCCGCTTAACGGGTCGCGATTCAAGTCTACTTCGTTGGTGACAATGGTCTTGGTTCTGGTGATGGTTTGCGTCATGTCCGTGCTCCTTTGCCGATGACCGGCATTAAGTGGGTTTGTGGAATTTTTGAATTCGTTGATTACCGGGAACGGCGAATTTACGCTGCTTGCAAGTCGTTCGAGAGCGTCGGGTCGCCGACTTCGTGGTTGGTTCCCTCGACGATGAAACTGCCAAGTGCGATAGTCCCGACCCGCCGTGTATTGGCAACGTCGAAGCTGATGTCCGCGCCGATGACCTGGACATTCCGGCTCATCACGCTTTTCACCTTTCGCATCGACTTTTCCTCGGTTCAATGTCCTCGATAATTGAATTTTCAACCAAACGAATGCGGGCAATCGACAGCCATTGGCCTATTTCCTTGTAGGCGAAATGGTGGATTTTGTTGGCCCGCCTGATGGCGGGTCGAACGCATTCGGGGCGACGTTGTTGCCGCGCCCTTTCGTTTTGCCGCACGATATGTCGGCCGATGTGAAGAAGTTCAAGCCACGCGATCTTCGCGTGCGTTGAATCGCGGCGGGCAAGCGCTACTTCATCGTTTGACTGGTCGCAAAAACCGCCAGAAAGATCTCACGCAAAAACACAATCAACGATGCGATGAACGACAGCATCGCGAAAACAAACAGCATGCCGACCATGCGAGAGAGATTGATCGCAAACAGCGCATCGATGAACGCGACAATGATGAGCAAGCCGACGAACAGTGCGCAAAACACGGCGCAGGCGACGGCGAGGTAAATCAGCTTCAGACGCCGGGCCAGCGACGCCAATTCAATTTTTTCCCTGTCCAGTTCTTCGGGATTGGCGAATCGCAGCATTTCCTCCAGCACCCTGATGCGATCAACAATGCGTCCGAGCCGATTCACCAGCACACCGATGATCGTGCCGACGGCGGTCAGTAGAAACACCGGCGCAATGGCCAGCTGAATGACGTGGGTGATTTCATTGATGTTGGTTTGCGGGAACATGGCGGCAATCGAATCTGTTGGCGAGAAGTCGTTGATTATGCCGACTTGTCCGGCGATTCGCGCTCAATGAGGGCGGGCAGGTGTGGCGTGGACTTTTTTCTGCGCCGTTTATGACGTTGCGCTGAACCTGCCGCGAGCGCGGCATTGAAGTGGCTGCAATCAAAGATCCATCCCACGTCGTTTCGCCGGCAAGCGCAGCAACCGCACGTCGCGGATTTTAAAACGCGCACGTGCTTACTTCTATTTACCCCTGTCGTACCGGCGAATGCCGGTAACCAAGTTTCGTAATCCATTGAGGTGCAAAAAAAATTGGGCCAAGCCACTACATTGGCTTGGCGTTCAGCGGGCGCAGCGCATGCGCTGCGAATTCCCCGCCTCACCCCCGGAACAAGTCCGGGGAGACAAGAATATGGGTAAATAGAAGTACCCACGTGCCAAACCCAAGCACTGGCGCGGCGTTTAGGCACAAAAGCCGCCAAACGCCGCGCCAGCACTTGGGTTTCGCGAATTCATGATCGCCGTACTATCCCATATTTCTGTCCATCCAAGCCGGAAGACCCACGCGCCTACACTTGCCTCCACGGTACGTTCGTTTGGGCGTCACCTTCGCCGCGTTGATCCTGCAAGCTGCCTGCGCGCTACATCACCGGCGTGCCGCGCACCGGGCAGGCGGCACCGAACCGCATGCAGCCGGAAAAACGTCCGGTCACCTCGATGGCGCCGCTCATCGTTTTCGACGCGTCCGGCAATCCGGCCGTGGTGGGGGGCTCGGCCGGCGGCGGGCAGATTGTCGATTACATTGCGTCGAGTCTGGTGGAGATGCTCGCGAACAACCGCACGCCGGCCGAAGCGCTCGCGCGCGGCCACGTATCGACCGCGATTCGCGGCAAGCTGCAACTGGAAAAGGGTACGACCGCCGCGCTGCAAGCGGCGGCGCTGTCGGCAAAAGGCCATGACGTCGATGTCCTGCCGATGATCAGTGGGCTGGGATTTCTGATGTGCCGTGACGGCGGCTGGATCGGGGCGGCCGATCCGCGGCGCGACGGAGTGGCGGAAGGGCGGTAAGCCATTCCCGCATGTCATCCCGGCGATTCTGCATTTCGTCGGTTTTGCATGGCGATTCGGCGGGGCGTTCCTAGAATGGTCACATTCATTCAAGGAGACCCAAAATGTCCGCCCACCCAACGTCGCTGCGCCCACGTTTTTTCAAGTCCGCCCTCGCCAATCTCACCAACCTTGGCACCGTGGCCGCCATGCTGCTTGCCGGTGCCTCGGTCGGCATCGCCCATGCCGACGAAGAATCGAAATCGAAATCCGGCGGATTCTCGCTGAATTTCAATTTTGGTTTCGACAATCGCACCAGTTACGGCAGCAACCGAACGAAGGGTTCGGGCGTCATCAAGGAAGAATCGCGTGCCGTCGCCAATTTTTCGCGACTGGTGGTGGCGCTACCGGTGACAGTGACGCTCTCGCAGGGCACCTCGGAATCGCTCACCATTTCCGCCGACGATAATTTGCTGCCGTTAATGTCCACCCAAGTTTCGGGCGATGAGCTCATCATCGAAGGCGACAAATCGCGCGGCTTCTCGACCAAAAAGGAAATCAAGATCCGCCTCACGGTGAAATCGCTCAACGCGATCAACATCAAAGGTTCGGGCGACGTGATCGGCGATCGATTGAAATCCGACAAATTCGACATCGCCATCGCCGGCTCGGGCGATGTGAAATTCAAGTCGATCAACGCGGAACAATTCAGGATCGACATCAAGGGCTCGGGCGATGTGAAGATCGACGCGCTGGAGGGCAAATCGGTGAGCGCCGATATTCACGGTTCGGGCGACATTCGCCTGCCATCGGTACAAGCGGGGCAAGTTAATATTTCCATCAAGGGTTCAGGCGATGTTACCGCTGCGGGCAACGCCGACAAAGTCGATATCGAAGTCATGGGTTCGGGTGACGTGCGCTCGCGCAAGCTGATCGCGCGCGAAGCCAATGTGAAAATCATGGCGTCGGGCGATGTCGATGTGTATGCCAGCGAAAGAATAGCCGCCAGCGTGACGGGTTCAGGCGATATCCGTTACGCCGGGTCACCGATGAATGTGAGTCGTACGGTGCGGGGTTCGGGGTCGATCGAGGCGATGTAACAATCCGCTCGTCTAAAAGGCTGTTGAGATTCGTGATATCGAAGGTTGAATACTTCTTGCGAAGCTCTTCCTCCTTTTTAAAGGAGGACTGAGCAGGATTTAGGGCCGCGCCAGCGGAGGAACGACCGCAAATCCCTCTCAATCTCCCCTTTGCAAAGGGAGAAGTGCTTCGCTATCAATGCGGGCACAATTATTGGCGCGATTTTCGACGGGAATGTTACGTTCGCGGCTGCCACTCAATGCCGACACTGGGTGACGGATGCCGTAATATCATCGTCACGCCGGCTGCTTTCTTTCGCTAACCAATAAATCGTTGGCTCGCGCAGAATTTTTTCGGGCGTAGTCCGCTCAATTCTCGCCGAGGCGAACGATGACAAACCTGACGTCGACCCCCACCACACCATCCGCACTGCGCTGGCATTGGCTGCCCGCCGTCGGCACTTGGAAATATTACGCGCTGCTTGGTGCCGTCGGCATCTTCATCCTCGGCCCACTCGGCGGCGTCACCGCGTCCTACATGAATTTCTCGCTTGGATTCTTCGTTGGCGGGCAAGTGCTGGCGGGCATTCTCGGCTCGGTCGTCACGTACGGCTACGGGGCCGCAGGTAAGCACGGCGCGAATTACATCCAGACCGCCGCCGCATCGGTCGCGGGCATGAGTGCGATGGCGGTGGTGATTCAGGCGATGGTGTGGCTCGGCTTGCCGCAGCCGCCGGTCTGGATATTGATGCTTTATATGTTGAGCATCGGCATGTTTGGCGTTGGCGTCGGCATGTTGTACACGCCGATTCTGGTTGATCGCCTCAAGCTCACGTTTCCTTCAGGCCTCGCGGTCGCGAATATACTGCGCGCGCTCACCGATCCCGTTTTGCTCAGGCAATCGGTGACGCGATTGTTCGGCGGCATGGCGCTGGGTATTGCGGGCGGAATCGGCGCCGCGAAAATCGCGGTACTGGGGGCGATTGAATTTTCCACTTCCACACTCGGTGCCGGCATGATCGTCGGCGCGCGCATCGGCATCGCCGCACTGGTGGGCGGATTGGCGGGCTGGGCGCTGGCGCCGTATTTTGTGTCTATCGGCTGGTTGAACGCGGGTGATCCGTTCCGAAAAATAATGTTTCTGATCGCGCTCGGCATGATTCTCGGCGCGGCGTTGGTCGATGTTTCGCAGGTGCTGTGGCAGGCGTGGATGCGCTCGCGCGAGGCGGCAGGCGAACCTGCCGCCGTGCAAGAGGATTGGCAAAAGACCAACATGCGAAGGCTCACGGCGTGGGTGATTTTCTGGGCGCTCGCGGTGATTGTCGTCGGCTCGCAATTGCTGAATGTGCCGGCGGGCTACTTGGTCTTTGCGGTGTTCCTCACCTTTATCTTCGCGATGGTCAACGGCATTTCCGTCGGCATGGTCGACCAAAATCCGATCTCATCCGCATTCGTTGTGACGGTGGTGTTAATGGCGTCGGTGGGCCTCACCAACCCGGTGACCGGCTTGATGGCGGCGACGGTGTTGCTGGTGGCGACCTCGGCCGCATCGGATATGCAGCAGGATCGCTCGACCGGCTGGCGGCTTGGCACCAATCGCGTGATTCAATTTCGCTTTCAGGTCGCGGGTATCGTCATGGGCGCGGTCACGGCGGTGCTGTTTGCAAAATTATTCATGACCGCGTATCCGGTGCTGAATCTCGATCAAACCGCGTTGGCGGCTGACGCGCAACCTGAGCAATGGACCTCGGCAATGACATACAAAATCGTCGGTACGCTTAAAAGTCTGACCGACGACAAACCCTATCAGCGCACCGCCATCTGGATCGGTGTTGCAATCGGGCTGGTGACGCAATTACTGCGGCAGTGGATCAAGAACAACGCGCGTTATGGTGAATGGGTCAAGGCGAGCCGCAGCGGGTTCGCGGCGGATTTTGCGTTGGATGCGGTGGTGCTGCCGTCGCCCTATGCATCGTCGTTCGGCGGCTTTGTGAATCTGCCGACATCCGCCTGGTTCGCGGCGGGTGGTGTGTTGTCGAGCGCAATCGATACCTACGCTAAACGCAAAGGCAACGATGCAAAGGCCCCCGCGCTGCCGAGCGACATGAGTTCCACGTCACTCGCGGGTGGGGGCTTGATTGCGGGTGATGCGTTGGCGGCGTTGGGATTGGGGTTGGCGGGATTGGCGGCGACGTTGCTGGCGTGAGCTGGATTCGCTCGATTGACGGTATTCGTGGTTTCTACAATTCAAAAATCACGTAAGCCGCTAATGGCTCTTACCCAAATGCGTTCGGCCAGTCAATTCGGCGATGTGGATTTTGAAGTGCCGCAGTTGAAAATGTCTCCCCGGCGGAGGCCGGGGCCTAATTTAACTTGCGTTGCGATACGCAACTAAAATTGGGCCACACCACTGCATTGGCGTGGCGTTCAGCGGGCACGGCGCATGCGCCACGAATTCCCCGCATCACTCCCGGCCTTCGCCGGGGAGACAACTAAACAGGTGCCAATCGAGTGTGGCGACTCAGTTCTTCAACGTCGTCTTCCCCAACTGCCAAAGCAAAAACCCATATATATCCGCCGCCATCGCGGTGCGCTGCGTGACGGTGCTGCCGATACCATGGCCGGCTTGCATGTCGAGCCGAAGCAAGATCGGTTTGCCGCTGTTCGAGGCGGCTTGCAGGCGCGCGGTGGCTTTAGCGCTGTGCCACACCTCCACGCGCGGATCATTCACGCCATGCACCAGCAGTACCGCCGGGTAGGCCGTGTTGTCTTTGATGTTGTGATAGGTGCTCATATCCAGCAAGGCGGGAAACTCGTTCGGGTTCTTCACGCTGCCGAATTCGGAAATATTGGTGATGCCGTTGGCGGTTTCTTCGGCGCGGATCGTATCAAGGCTGCCGACATTGAGGATCACGGCGGCGAATAACTCCGGCGCGGTGGTGGCGGTTCGCCCGGCGAATATTCCGCCCGCGCTGCCACCGGAAACGGCAAGCGTTTTCGGCGAGGCGTAGCCTTCCGCGATCAAATATTTCGCGCAAGCGACACCGTCTTTCCAGGTGTTGGATTTGGTCGCCTTGAAGCCGGCCTGATACCAATCGTTGCCGTACACGCTGCTGCCGCGCACGTTGGCGATGGCCATCACGCCGCCTTGCTCGATCCACGTCATGACGCTGGTCGAGAAACGTGCGGTTTCCGAGAATCCATAGGCCGCGTAGGCGTCCAGCAGGGTTGGATTGGTCCCGTCGCGCTTCAGGCCTTTTTTATACAGGAGCGTCATCGGCACCATTGCGCCGTCGTGGCTCTTGACTTTGACGTCGATGATTTCCACGTCGGGCAAATTCGGCAACAGCGGATTCACCCGCAACCCGGAGTCGACCGAGGTATTGCCCTTCAACAGAAACGTGCGCGCCAGCGAAGTCCAGCCGCTGAGCGAATACAACACGTCGCTCGATTGATAGGCCGGCTCGGCGTGAATCCCCGCAGCGCCCTTGAACGGCATGGCGATGGCTTCGCCGGATGCATTGCCCGGTTTATAGCTGCGCAAAACAATTTCGGTGCCTTCGCGCACCGCGCCGATGACCGCATCGCGCGTCAATGAAAAATCTTCCAACACGCCGTCCTTCGGGGGCACGGCCACCATCACGGCGCGCCGCAGGTCGGGCTTCTGCAAATCGAGCTTCATCACCATCTTGCGCGGCGCGTTGGCGTGAGTGAGGAAGAAGAGATCATTGCCGCGCAACTCCACTTCGGTGATCTTGTCGGCAAAGGCGGATATTTTTTTCCAGCCGATATTTTCGCGGCCAATATTCGACACCGGTGCCACGAATAAGAAACCCTCTTGCAACGTGGTATCGGTGGTGCGCGCGATCATCCACGGGCTGCCTTTGGTGAGAATGAGTTCGCCGACGTCGAGTCGTGCCAAGCCGAGATTCTTGGTGACGGTCGGGCCGAAAATCGCCTTCGCCTTGGCTTCCGGATCGCCCACTTTCAGCCACATCACTTTACTGTCGAGGTAGGTTTCCGAATCGGCTTCGCCGGGTGTCGGGACTTTGAATTGATTGTAAGCGAGCGATTTGCTGTCTGGCAGCCAGGCAATCTTGGTTTGCCATACACGCGGAATCGGCGCGCCAACCAGTTGATTGGTTTTGACGTTGAGAATGTAGAGCGACGCCGCTTCCGATCCGCCCGCCGACATGCCATAGGCCACGTAGGCACCATCCCACGAGGGCCGGTAATAATTGATCGCATGCGGCACACCGGTGCGCTTCGCATCCACCTCGGGATCGACCAGTAATTGCTCGGGGCCCGTCAATCCGCGTCGCATCACCAGCTTGAATTGCCGCTCGCCTTTGGCGCGCTTCAGGTAATAAATACGATCACCCGGCATGCGGGTAACGGTGTTAATCGAGTCACCCGTCGCGTTGGTGAGTTCGGTGATGCGTTTTTCGAGTTGTTCGCGAATCGCGATGCGATCCAGCGATTCACGCGCCGCGTCGCCCTGGCCTTTAAGCCAGGCCTGAACCTCGGGTGTCTTGACGCTTTCGAGATAGCGATAGGGATCTTTAACGGCGACGCCGTGAAACGTATCGACAACTTCTCTGATGGGGGCGACCGGTGCTGGCGCGGCCTGTGCGCCAAACGACCATACCGCGAACGTGGCCGCGCAAACACGCAGCACGGGAGATTGAGATTGCGCTTCTGGCATCATGGCTGACCTTTTGGTGAATCGCCGCTGGCGGTTGAAGATGCGAATTTTCGCGTATTTGTACGTGCTTGGGTGAAACTCAATTCCAAATGGGTTTATTCGCTATGAGGACCTACGCAGAAACAGGCAATTCTATATACCCTCAATTCTTGTCATCCTCGCGAACGCGGGGATCCAGTCTTCGCTCTCTCTCAAGTGATTACGAAAATTGGATTCCCGCATTCGCGGGAATGACAGGGTAATTAGAAGTTCCCAAACACTAACCTCTAGCACTGGCGCGCCATTCAGGCCGAAAGTATGTGGAAACGCCCGCCGAATATAGAGTTTCACAATGTGAATAACGTATACTAATTTTCCTTCCCCAACACTTCCCGCCGACCTACGCCGCATGTCCAAATTCAAATTTGCCCACGTCACCCGCCGTTTCATGCCGCCTACGTTGGCGCTGATTGCGGTGCTGCTGGCGGGCACGCTCGGCTATCTGCATATCGGCGGCGATGCGACCACGGTGGTGGATGCGCTCTACATGACTTTCGTCACCGTGGCCACCATCGGCTATAGCGAAATCATCGACATGTCCGGCAAGCCCGGCGCACGGATTTTCACGATGGTGATCGCCTTCACCGGCATCGGCGTCACGACCTATATTTTTTCGACGATCACCGCGTTCATTGTCGCAGGCGAATTGAATCTGGCACTTCGGAGACGCAAAATGTTAAAACGCATCGGCGCACTTTCAGGACACTACATCGTCTGCGGGGCGGGCAGGGTCGGCGGCAATGTCGCCCATGAGCTCGAGAAAACCGAGCGGCCGTATGTGGTCATCGACATCGATCCCGCGCAGATTGCCGCGCATGCCGCGCGCAATCCGATCGCAATGCATGTCGTCGGCGACGGCACCGAAGATGAACTCCTCGAACAAGCCGGCGTGCGCCGCGCGGCGGGCGTATTCGCCGTCACCGGCGACGACAACCGCAACCTCGTCATCACGCTTTCGGCCAAGCAGCTCAACCCCAGCTGCCGGGTGGTGGCGCGCTGCCACGAAGTGAATTATTTTTCCAAGATGGAACGCGTCGGCGCGGACGCGATCGTCTCGCCCGATTTCACCGGCGGCATGCGCATCGTCTCCAGCATGGTGCGCCCGCAGGTGGTGTCGTTCCTCGATGAAATGCTGCGCTCGGATGACAACGTGCGCGTGGAGCAAATCATCGTCGCCGAGGGGGCAGCGGCATCAATTGAAACGGTAGCGCCGTCGAGTACCGAATACATCGTGTTGGCGGTGCGCACGGCGGGCGGTGCCACGGTGTTCAATCCGCCGGCGGATCGGATGGTGCAGGCGGGGGATGCGATCGTGGTGATGGCGACACCGGCGGGGAGAGTGGCGTTGGAAGGGAGGGTGGGGTAGGGAGGCGATCGCAATTCGTGTGCCAATGCAAATTTTATTTTTTTGTGACACGATTTTGCAAATAGAGATAAAACCGTTTAGCCTGAAAAAAGGGGTTGAGTAAAAGTATTTCCCGGTTGTTGCTCAAGATGACAGCAGTTGCATGCCCGACCAGGAGACCATATATATCCCAAGGAGAAAAACGCATGAAAACATTGTTGAAATTGGTAATCGCGTTGTCTGTGGTTGGTTTTTCGCAGCCGGCCTTTGCGGAGGACGATGCCGAGGGCTGCAAGGACCACCCGCTGTTTAACCGCATGCCGGGATATCGCATCAACTCGTGCGAGATCAAGCAGTTCGACGCCCGCGAATTTCCTGCCAATGGAACACTGAACGCCGAGAATAAGGCGGTCAAAATTGAGACGGTGGAAGGCATTCAAACCTATATCGTCTATGACATGCCTGGTGAAACCAAGACCGCCAGCGGCTTGCAGATCCAGCGCAACTATCAGAACGCTGTTAAGGCGGCGGGCGGCGTGGTGATTGCGGAGTACGGTGCCGAGAACAGCGGCAAACAATTCAACGACGATCAATGGGGCGCAGGCGACCGCACCACCGTGCTCAAATTCAACAAAGGCGGCAAGGAAATCTGGGCGCGCGTGCATCCCTATAACAGCGGTGCCGGTTACGCCTTGTATATCGCCGAGCGCGAAGTCATGAAACAGAATATCGTCGTCAACGAATTGATCGACAAAATCAACAAGGATGGCTTTATCTCGCTGTACATCAATTTCGACACCGGCAAAGCTGTCATCAAGGCAGATTCCTTTTCGCAACTGGACCAAGTGGTGACGGCGCTGAAATCGTCGCCCGAATTGAAGCTGGAAGTGGGCGGGCATACCGATAACGTCGGCAGCGCCGAAGCCAATTTGACCCTGTCCGATGCGCGCGCGAAATCAGTGATGAAATACCTGTCCGACAAAGGCATCGCTGCCGGCCGCCTCAGTGCCAAGGGATACGGCCAGACCAAGCCGGTAGCCGATAATCGCAGCGATGACGGTCGTGCCAAGAATCGCCGCGTGGAACTGGTTAAGAAGTAAATCGGCCGAGTCGGTTTACAAGAAGGCAATTTCGTACTTACCCGGAACCTTTCCAAGCACAAGTATCTCGGCGGCCCGGCATCATGCCGGAATCATGGACCGGCTTCGCCGGAATGCGCAAGTAACCATCCCCCGGCAAAGGCGGGGGTTCTCCCGCTGACGCTAAATGCTCTAGATTCGCGAACGATTGCAAGATGTCCGCCTCATCATCGCGTATGTCTACTTTTATGGCCTCGACCTCGGCGCGCTGTGTTTGCGACAAGCATCGACTCTTGGTATTTGGCCTTGGTGGCAGTTTGCGTTGGCGTCATTTACCTTGGGCACGTCGCCATTTGTGGTAAACGAACTTGAACGTCCACCTCAAAAACATGCACCACTCACGGCAGCACTTTTCCAGATCGTGCCCGGGTTGCGGTCAGGTCCGCCTGGCTGATGGTTCCCGACAGATTAACGTCTGACCGGTAATTCGATTGCGTGAGCGTTTGTCCGATTCGTGCCTTCGTCGCGCTCACATCCTTCGCCGACACCGATCCTGAACTGTTGACATCGCCCACGAGGAATCCCAGCGATACCGACATGGCGTTGCTGCCATTGACCCCTGATACCAGTACCGCCACACGTTGGTTGTCCGGAATGCCAACCAGGAGGACGCCAATGTCATTGCCTTCAATCGCGGCGTAGGCCGACCCCAACAGGACGCCACTTGCGTCAATGACGCTCGCCGCACCCACCGACAGCGCCGGTGTGGGGAACTTGAATACCAGCTTGTGGCCTCCGCCGGGGAAGCGCGGCTCGACCGTGATCGGGCCATTGATGGGGATATTCGGGGTGATGTCCAGATCAAAGGTACCGGCAGCACCATGGGTCTTGCGTGACTTGATAGCCGAGATAGTCGGCGACGGTTGTGGGGTGACGCTGACCGATGCCGATTGCGGGCTGCTGCCGGCGGCATTGCTGGCGACCACTGAACAACTGTAGCTGGTGCCGTTCGACAGGCCAGTAACGGTCAATGGCGAGCCCGGACCGGTGGCCGTAAAGCCACCAGCCGTGCAGGTGGCGGTGTACGACGCGGTGGCATTGCCCACATTGGCGGCCGGGATGCTGAAGTAGATGGTTGCGCTGCCACTACTGGGCACGATAGTGCCAATGATTGGTGCGGTGGGTGGGCCGGCAACATTTGAGAACGACGCCACTACTGAGCAGTTGCTGTTGATAGGGCTGGTAGTAAAGCTGTAATTCGGCGATGTACCCGACATTGTGCCGCCGCAGTTGCCGGTAACTGATGCCAAGTAGCCCGCATTGGCCGTAATCGTAAAGGTGGCGGTGCTGCCGGCGCTGACTAGCTGCGGCGAGGGGGGGGTTATGCTGCCGTTGCTGCTGGCCGATGGGGTGACGGTATAGCTGGATGCCCCAATGACGACGTTCGCATTGGCTGTCGCCGCGGCGTAGTTGGCATTTCCCGCCTGGCTGGCGGTCAGGGCGCAGGTTCCCGGACCGACGAAGGTCAGCGTGCTGCCTGACACGGTGCAGATGCTTGCTGCACTGCTGGTCGAGAAGGTAAAGCTGGTCAGTCCGCTGGTTGCCGTCGCCGTCAGCATGATCGGTGCCACACCCAACGTCACCGAGGAAGCCGGGCTAAATGTGAGCGTCTGGGATGCTTGTGTGATCGTCACGTTCTGAGTGACCTGCGTTGCTGCCGTGTAGGTGGCGTTACCTGCCTGATCGGCGGCAATCGTGCATGTACCAATCGCTACGATCGTCACATTGGTGCTCGATACTGTGCACACAGTCGGCGTCGTTGAGCTGTACGTGACCGGATTGCCCGATGTACCACCGGTAGCCAAAGGGTTGATCGTGAATGGCGTAGTGCTGTAGGGGCGGCTCGCCGGCGTTTGCGCCGGGAAGGTGATGGTCTGGGCGCTAAGTCCTACTGGCGTTACGCTGTTCGATGCCTGAGAGGCGGCACTGTTGCCGATGGCACTGGTGGCGACGACAGTGCAGGTGACAGGAGTGCCGTTAGTGAGCCCGGTGACGGCAATGGGGGATGTTGCGCCTGATGCACTCTGGCCGCCGCAGGTGGCGGTGTAGCCGGTAATAGGACTGCCGCCGTTATAGCCAGGGGCGGTGAAGGCGACCGTGACTTGGCTATCCCCGGTGGTGGCCACACCGATGGTTGGCGCATCCGGAACGTTGGCGGTGGTGCTGACAAAGGTGCCGGATACCCCGCCGATGTTGACGGTGGTGGTGACGGTTGTGTTGGGCGTGGCGGAGGATATCTGCCGTGCACAGACGGACTGGCCTAGGGTTAATGTTCCGGCATTCGTCGTAAAGGCGGCGACATCGCAGCTGCAACTGGCGGTAGAGCTGATGCAGTATTGGCCGCCTGACACTGAAATGATTGGCTGGTTGGTGAAGCCGGCAGGCGTGACGTAACCGGAGGTGACGGTCGCGGACAAGCCAACATTGCTGGTAGCGGTGAAACTGAATGCATTCGGCGGGACCGGTGCGCTGGTGACCATCGTCAGGCGATTGCCGGCGGCGTCGTACGTGTACGAAATCTGGCGACCGCTGTCGTAAGTGATCGATGTCAGACGGTTCAGGCTGTCGTACGCAAAATCGGCTGCAAAGCTCAAAGACGGAAGACTTGTCCATCCGAGCACAACAAGCGACTGACAGAAGAAATTGACGAAGCGATTCATTTCACCTTCCGCCCCATGAAATCATGTCGGAGTTGATAACTTTAATGCCCTTGCCAGTCAACTTAATTAGGCTAGTTGCAGCGACTAAGCCGGCGTCGCTCACGAATCCCGTCTCTGCTGCGTGGCTCAAGTCTGAACCAGCCGACAAGAACCCGTTGCTCAAGCCCCAGACATCTGTCAAAAAGTCAATTGCCTTTCCCTGCTTTTCGCCAAAAACATGCACAGCCAAGCTGGTAGACGTATTGGTATCGTTGAGCGCATTTTGAACTGCGAATCCCCATTCCACTAATGCCTTTCCCGCTTTTGAGCAGGCCAAGGCTGAAGCCACCACTGTTGCAGCCCCACCAACGCAACCAATTCCGGCTGCGGCAAGGCCCGCCGACTTTCCAATCACCGCATTTATTTGACCTGTTGCCTGCAGCCAAGCTTCTGCTGTTTCGATCTCGCTCAAGTTGCAGCCTTGCAGGTAGTTGCGGCTAAGGATGTTCCAGGGATTGCAACCCACTTTCTTGGCATCTGCGTTGGTTGCTTCAAGCCGAGAATATCCGCTGACATCGACGAACACGATCGGATTGTTCTGCGCATATGCATACCGATGGAGACTCTGCCCATCGGAGTCGCTGCCCATCTTCGGATCCTTGTTGATGAATCGCCCGATGGTCGCGTCGTAGTAGCGTGCACGGATGTAATAGAGGCCGCTGCCCTCATCCATCACACCGTACTGCCCCACGTACTTGAACGGGTTTGCTGTCGTCCCGGTACTGCCGGTCAGGTTGCCGAACGGATCGTAGGCATACTTATCCGTGATCACGCCGGTGCTGTCGGTCAGCGCCACGGTGCTGCCGCGCGAATCGAACTGATAGTAGGACGGCGCTTCTGCCGCGGAAATACGCGAGACCAGTCCGATACCGTAAACAAAGTAGGCACTCGGTGTGCCTACCGCCGAGGTCTCCATCAGCACCTTGGGCAGCGCAACGTTCATATCAAGTACATAGCGTGTGGTCGTTCCACCCCGAGTCGCTGCGTATCGGTTGCCGAGCCCGTCATACTGATAGGTACTGGTCGTCGCACCGATCGTGCTTTGCTTGAGTCGATCCTCAAAGTCGTAGGCAAAGTTGTTCGTCCCCTTGCCTGTCATGTTGCCGTTAGTGTCGAAGGTGTTGGCCGTGGCATTGATGGCCGTGAGTCGGTTCTCGACGTCGTAGGTGTAGCTGACTGTGCCCGGTGTGACGGTGGTGGCCAGCGGTTCATTGCTGGCTACGTTCGTGTGATTGCCAATCGCATCCAGCGTGTAGGCGTAACTGGCGATCGTATTGGCGGCCTTGGCATGTCCCAGGCTAGTCAGGCGGTTGGCATTGTCAAAGCCGTAGGTGGTGACCACGCCGTTGGGCAGGGCTGAACCGGTCAATCGTCCAGCATTGTCGTAGGTATAGGTGGTCTGGTTGGTCAGCCAGTCGGTGACACTGGCAAGCCGGTTGAGGAAGTCAAAGCCGTAGGTCACGGTCTTGCTGCCCGGATAGGTCATGCCGGTCCGGTTGCCGTTGGCATCGTAGGCATAGGTCACGGCCTGGCCAAACGGATCGGTGTTCGAGGTCATCCGGCCAAGGGCATCGTAGACGGTGGTCGTGGTGCCGAGCGCATTGGTCATGCCGGTGCGGTTGCCATCAAAGTCGTAGACAAATGTGACGGTTGAGGTATCCGGGTAGGTGACGGTCTGCAAGCGATCGAGTGCGTCGTAGACGTACTGGATGATGGTGCCATTCGGAAGCGTGACCTGGCTGCGGTTGCCGACGGTGTTGTACTGATACTGGGTCACGCCGGCCAGCGGCTCGGTGCGGGTCAACAGCCGGTTCAGGGCATCGTATGTGTAGCTGGTGACATGGTTGTTCGGGTCGGTCATGGTCAACCGGTTGCCGTTCTTGTCGTAGGTGTACTTGACCGTGCCGCCAGCCGCATCGGTGACTTGCGTAACGCGACCCAGCGCATCGTAAATGAATGAGGTGACCTGCACTTTGGCGTTGGTTGATGTCAGCACACGGCCCAGTGGGTCATAGGTCTGGCTGGCGGTATTGCCGAGCGTATCGACTGTGGAGAGTTGACGATTGAGGGCATCGTAGGTCGAGGTGGTCGTGTGGTTGAGCGCATCCTTGACCGTGAGGCGGTTGCCGTTGGCGTCGTAGGTGTACTGCGTCACCTGCCCCAGCGCGTTGGTGGAGCTGGTCAGGTTGCCTGCCGGGTCATATACCAACTGGCTGGTGCGATTGTTCTTGTCCTTGACCGCCGTCTTGCGGTCGATGGCGTCGTAGGTATTGACGACGGCACCGGCCAGCGGGTCAGTTGTGGTGGTGAGCAGATCCTTCTGGTCGTACTGGAACTGGGTGACATTGCCGCGCTTGTCGGTGGCGGTGATGCGGTTGTTGTTGGCGTCGTAGGTGGCCGAGACGCTCTTGCCATTGGCATCGCTGGTCGACAGGACGTTGTCGTTGGCGTCGTAGGCTGTCGTGGTGGTGTGGCTCAGCGCATCCTGACGGGTCAGGCGGCGTCCGACCCCGTCGTAGGTAAACAGCGTTGCGTTGGCCAAGGCATCGGTGACGCTGGTGAGGTTGCCCTGGGCGTCGTATGCGTTGGTGGTGACGAAGCCCCGTGCGTTAGTAGTGGTGAGTACCTGGCCGGCGGCATTGTAGGTATAGGCGATGCTGTTGGTGAGGGCGTCGGTTACGCTGAGCAAGTTGCCCTTCACGTCATACGTGAATTGCGTGACTTTACCTAGCGCATCCGTTCGCGTCAGCGGATTGTTGGCAGCGTCGTAGGTGATGGCGCTGGTGCCATTGAGAGCATCTATTTTGGAGGTGACATTGCCGCTGACGTCATAGCCGTAGGTGGTCTTGTTGGCACGCTTGTCGGTCACCGAGATGCGATTGCCGGGGATGTCATATTCGTAGAGCGTGCTTTTGCCATTGCCATCGTCCTGACGAATAAGCCGCAACAGGGTGTCGTGATAGTCGACGGTGGAAATACCGGCGGCATCCACAATGGTGGTCTTGTTGTTGACCGTATCGTAGGTATAGGTCGTCTGCCCCAGCTTGGCATCCTTTTGCGAATTGACGACCCGCTTGGCGGCGTCGTACTCATTGGTCACCACCACATTGCCGCGAGGATCGGTGACACTGGTGATCTGGTGGCTGCCGTCATAGGCATAGGTGGTGGTGTTGGCGCGCGTGTCCTTGGCCGTGACCAGATTGCCGGATACGTCGTAGGTGAATTGCAGCGTCCGGGCGATCGGGTCGGTGATGGTCGTGATGCGGTTGCTGGCGTCGTAGGTGAAGTCAATGTTGCGCCCCGACGTGTCCGTCACCCGCGTCAGGTTGGCCCCGGTATAGGTGAAGGTGATGGCATTGATGTTGCGGTCGGTCATGCTGGTCATGCGGCCGCTGGTGTCAAAGTTGTACGCGCTCAGGTCTTTCTTCTTGAGCGTATAGGTGCCGTCGCCATTAGCGATTAGCGTGTCAAAAACGCCGTACTGCGGGATGAAGCCGCCCATCCCGTTGCTCGCATACGTTTCCGTCTTGCCGTCGCCCCAGGTGATGGTGACGTTCCCAGAGGCCACAGCCAACGAGGTGTTGTAGTTGTGGGTCCAGCCGAAGCCTAGCGGGCCGCTGAGCGCACCCGCCGCACTGGCGGCCTGCGAGTTGTAGTTGCGCTCAAAAAAGAAGGGCATACCTTTGCCGGCAATCTGCAGGTCGCGGCGCTGGTAGACATAGTTGCCGGTGGCGGTGTTGACGGGGTCTTTGGAATAACCAGAGTTTGAACTGGGACCCTGAGCGGTGGAGTTCTTGGTGATCAGCAAGTCAGACGTCTGGGTACCGCAGGTGTAGAGGTTCAGGCTGAAGTTGCTGAAGCCGGCTACTGTGGCGGTGATGGTGCGACTGCCAGGGGAGAGGCCAGCGAAACTGTAGCCACCAGAGGCATTGGTGACCGATGACGCGCCGCCGACGACCTGAACCGTGATGCCGCTGCCGAGCGAAACGCCCGTTGTTGCATCCCTGACTGTGCCCGAAAGCGTACCCGCCACACAGGTCGACAGGTCTGTTGTTAGTGTGATGTCGTAATTGGGGGTGGTGAATGGGTTGACTGTGCCAGTGCTCGTCTTGGACCGGTACCCTGACCGGGAAGCAGTGACGAAATATCCAGTATTGACAAGCCCACTTACGGAATATCGACCAGAAGCATTCGTGAACGAACTCAAAGTACCAACCTGCACGAGCACATTATCGATGGGCTGCCCGTTTGAGGCACTACGAACGTACCCAGACAACTGTGTGGTTGATCCCTGAAAGTTGGGGTCGGTAGCAAGCGGCGAGCTATAGTCAATATAGTTGCTCACCTTGTTTCCACCGCCGCTGGGGTTGTACCAGCCACCCGTGGCTCGATCATCAAGGTTATCTAGCGGCCCATTTGCGGCACCCCAATAATTAAGCCTTGCAACGACTATGGGTGTCGGTCCGGGTGTATATGCGCCGTAAGCTGAATTCCCTATGATGGAATTCCCGCTAATCGTCGGTGCCGATGCGCCCGTGACGTTGATGCCCGTACCATTGTTGCGGATCGTGTTGCCGGTGATGGTTGCATTAGACGCAGACAGATAGATGCCAACCTGCCCCGGAATCCGCTCAATCACATTGTTCGTCAGCGTTGGAGAGGCAT
>JANPBQ010000218.1:0-15192 GCA_031430555.1 Betaproteobacteria bacterium
CCACGTGTGCGAACCGAAAGCATGGCCCTCGTCGGCACGCGCTTTCCAAAATGGCGTCCACGCCGAATCGAGAGACGTATCGCCGCGTTGTGTTTTCTCGTTGGCAAGGAAAAAGGTGGCCTTGACGTCGTGCTTTTTCAGGACCGACGCGATCGCCTCGGCGGGCGCCATGTGGCCGGTGTCGAGCGTGAGATACACGTTGCCTTTGCATGCCGACGCGGTGACATCGGCCGCAATGATTGACGCGGCGGCAAACGCCAGAATTCGTCTACTTCCGCGCCGCATGCGAATGAAAATAAATCCCGTGCGGACTCTTGCCGACGGGAATTTTGCCGATGATTTTTTTCGTTCCCATGTCGATGACCGTTACTTGCTTGATCCAGCGCGAGGTCACCCAAAGTTGTTTACCGTCGCGCGTGAGTTCCATGCACTCGGGGCCACCGGGAACGGCAATTGTATCGATCACCGCGAGCGTGGTTTGATCGATGACGTTGATCGTATTTGAGACGCGGTTACTGACAAAAATGCGCTTGCCATCCCCCAGCGCCAGAAAATTGTGCGCACCTTTGCCAGTGACAATTTTCTTTACCGATTTTTGTGTGCGCCAATCGATCACGTCCACGTAATCCTCGCCTGTCATCCCCACCAGCGCGTATTTGTCATCCGGCGTCACCCAAATGCCGGCGGGCATTTTTCCCGTCTTCATGCGCCATTTGATTGTTTGCGTGGCGAGATCGATAGCGGCCAATTCATCCGAATCCTGCATCGTCACCAGTGCGATGGTGCTGTTGGCATCGAATGCGACGTGGCTCGGCGTCTTGCCGGTCGCGATGCGTTTTACGAGAGAAAAATCCGCACCGTGGTAAAGATCCACGCGATCCAGCCGATTGCTGACCGACACAAACCATTTTTGATCGGGGCTGAAACCGACTTGATACGGGTCAGAAATTTTGTCGATGCGCTTTTTGATTTCGCCCGTGAGCGGATCGAGAAACACGAGATCATTCGATGCCGCGTTGGCCACGATCAGAAACTTGTCGTCGGGTGTCGCCATCAAATGATGCGGCTCCTTGCCGATCGGAAAACGTTTGGTTTCCTTCATCAAAACGGTATCGATCAGACTGATCGTGCCTTCGCCTGAATTGAGGACAATCGCGACTTCCGCATGCGCGGCAACGCACAGAAGAGCACACAATCCCGTCACCGCGCGACCCGCCAATTGCTTGATAAAAATCACAAAAAATCCCTTGAAATCACATGGTTACACATCGCCAAACTTCGCCGCCATGGTAGCATGGCCGCATGGTTGTCGCGTATTTGATCACCCCCAACGAGCAATAATTTCGCTCTGAAAAGCCCTCCATGCTCATGAATCCCGCGCCCCGTTTTTGCCAGCAATGCGGCTCCGCGAAAGTGGAATTTCGCGTGCCGCACGGCGATGATCGCGAGCGCCACGTTTGCGCCGATTGCGGCCACATTCACTATCTGAATCCGAAGCTGGTGGTCGGCACGATTCCTGTTTGGGGCGATCAAGTGTTGCTCTGCAAACGCGCGATTGAGCCGCGCTATGGCCTTTGGACGTTGCCGGCAGGCTTCATGGAGGAAGGCGAAACATTGGAAGAAGGTGCCGCACGCGAGACACTCGAAGAGGCGAAAGCACGGGTGACGATCGAACAAATGTACGTGACACTTTCGCTGCCGGAAATCAGTCAGGTGTATGTGATGTTCCGCGCAAAACTGGAGAACCTCGATTTCGGGCCGGGAGTGGAGAGTCTCGATGTACGCTTATTCAAGGAAGCGGATATTCCCTGGGATCAATTGGCGTTTCGCACCATTGAAACCACGCTGAGACACTATTTCGCGGATCGAGTTTCTGGAGTCTTTCCGGCGCACTTGGGTGAATTGCGTCGACCGGTGAGGTAGCAATTCTCTAGCACTGGCGCGGCGTTTGGCGCATTATTGGCCGAAGAGGCGCGCCAATGCTGGAGGTTTACGACGCTACAACTATCGGCGGGGCTTCTTTGGCGTTTGGCGCGGCGCGCGAGCGACAGGTTTCTTCTTGGTCTTTTCAGCAGCGGGCACCATCGGTTGTTGCATCATGTTCAATGCCCACAAAGTCGGGTTCATCGCTTCGGCCATCTTGCCAAGATCTTGCATGCTCGGGCTCGCCGCATCGGGTGGTGTCGAGGACGGTTCGCCGCCAAGACTCTTGAGCAGCGATCGCTGATATTTCATGGTCTCAATGGACATCTCGATCATGCCGGTCGTCGCCTTCAGCCATGCAAGCACGGTTTCCAGCTCGCCGATTTTCTTCTCCAATTCTTTCGGATCAAGCATCGCGAAAGGATTGGGGGCTACCGCAGGTTGCGCGGCGGCGGGTGTGAACATCGATTGGAATAGCGCGAAATAATCCGGCGCGCCGGGCGGTGGTGTGGCCATGTCGTCAGGAATGCTTCTGAATGAATGCGCGCACTTTCGGATAAATCACTTCGCGATATTTTCGGCCGCTGAAGATGCCGTAGTGCCCGACCGCAGGCGCAGTGTAATGCTCGCGTCGCGCAGCCGGAACTCCGGTGCAGAGTGTATGTGCGGCCTCGGTTTGTCCGCTGCCGGAAATATCATCCAATTCACCTTCGATGGTGAAGAGCGCCGTCTTCTTGATGGATTGTGGCTCCACGCGTTCGCCTGCGACCATCAAGGTGCCGCGCGCGAGGCTTTGATCCTGAAACACGCGAACAATTGTGTCCAGATAATACTCAGCCGGCAAATCCATCACGGCGTTATATTCGTCGTAGAAACGTCGATGGGCTTCCGCACTTTCGCCATCGCCTTCGACCAGATGATTGTAATAATCGTGATGCGATTCGAGATGGCGCTCCGGATTCATCGCGATAAAGCCGGTCAATTGCAAAAATCCCGGATACACGCGGCGCATGGCACCGGGATACTTCACCGGCACGCGTTGAATCACGTTCTGCTCGAACCACCACAGCGGCCGTCGCGTGGCAAAATCATTCACCGATGTCGGGTTCATACGCGTGTCGATCGGCCCGCCCATCATGGTCATGCTGGTCGGCGTTTTGTCGCCGCGCGCGGCCATCAACGAGATACCGGCCAGCACCGGCACCGTCGGCTGGCAGACCGAGATGACATGGACATTGCCACCCGTCTCGTTTTGCATGAAACCGATGAACTCCTGCACGTACGCGACGTAATCGTCGAAGTGAAACGTGCCCGCCGTAAACGGCACTTCGCGCGCATCTTTCCAATCGGTGATGACGACGTTGTGATCGGGCAGCATCGTGCGTACCGTATCGCGCAGGAGTGTCGAGAAATGGCCCGACAGCGGCGCGAAGATCAGCACCGTCGGCTCATTCTTGATGGCGCGGGACTTCTTGAAATGCAGCAATTTGCAGAATGGTTTATCCAGCAGCGTTTGTTCGTGGACGTCTGCGGATTTACCCGCAACATCGACATGGCGGATGCCGAATTCCGGGCGACCGTAACGCTTGGTCAAGCGCAGCATCAAATCGAATCCGGCCACAAATTTGTTGGCACTTGGCGCGAAAGACAAGGGCGAAAAAGGACTTTTCAGATTGTCCGCGCTCGCTTGCGCCCACCAACGCCAAGGTTCCAGCACGGCGCGCTGCAATTCATGCATTTGATAAAGCATCTTGTTTCTCCCGTCGATCCTCGATTGCGCATTTAATGTCCTGAATCCGGACACTTTTTTCTCGAATATGACATTGACAATACACTAAATTAGTGCACTGCAACAAACTGCAGTTGTTGACCAACGTCAATCATCGATGGTGAGCGTGCGCAGCGCAATTCCGCGTTCTGCTACGCTTCCGCCTTCACCGTCATCGAGTTTGTTCATGCCCTCTGTTTCCTCAGTTTCTCTCCGATCGGATTTCTACCCGGCCATCGAGCCCTACAAGTCCGAAATGTTGCCGCTGGACGCGATCCACACGATGTACGTCGAGCAATCCGGCAACCCGCGCGGCGTACCGGTGGTGTTTCTACACGGCGGACCCGGTTCGGGCGCGTCGGCCTCTCATCGGCAGTTTTTTGATCCGGCGTTTTATCGCATTGTGATCTTCGATCAACGCGGTGCTGGACGTTCGTTGCCACTCGGCGAATTGCGCGACAATTCCACGCCGCACCTGATTGCGGATATGGAAACATTGCGAAAACACTTGGGCATCGAACGCTGGATGGTATTTGGCGGCTCCTGGGGTTCGACCTTGGCGCTTGCCTATGCCGAGCAACATCCCGAACGATGCATGGCGCTGATTCTGCGCGGCATCTTCCTTTGTCGTCGCGCCGAAATTGATTGGTTCCTGTACGGCTTGAAACAGGTGTTTCCCGAGGCATGGGACAAATTTTCCGGACACCTGCCGGCACATCAACGCGGCGACATTCTGAAGTGCTATTACAAGCTGCTCACTCACGCGGATCCGGCGATTCACCTGCCGGCGGCGCGCATCTGGAGCGTGTACGAAGGATCGTGTTCGACCTTGCTGCCCAATGAAGGCGTGCTCGCCAATTTCGGTTCCGATCGCGTGGCACTCGGTCTCGCGCGTATCGAAGCGCACTATTTCATGAACGACATTTTTCTGCCGGAAAATTTCCTGCTGGAGCGCATCGGCCGCATTCGGCATGTGCCCACCACCATCGTGCAAGGCCGCTATGACATGGTGTGCCCGATCATCTCTGCGCATGAATTGGCGGAGGCGTTTCCGGAAGCGGATTACCACATCGTCGCCGACGCCGGTCACTCCGCGTTTGAGCCGGGTATCCGTGGTGCGTTGATCGAGACGATGGAAAAACTGAAAGCGCGTTTCGCGTGACCTGATATGCCCAAGTTCCTCAAAGCGGTACGCCTGGACGATTCCGATGGTGAGCTATACCGCGCAAGCGGTGCCTGCGACGAAAACGAATGGGTCACCACCGGCGGCTTCGCAGTGTGCGACATCAAGGAAGGCTATCGCTGCGATCCGCCGTGCCACTGCGACGCTTCATTTTTGTCGCTCACGCGCCGCGCACGCTGCACGCTGGCCGAGGTGGTCGATGTCGAAGCGGCCGACATCGAAATCTTCAAAGACCAGATGACACAGCACCTGATGTTCGACTGGAAAGCGCCGGATTTTGAAACCGCCCGCGAACTCGCCAATGAGGAAATCATCTACACCATGGACTTGGCCGGAAGTTTCCCGGCGGAAGTTTGGATCACGGTGAAGCGTTCACCGGGGTCGGATGGTGCCATTGAAGAGAAGTACGACCAATACAATCGGTTGTTGATTGGCGCGCACAAGTTCTGAAACCAGTTGAGATTGGGCGCACCGCACTGTGCTCAACGGCGAGAAATTTGATACTTCGCCGATACCGCGTGCGACGCGCGATTGCCTTGCGTGATAATTTGGACGGGTCGTGCCAAACAGTGGTGCGCTCAAGGTTGGAGGTGTTTCAATGTATTTGCGGCAATTTTCATTCGGCATTGGCATTTTGTTTCTGAGCGCCGCCGCGTGGCAGGCATCCGGTCAGATAATTGCGTCTTCAACCAACAACGCACGCCAATTCGCTACGCTGCCGGAATGCTTCGGCGGGATGCAACTGAAGGCTGATGACGCCGGTGCCCTCTTTGTTTCATGCATGGGCCAAGTCACTTATCCCAGCCTTATCAGCGCACCCATCGAGTTTGATTTTTACGTCATCAAACTTGACCGTACGGGTCGCCGCGAGGCGGGATGGGGCGACGCAGGCGTCGTCAAAATTCGCAATGATGCCGTAATCACATGCAATCGCAACGAAGATTGCCGCCCATCGTTCAGCGCACCCGCGCGCGATGGCGGCTACTGGTTGGCGTTGTCGAACGGTCGCTTGCTGAAGTTTTCGCCGAATGGCAAGCTCGATCTGGAGTACTTGCGCCGATACGACAAAGACTCCAAGTCCGCCGCATTGTTTGACCCGCGTGGTGGGCAATTGTCGGGGGTGGCACTACAATCCGATGGCAGATTGATTGCGTTGAGTACAACAATCGAATCCGGTAGCGCGACCATGACGTTAAGAGTCCGCACGCTTTCGTCGGATGGTCAGCTCGAACGCGAATTGATCTATTCGCAGCGAGCGTCGGACTCAAAAATTGTCGCATGGAGCGTGGCGGCCGAAAACCTCGCTGTGTTGCTGCAAGCCGATGCACCAGATGACACAGCGCTCCCGCTGCGCACGTGGCTGCTTTCGCCAGATGGACAACAACGCGCAATAATCGAGCGCGCGATGCCGGTCGCCGACGAGCCGGGATTTATCGACCCTTCTTTCTACGTGTTGGGCGACGGCAAACTGACGTTCGCCAACTCCAAGGGCATTTACAATTGGCGGACGGATGGCACGCCGAATACTTCATTTGCCGTTACTGGCTTTCGCCCCGGCCCGGGCAGCGGGTACTTCCCGCTTTGCAATTACCCACCCATTTCGTCGCACCTATCGATTAGACGCAATGGAGAACTCTTGCATTTCTACAAGACCGGTTTTCAGTTTCGCGGTTTGCATTGCCTCGGCACATTCGCAGGTGTTGTAACTGACAACGGATTCGCAGACTCATATGCAAACCCGATATCAATCGACGCTACGAATTTCCTCGTGGCCCGAGATGGCCGCATCCTGAGTGAAGTGCCCACCAATGCAGGCGGATCCATCATACGTTCCGACAGCCCAGGAGCTACGGGAACCAACGCCCGCGCCGACGTCAACGCGATCGAGTATTACAACGAAACCACCGACCACTACTTCATCAGCGCCCACGAACACGAAGTGGAGTTCCTCGACAAAGGCAACGCCGGCCCAGGCTGGAAGCGCACCGGTCACTTGTTTGGCGCGTGGAACATCGACACGCCGATGCCGGGAACGGAAACGGTGTGCCGCTACTACGGTGACACCACCGGCGGACCTAACAGCCATTTCTATTCAGCGGAAAAATTCGAGTGCGACGCGCTGCAGGCGCTCGATATTGCGACGCCGAAGGGCAAGCCCGCGTGGCGCTTCGAGCGTGAGGCGTTTCGTGTCACTGTTCCCGTGAATGGGCTATGTCCGCCCAACCTCACGCTGGTTTATCGGCTATACAACCGCGGCAGTGAGAAGGGAATCGAATCTAATCACCGTTACGTCACCAGCAGTGCCGAATACGCAGCCATGCAGGCGAAGGGCTGGGCGGGCGAAGGCGTGCATATGTGTGCAACGCACAATTAGCCCGCCGCACAGTCAAGGGCTAAACGCCCAGCAACTCCACCTCAAACAACAGCGTCGCATTCGGCGGAATCACGCCGCCGGCCCCGCGCGCGCCGTAGCCCAGCTCCGGCGGGATCACCAAACGCCGCGTGCCGCCGACTTTCATGCCGGCAACGCCCTCATCCCAGCCGCGAATGACTTGGCCGCCGCCCAGCGGAAACTTGAAAGGCTGGCCGCGGTCTTTGCTGGAATCGAACTTGTTGCCGGCCACGCCATTCGCGTACAACCAGCCCGTGTAATGCACGGAAACCTGATTGCCTTTGGCCGCTTCTGCGCCGTTGCCGGTGATGGTGTCTTCATATTGCAATCCGCTGGGGGTGGTGTTCATGTTTTTTCCTGTTGGGTGAATTGAGAAAGCTTGCGAAAAAAGGGTCAGCCTGAATCCGGCGACCGGCAAATCGGATGTCCCAGCGCGATTCCATGGGCGGCACCGAGTACCCGTGTGAGACTCACCAGCATGCCTGCCGTGGCCCCCCAGATATATCGGCGACCGTAAGGCAGCGCATAGTAGCTGCGCATGCGGCCTTTGTACATCGCGGTTTCAAGATGATGATTGTCGATGTCGGTCAAGAAATCGAACGGCACTTCAAAACATTCTTCGACCTCCGTCGGATCAGGCCGGTATGCAATCGGCGGCTCGATCCATCCGACGACGGGTGTGATGAGATAGCCGGTGCCGGTGGTGTATTGCGGAATCGCACCGAGAATTTCGATTTTGCCCGCGTCGACACCGGTCTCTTCTTCGGTCTCGCGCAACGCCGTGTGAATGTGGTCGCGGTCGGATTCTTCGACGCGCCCGCCGGGAAAACTGATTTGCCCGGCGTGATCGGTCAAGTGCACGGTTCGCTGCGTGAAGAGCACCGTGGGCCGCTCGGCTTGATTGATGACCAGTATCAGTACGGCAGCGGGTTTGAGTATTTTTCCGGCATGAATTTGCATCGCCGAATCACCATCGTCGCTGAATCCGCCATCGCCGCTCGCGTCCACGGTGTGGGCGTGGACGAGACACGCCGCGAGCGAATCGCGGTTGATTCCCGAGGAAAATGCGGTGCGGTTCGGCGGGCTATAATCGAGCATCGCCCCATTATAAACTTCGCATGATCGTCTACGAATACTTCCGCTCTTCCGCCGCGTTTCGTTTGCGCATTGCGCTCAATCTCAAAGGGCTGAATCCCGATCGGCGCTACATTCATTTGGCCAACGGTGAGCAGCGAAAATCCGCGTACCGATCGATCAATCCGCAAGGACTGGTGCCGTTCATGGTCGACGGCGATTTCGCACTCGGACAATCGCTGGCCATCATCGAGTATCTGGACGAAACTTATTCTGAACCCGCGTTGTTGCCGACTGACGCCAAGGATCGCGCGTGGGTGCGATCGGTGGCACAGATGATTGCGTGCGATATTCATCCGTTGAACAACACCCGCGTGCTCAGTTACTTGTCCGATGAATTGAAGATCAGCGATACGGCGAAAAACAAGTGGTATTGCCACTGGATCGCGGAGGGATTCGCCGCACTGGAGAAAGTGTTGGAAGCCCGCAGGGATTCCGGCACATTTTGTCTCGGCGATACCCCGACACTTGCCGATGTTTGTTTGATTCCGCAGGTGGCCAACGCGAATCGTTTCAAGTGCGCGCTGGAGGCGTACCCGACCATTGTCGGCATCTATCAGCACGCGATGAAACTCTCGGCATTCAATGATGCGCAACCTTCCAAGCAGCCGGATTTTCCAAAAGAGTCATGAGCAAAACTCATGCAATGGCGCGGCGTTCCGGGTATTCATGGCTCATAAGCAGCGTGTGCGTTGGCGATTGACTATTGCAAGACAAGTAAGAATGAAAAATAGATTACGCAGCTCGACCAATACGCTTATTGGTTTCAGCCTGCTGGAACTGGTCGTCGTCATGGCCATCATGGCGGTATTGGCCGCGATGGTTTTGCCACTTTTTCTGTCGAAGATACCGCGCGAGCAGATTGACGAGAGCATGCCACTCATCAGCAGTGTCAGCGCCAAGGTGACCAGCTATTACAACAGCAAGCTTTCGGGCGGCGAGCCCGCACTGCCAGCCAGCAACGAAGCCGCCGGGGCAAATCCGCCGGAGAGTTATGCTGGTGTGTACGTCGAATCCATCGCAATAATGAACGGTGCGGTAAACGTGAAATTCCGATCGACCGCGAACGGCAAACTCGCTGGCAAGGTTGTCAGTTGGCGCCCAGTCGTGAGTGGAAAAAATCCAATCAACGAATGGGTCTGCGGTTATAAGACAGTCGCCTCGAACCTCGAAACGGGCGGCACTAATGCTACAAACGTCACTCGCGATGCGCTCCCACTGAGATGCCTTTAGCGGCGTCTTTGGCGGATTTTGTTGCGCCGTCTTACTCCGCCGGAGTGGTCGACTAGCGCAATCCCGCGTTGAGTTTTTCCAGCGCCGCACTCCCCGGACACAGGTCGGCCTCGTTCATGCGATTGAAAGCACCGGGTTGCGTATTCAGATGCACATGCAAATCTTCGGGTTCCGCATCGACATAAAGTAGACCAGTAACGATTTCGCCTTCCGCATGCCGCTCCTGCGTGTAATTCATCGCGGCAATTCGATTGGTCGGGTCGTAACTCGGGTGCAACTTCCTCAAAAGCAACGTGGTGCCATCGTGCTGACGCACCATGGTGGCCTCGCCTTCGGGAAAGTCAACGGTGATTTCATTTCGACGGGGAATGAAATCGAGACGATTTACCGCCTCATTGTGCTCGCGGATGTAATCGTAGCTCTTGGTACTGCCCGCATGATTATTGAACGCCACGCAGGGACTGATGACGTCGATGAATGCGGCCCCCTGATGCTCGATCGCCGCTTTGATGAGCGGCACCAATTGATGTTTGTCACCGGAGAAACTGCGCCCGACAAAGGTTGCGCCGAGTTGCATCGCGAGCAACGCGAGATCGATCGGCGAATCGCGGTTCACCACGCCGCGCTTGGATTTCGAACCTTGGTCAGCGGTGGCGGAAAACTGTCCCTTGGTCAATCCGTACACGCCGTTGTTCTCCACGATGTAGGTCATGTTCACACCGCGCCGCATCACATGCGCGAATTGTCCAAGGCCGATCGAGGCGGAATCGCCATCGCCGGAAACGCCGAGATATAGCAATTCGCTGTTGGCGAGATTGGCGCCGGTGAGCACCGACGGCATGCGGCCATGAACCGTATTGAAACCATGCGAATGGCCCAGAAAATACGTGGGTGTTTTCGAGGAGCAACCGATGCCGGAGAGTTTCGCGACGCGGTGCGGCTCGATATCGAGCTCCCAACACGCTTGAATGATCGCGGCCGAGATCGAATCATGCCCACAACCCGCGCACAGCGTGGAGACGGCACCCTCGTAATCGCGGCGCGTATAGCCGACGTTGTTGACGGCGAGCGTCGGGTGGTGAAGCTTGGGCTTGGCGATGTAAGTCATTCCGCAGCCTCCCCTTGAATGGTCTTTCTGAGCGGCGTGACATTCAGCGAACCGGCCGTCTTCGATACTTCATTCACGATGAAGCGCGCAGTGATCGGCGTGCCGTCGTAGTGCAATACCGCGATCAATTTGGCCGGATCGATATTGAGTTCGGCCACCAGCAGCGTGCGCAATTGCGCATCGCGATTTTGCTCGACCACGAATATGCGATCGTGCGCAGCAATAAAATCCACGACTGCTCGACCAAATGGAAACGCGCGAATACGCAAGGTATCGACATGAACCCGATCCGCCTCCAACGATTCCATTGCCTCATACATGGCGGGGCTGGTCGAGCCGTAATAGATCACGCCGAGCTTGGTTTTTTGCGGGGCGGATTGAAAAACCGGTTGCGGGACAATTTCTTTCGCGGTTTCAAATTTATGCAGCAGCCGTGACATGTTGTCGACGTAATCGTCGCCCGCCTCGCTGTATTTCGCGAAGCGATCGCGGCTGGTGCCGCGCGTGAAATATGCCCCTTTGGTCGGATGCGTGCCGGGATACGTGCGGAACGGTATGCCGTCTCCGTCGACGTCAAGATAGCGACCAAATTTCTTGCCCGCCTCCAAATCCTCATACGACATGATCTTGCCGCGATCGAACATGCGCTTGTCGTCCCAATCGAACGGTTTGCACAACCGCTGATTCATACCGATATCGAGATCGGTCATGACAAATATCGGCGTCTGCAAACGGTCGGCCAAATCAAGCGCGGTTGCCGCCATTTCAAAACACTCGTGCGGATCTTCCGGAAACAGCAGCACGTGTTTGGTGTCGCCGTGCGAGGCATACGCGCACGAGAGCACATCCGATTGTTGCGTGCGCGTCGGCATGCCGGTCGAAGGTCCGCCGCGTTGCACGTTGATGATGGTCACCGGAATTTCGGCGAAGTACGCGAGGCCGATGAATTCCTGCATGAGTGAGACACCCGGCCCCGAGGTCGCGGTAAATGCGCGTGCGCCGTTCCAGCCAGCACCGACGACGATGCCGATTGAAGCCAATTCATCCTCGGCCTGCACGATCGCGAATTTGTTTTTGCCGGTGGCGGCATCGACGCGATATTTCTGACACCACTTCGTGAACGCCTCGGCAAGCGACGATGAAGGTGTGATCGGATACCACGCGCAAACCGAGGCACCACCGTACACGCAGCCGAGCGCGGCGGCGCTATTGCCCTCAATGAAAATCCGGTCGCCGACAAAATCGCGGCGTTCAACCTTCAACGCAATCGGTTGATGGTGCGCGGCCGCATGGTCGCGGCCCAGATGCAGCGCCTTTTTATTTGAGTCGAGCAACCGCTCTTTGCCTTTGTATTGCTCGCCAAACAATTTTTCGATGGCCTCGGGCTCGATGCCGAGCAAATACGACAACGCGCCCAAATAAATGATGTTCTTCATCAACTGCCGTTCGCGCGAATCGGCATAGGTGCTGTTGCTGATTTCCGTCAGCGGCACACCGATCACATTGATGTCAACGCGAAATTTCGACGGTGGCAGCGGCTTTGAATTGTCGTAAAAAAGATAGCCGCCGGGCTCGAGTTCCTTGACATCCTCATTCCACGTTTGCGGATTCATGGCCACCATGAAATCGACCCCGCCGCGCCGACCCAGATGGCCTTTCTCGGTTACGCGCACTTCGTACCAGGTGGGCAAACCCTGAATATTGGAGGGGAAAATATTGCGCGGACTGACTGGCACGCCCATGCGCAGAATTGCTTTCGCGAACAACTCGTTGGCCGAGGCCGAACCCGAACCATTGACATTGGCGAATTTGACAACGAAATCGTTGACTGCTGCGAGTGCTTTCATTCGGCCGCCTCCCGCATTGGTTCAACCGCTGGTTTTTTGCGGCAGCCGGGACCCGCTTGCGTGGGAATCAGCAGGAATTTTTGCATGTCCCAGGCACCCGTCGGGCAGCGTTCCGCGCAAAGGCCGCAATGCAGGCACACATCTTCGTCCTTTGCCATGATGCGACCGGTCTTCACGGCGTCGGAAACGTACAAATCCTGCGTCAAATTGAATGCCGGCGCACTCAGGCGCGCGCGCAATCCACTCTCATCGCCGTTTTCAGTGAACGTGATGCAGTCCATCGGACAAATGTCCACACACGCGTCGCATTCAATGCAAAGGCGCGGCGTGAACACGGTCTGCACATCGCAATTGAGGCAGCGCTGCGCTTCAGCAAATCCGAGTTTTCGATCAAAGCCCAACTCCACTTCAACCTTGATGCTCTTCAACGCAATCGAGGTTTCCTTCAGCGGCACCTTGTATCGCAGGTCGTTCGAAATGTCGTTGTCATAGCTCCACTCGTGGATGCCCATCTTCTGGCTCAACATGTGCACCATCGGCGGTGGACGCTGGGAAATATCTTCACGGTTGCAAAACTTGTCGATCGATATCGCGGCTTCGTGACCATGCGCCACCGCCCAGATAATATTCTTTGGGCCGAATGCGGCGTCGCCGCCGAAAAACACATTTGGCAGCGAAGCTTGATGCGAAATCTTGTCGACGACCGGCATATCCCATTCGTCGAATGCCAAGCCCAAGTCGCGCTCGATCCACGGGAACGCGTTTTCCTGTCCCACCGCCACCAGCACGTCGTCGCACTCGAAATGCACATCGGGCTCACCCGTCGGCACCAGTTTGCGGCGGCCTTTTTCGTCTTTTTGCGGTGCGACTTTTTCGAACATCACGCCGGTCAGTTTTCCGTTCTCATTCGTGAACGACTTTGGCACCATGAAATTGTGAATCGGGATGCCTTCGTGTTGCGCGTCTTCCTTTTCCCACGGTGAGGCTTTCATTTCATCGAAGCCCGAACGCACCACGACTTTTACATCCTCGCCACCGAGCCGCCTTGAAGAACGGCAGCAATCCATGGCGGTATTGCCGCCACCGAGCACAATCACGCGCTTGCCGATTTTTTCGATGTGTCCGAACGACACGCTGGAAAGCCAATCGATGCCGATGTGAATATTCGCCGCCGCTTCCTTGCGGCCGGGGAGGTCAAGATCACGTCCGCGTGGCGCGCCGGAGCCGACAAATATCGCGTCGAATCCCTCGCTCAACAACTTCTTCAAGCTGTCGATGCGATGCCCACCTTTGAATTCGATGCCGAGGTCGATGATGTAGCCAACCTCCTCGTCGATCACCGATTCGGGCAAGCGGAATTTTGGAATCTGACTGCGGATCATGCCGCCCGCACGCGCATCGCCATCGAACACCGTGACGTGATAACCATGCGGTGCCAAATCGCGTGCGACCGTCAGAGAGGCCGGGCCCGCGCCCACGCATGCGATGCGTTTGCCATTTTTCTTCGCGGGAATTTTCGGCAGCCGATCGCGGATGTCGTCTTTGTTGTCGGCCGCGACGCGCTTCAATCGGCAAATCGCCACCGGCTCGGGTTTCTCGGCATTTTTTTCTTCGACGCGACCGCGGCGACAGGCCGGCTCGCAGGGACGATCGCAAGTGCGACCGAGCACGCCGGGGAACACATTTGAATTCCAATTGACCATGTAGGCATCGCTATAGCGGCCCGCGGCGATCAAACGGATATATTCGGGGACGGGGGTGTGGGCGGGACATGCCCATTGACAATCGACGACTTTATGAAAGTAGTCGGGGCGGCCAATATCGGTCGGCTTCAACGCACTTCTCCAATACGCAAAGGACTGCCGCGGTTCTCTTCATTCTCCCGTGCTGCCGTAGCTGGCATCAACAGGCCGGAGAACTCGCAAGATGGGTCGCATGGTACAGGCAGCGATATGCGATGGAAAGGTTTGCATGTGTTGCGGTGCAGCAGAAGTAACGCAAAACAACGGCGGATTAGACCGCATCGGCCATTGCTTCGGGCGGTGCGCGGCGAAGCGAATACGCGCTGCTGACGCCAATTTGCTTGGCGAAATGGACATTCTTGGTGGCCGCGTGCATGTATAAATTGAATCCGCCGAAATGCGTCGCCGCATAATTGTACGCACCGCCCAATTCATATTCGAGACGATTGACGGCGCTGTCGAAAAACGCCGGCGTCTTCCTCACCAGATCGTCTCCGGATTGAAACACCACTTCATCCCCGACACCCGTATGCTTCACCGCGATGCCACCGGCGACGAATTCGGGATAGAGCCGATCGCGGCATTTTTCGAGGTAACAGCGATCCGACATTTGCGCGATGATATCTGCCGAACCCAGCAGACTGCCCAGCATCCGCAGCAATGGATCTTCGATGAGAATTTCGCCGACGCGTTTCTCGAAGCCGGTGAAATGAATCAATTCCGACCCGGCAATGACCAATTCCCCCATGCCGATTTGCGGCAGGTAATTTTCAAGAAATGCGGCTCCCCGCGAAACATGGTTGACCGTGTATTCGGCCCCGTTCTTGGCCACTGTATCGTCGGTTGCGCGCAGATAACCGAC
>JANPBQ010000219.1:0-3468 GCA_031430555.1 Betaproteobacteria bacterium
CGCCGCCGGCAGTGGCGACATCCCTGCCGCGTCCGCCACCGATCTGGTGACCGAGAATGCCGCCGATAATGGCACCAGCCACCGCACCCGGTACGTTGGTGCCTTGGTCCTGAACGACTTGTTCACGTTCCACCCAGCAACGTTGCTCGGGCGTGCCGACGACGGCACGCACTGAAATCACGCGTGCGTCATAGAGTCGTTCGTCGTTGCGGCGCCGATAGTCGTAATACGAGACTGGCGCAGGAACGTAGCGTTCGTCATCGGCTCGTGGACGGGACGCCACGGCGCGAACGGATGAAATCCGGTCGTTCAGGCCCATGGTGGCCAACGAGGGGTAGTTACCCGCTCGCAGCAATACGCAGCGACCATTGAACCGGGCGTCTTCACACACTTCGCGGGATTCACCGACCACCACGGCAGACGATGCGCGATCATTAAAACCGACGCGTTCGAAATTATCGATTTGCTCGCGACTCACAAACGAACGTCCGCCGAAGCCTTCGTGCTCATAAAACGTCACTTGTGAAACCGAAGGAACCGGCTGGTTGGTTTCGCCTGCGGTCGGCATACGCACCGATGAAATACGATCGTTGAGTCCCATCGCGACCATCGAGGGATAGCTGCCCGGTCTCAATACTACACAGCGGCCGGCATAGCGGGCGTGTTCACAGACCACGCGCGCATCACCGGTGACCACGGCCGAAGACGCACGATCGTTGAAACCGAAGCGTTCAAAGTTTTCGATTTGATCGCGGGTCGCGAATGAGCGACCGCCATAGTTTTCGTGCTCGTAAAAAGTCACCAAGGCTGCGGCGGGAGGCGGCACCGGCGCGGGCGGCGGCGTTACCACGGGCCCACCCGCGCTTGCCACACGCACCGATGAGATACTGTCGCTCAGGCCCATCGCGGACAATGACGGGTAGCGGCCCGGACGGAGAACCACGCATCGACCGGCGAACCAGACGTCTTCACACACTTCCCAGAAATCGCGCACCACCACGACAGATGAGGCGGTGTCATTGAAGTCGTTGCGCTCGAAGTTGCCAACCTGCTTGTCGGTGGTGAAAGTCCGTCCTGCAAAACCCTCGCGGGCGTAAAACGTAATCTGCGGCACAGGTGGTAGCGGCGCGTAGCGATTGTCATCGAGCCGAGCGTTCCTGCTGACGTTGCGCACCGATGAAATGTTTTTGCCCATGCTCATCGCGGCCAGCGATGGGTATTGGCCCGGGCGCAGTACGACGCAACGGCCACCGAAGTCAGCATGTTCGCAAACTTCCCAACGACCCCGCACCACGACCGCCGATGACGCGCGATCATTGAAGCCGGACTGCTCCAAGTTAGCGACCTGATTTTCTGTCGTAAAGGTGCGGCCCTCGAACCCTTCGCGACCATAGAAAGTGACTTGTGAATATGCGTGTGAGCTGATCGCCAATGCGCTTGCCGCCAGCACAATTCTTAATAATGTATTCATGATGCCTCCGATTGAAATCTGAACCGTCGTATCAAATCGAACGCGGTTGATTAAGTTTGGAGGCAGATCCAGTCTGAAGTTATAGGACGATTGCTTATAACTGGTGGCGTGTTGGACTACATCAATTCATCGTCGCAGGATGTGTCCCACACATTACTCATCTCGGTGTCTGAGTAGTAAAAAAGCAGTCCGCCGTATTTCTTGACACCGGATTGTGCGCGGACAATTGGCGCATCTGCTTTCTATTTCGAAAAGCCTTGCTGGTATGTGCACGATGAACAAACTCAAGTACTGGTGGGGCGTTTGAGGCGTTTTCCGCTCAGGAGGGACGTGAATGCTTGAGGTTCGACAATTTAACTAGTTCTGTTCCCCATACTGTTCAGAGGGCCCTGCAAGCAGCGTTCGCCCTGAACAAAACCGTCCCTTCGGCTTGAGGAAATTCCATCAAGAATCGTATACTCGACACCGCGAGAATCCACGATGTCCCGTTGCAAATCCCAGGAGCCAATCCCATGAGCAAGAAACTGATCACCGTATTCGGTGCCACCGGCGCGCAAGGCGGCGGCCTGGCCCGCGCCATCCTCGCCGACGCGGTCGGCGGCTTTGCGGTACGCGCCGTCACGCGAAAGCCCGATTCCGATGCCGCTAAAGCATTGGCGAGCGCCGGAGCGGAGATCGTCGTTGCCGATCTCGACGACGCCGCCAGCGTGGCGCGTGCAATGCAGGGTGCGTATGGCGCGTTTTGCATCACCAATTTCTGGGAACACTTTTCGCCCGAGAAGGAACTGGCGCAAGCGGCGATACTTGCGCAGGCGGCGGCAGACGCAAAACTGCAGCACGTCATTTGGTCTACGCTGGAAGACACCCGCAAGACCGTTCCGCCCGGCAGCGGCAGCATGCCGGTACTGATGGGCAAGTACAATGTGCCGCATTTCGACGCCAAGGGCGAGGCGAATCATTTCTTCACTGATCGAAAATTGCCGGTCACGCTGTTGCACACGTCGTTCTACTGGGACAACTTCATTCACTTCGGCATGGGCCCCGTGGCCGGCCCCGACGGCAAACTCGCGATCACTTTCCCGATTGGTGAAGCCAAGTTACCGGGCATTGCGGCTGTGGATATCGGTCGTTCAGCTTACGGCATTTTCAAGGCGGGCATTGAGGCGACCGGCCAGTCGATCGGTATCGCGGGCGAACATCTGAGCGGCGCGGAGATGGCTGCCGCCTTCAGCAAGCTGATGGGCACGTCAGTGGCCTACCACGCGGTCACACCGGAGGCCTTCCGCAGCTTTGGTTTCCCAGGGGCGGAAGACCTCGGCAACATGTTCCAGTTCAAGCGCGATTTCGAAACCGCCTTTCGCGCGCCGCGCAACGTCGAGGCCACGCGCAAACTCAATCCGGCACTGATGAATTTCGCACAGTGGCTGAATGCGAATCGCGCAGCGTTCATGAAAGGCTGAGTACTTGACCAGGTATCAATCGCCTTACCGCCAATGCCATGAAATTCGAAGAGGATTCCATCGTATCGAAAATTGGCGTCTCCGTGATCGGCCTGCTGGTAATCCTGCTATTTGGCATCGGCGGGTACTTTGCCGGATTGAGGCATATCGCCAATGCCGTTCGCACGGGCTGGCGCGCCTCCTCGCTCATTGAAGTGCCAGCGAAAATCACGGATGTTCAAATGGATCACAACAACACCAAATACGGCAATCCGGGCGCACATACTTCGGCACATACTTCGCATACTTCAGGGTCACGCATACTTCGGGGTCTTTCTATATCGCTTGTGCTCCCGAACGCGATATAGAAAGACCTGCCCCCACGCTTTCCATGAGCAATATCGAATTTCAACAAGCCCCTAGTCTTACTGTGTTATAAAAAACAAGCTATTATGCGCGCATCTTCAACCAACCTGTCAAGGCGAAGATGGACGCGAGAATGGAAAGGTTCGAGGAGTACGTGTCGATGATTGCGGGTCAGCTTGGGCATGCGGATCG
>JANPBQ010000220.1:0-13414 GCA_031430555.1 Betaproteobacteria bacterium
TTTCCGCATGGCGGTTTCGGCGCACCAGCGGTGCGCCCTCGTCGTTGCCATAGCCATAGCTATGTCGCCTCCTCGCGCCTTGCCCTGCGAAAAAATCCATCCGTTTTATTTGCATCGCTATTTCTGTGTCACGACACTAGTGTCGCTTGGTCGAACCGAAATCGGTTTCGACTTTTCCGACCTAACCCTAAATGATCACCGGCGAATCTGACTGCTCATTCTTTTCATCGCCCTTGGCCGGAAAGGCATGCGCGAGCTCGGCGCTGATTTTTTCGATACCGGTCACACTCCCGCCCAGAAAATCGCCGCGCCGGTAGCGCAATTCAATTTCCTTGCAGATGGCGCGCCAGCGTTCATCGCCCACCTTTTGGTGAATACCGCGGTCCGCGATGATTTCCACTTTTCGGTCGGCCAGCAGCACGTAAACCATGACGCCGTTGTTTTCTTCCGTATCCCACACCTTGAGCGATGAAAACACCTCGATCGCCCGTTGGCGCGACGTGACGCCGGCCCACAGCTGGGTCGTCGTCAACTCGGCTTCAACGACAAATCGCACCTGCCCGCGATGAGCGCCTTCGCCGGCAGCCACCGAACGCTGCACCGCGTCCAGTGTTGCGCGCGGAAAGGCGCGCTTGACCTGAATCGGCGACATCCACACGTGACGACAAAAGCGTTTCAGGAATTCCATGTTGTCACCATGTCACCAATCTCCCGAGGCGCCACCGCCGTCGAAGCCGCCGCCACCGCCGCCGCTGAAACTGTCGGACGAGCCACCGCCTCCGCCGGAAAAGCCGCCGCCGCCCCAGCCGCCACCGAGACCTCCGCGTCCGCCGAGAAAATTCGATGCGCCCATCATCAAGACGATGAAAAAAAGTATCACGCCGGCGATGATCGGAAACGCGAGGCCGCCGGCTATCCACCACGCGGCGGCACCCGTTGCGGCACCTGTCGCCCCGGCACCCAGAAAGCGCCCCAGCAAGGTACGCAATAGCGGGCCGACCACGACCGCCGCGAGGATTCCCAGCATGAGGAAATTCTCGTAATTGACTTTTTTCGAGGCGACACGTTTCTTCTGCGGCGGCGGCAGCGCCTCGCCTTGCAGTACGCCGATCATTTTGTCGACACCCAACTCGATGCCTGCGGCAAATTCACCCGCGCGGAATTTCGGGCCGACGATCTCGGAAATGATGCGCTTCGACATCGCATCCGTGAGTGCGCCCTGCAAGCCCGGGCCGGTAAGGATTTGCATCTTCCGGTCGTTCTTGGCGATCAGGAACAGCACGCCGTCGTCGACACCCTTGCGACCAATTTTCCAATTCTCGCCGACGCGCACGGCATAATCGAAAATCGCTTCCGGCTGCGTGGTGGCGACGATCAGCACCGCGATTTGCGCGCCTTTATTCGCCTCGAATTCTTTCAGCTTTGCAGCGATTCGCGCCTCGTCCGCAGCCGATAGGGTGGCCGTCAGATCGATGACGCGTTTGTCGTATTTGGGAATCGGCTGCGGATCGCCCTCCGCAGCGTGGCCGAGAAACGGCAATGCGACTGCCGCCATGGCGAACACCAACGCGAACGCCCGCGCGAGTACGCGACAGGCGCTCACGACGGGCCTCGGCGTTTCCGACTCACAAGAATTTTGCTACTTGCCTGTTGCGGGCGCGGCGGCGGGTGCCGGTGCGGCGGCCGGCTTGGTGCCGAAATCCACCTTTGGCGCAACCGAAATCGCCTTCTCGTTTTCGACCGTGAATTGCGGTTTGACGGTGTAGCTGAAAATCATCGCTGTCAAATTGGTTGGAAACTGGCGCGTCAGGATGTTGTACGCCTCGATCGATTCCGTGAAACGCTTTCTTGCGACCGTGATGCGGTTCTCCGTGCCTTCGAGTTGCGATTGAAGTTCGCGGAAATTGGCGTCCGATTTCAACTGGGGATAGGCTTCCGCTACGACCAACAAGCGCGAGAGTGAGCTGGTGAGATCGCCTTGCGCTTTCTGAAAATTCTGCATCGCCTGAGGATTACTCAACACGTTTGAATCCACCTTCATCTGGCCGACCCGCGAGCGCGCTTCGGTCACGCCGAGCAGCACGTCTTTTTCCTGTTGTGCGTAGCCTTGCACCGTCGCCACCAGATTGGGGATCAAATCCGAGCGGCGTTGATACTGGTTGACCACTTCGGCCCAGGATTTCTTGACCGCCTCGTCCTTGGTCTGAAAATCATTGTAGCCACAGCCGGACAGCGACAGAACCGCCGTCAATCCCAACAACAAAGCCCATTTGCGCATGTTTGCTCCCGAAGTGATGCCGATCAAATGATCGCGCGTGGTAAATGAGTGCGATTCTAGCGTTTGCAAGACCCACCGCACACACCAAATGGTGCGGTGCGACGAATCACCGTTTGGCCGCGATCAATGTCCGTTTCGCGAACATCAAATCCTCCCACGCTTTGAGCTTGTCCGGGAGATTGCGCAATAGGTAAGCCGGATGATACGTCGCCACCACGGGAATTCCCCGGTATGCGTGCACCGTGCCGCGCATCGAGCCCATGCTCGCGTCCGAACCGGTCAGCCGTGTGAGCGCGATTTTGCCGAGGGCGACGATCAGTGTTGGCTGGATCAGGTCGATCTGTCGATCTAGTAGCGGCGCGCAGGCGAGTGCTTCGTCGCCGCTGGGATTGCGATTGCCTGGCGGGCGGCATTTGACGACGTTCGCAATATAGACTTCGCGACCGCGTTGCAGGCCCGCCGCCGCGAGCATCGCGTCGAGTAATTTTCCCGCAGGCCCGACAAAGGGTTCGCCTTGATCGTCTTCCTCTGAACCGGGTCCCTCGCCCACAAACAACCACGGCGCATTGGCCGCACCGACCCCCAGCACCGCTTGTTTTCGCTGTCTGCACAAACCGCAGGCGGCGCAGGCTGCCGCCTCCGCCGCTAGCGCTTCCCAGTCCAGCGTCGAAATGCGCGCCACGCGCGCCGGATCGGCTGCGGACGTGACGGCGATGGATGGTGGGGATCGCACGGGTGAAGGGCGCACGCCGGCAGTTTCTTTCGCGCGCGGTATGCCGGCTGCTCTTGTGGGCGCGACGGTGTTCGTCACAGGCGCGGAAATTTGCGCGGCGGGCACCGATCCTTGCTGCATCTTGATTAATGGCCACAACTCCAGCTCGCGTAGCGCGTCTTCGCCAAAAGGAAAATTTGAGTCGATCATAGAGCTGCGGGGGTCAAATTTAGCCCCAGAAAGAACGCATCTTCGCGCCCCGTCGGCGAGGGGTAATAATCGCGGCGCACACCGAGTTTCCGGAAGCCGAACCGCTCGTACATCGCGCGCGCAGCCACATTGGATGGCCGCACTTCAAGGTAGAGCATTTCCAGGTGTTGCCCGTGGCACATGTCGATCAATTGGCGCAGAAAGCGCGTGCCGACGCCGCGCCGCTGCCAGTCGCTAGCGACGGCAAGATTCAACAAATGTGCTTCATCCACCGCCGTCATCAAAATCGCGTAGCCAATCAATTCGCGACCGCTCCAGCAGCCGATGCATTGATGGCCCCCCAGAAGCGAATCGCGAAAATTGCCGATGGTCCAGGGAAACACGTACGCGCCTGATTCGATTTCGGCCACCGTCGGCAGATCGCGTTCCTGCATTGCCTGAAATGCGAGCGGCAGCACGCCTGCGGCGGCTTCCTTGGTCATCGCATTCATGCTGCCGCCTTCTTCAATGAGTGCGCGGCGCGTTCCGCGATGGTCAATGCGACCTTGTTGCGCAAGTAAAGCGGTGCCGCGAATTCGGGCGCCAGCGCCGCCGCCACGCCGCGCGTGGCGATCTCACGTGCGGCAATGATCGCGATCTCGCGCGCGCTCGGCAGTGCCGTTTGGTTGACACTGACGAGTTGACGCCCATACCGGCGGGACAATTTGTCCGCGAGTTCAGAGACATTGAATGCGCTGCCGATACCTTGCCAGTTGTCGCCAGCGAGCGCGGGCAAGTTGTCAGGTTTGACCAGCGTCGGCGCGACCGCCGTGTCCCATTGGCTCTCAATCGCGTCACGTCGATAGGCGGCGAAATATATTTCGCCCATCCGTGCATCGAGCGCCACCAGCGCATTGCCCGCCCCGCAAGTCTCTGCCAGCGCCATTTGCGTGGGCACCGGCATCACCCGCTTATCCGCACCCAAGGCCAAGCCCTGGGTCAGGCCGCAGGCGATGCGGACACCGGTGAACGACCCCGGCCCCTGGCCGAATGCATAGATGTCAATGGACTTCGCGTCAAGTTTGGCCTCCGCCATCAATTCGCGCATCAGCGGCAAGGCGAGTTCCGAGTGCCGTTGGCCCGCATCAACTTCGCGCAGGTACATGTCCCGCCCGCGCAGTATCGCGAGCGACAGTCGCTCGGTGGAGGTTTCGATGGCGAAAATGGTGGGCGATGGCATTTTGTTGTTGAGCGCCAAAGCAGCGGCCTCATTTCGCATTATCCCGGAATCACGCGTTCGCGCTGTTTGCTGCGCCCAAATTCTCACACGGCGGAGGCGACGACTTTACCAAGCATTGCGAATTCTGTCGCACTCCGTAGTGACCTGCATGCTGCGATTGCTCGGAGGCCCAATATCCATGCGGTTCTCCGGGCCATTCTCCTTGGCGCGGCAGTGCCTGATGGTCAGCGACGCGTTATGTCATGTCGCCACCATCTCCGCGCGAACCGCCCAGCGCAATCTGGCACTGGTCGATCGCGAATTGCTGCGCTGCTCTTCGCCGCTCGGGCGGATTGGCTCTTCCGGCGCGCGGACAAACAGGCCTGCGGCGAGATGTGTCTGAAACGATTGCGCGACCCGTCGATCTTCCCCCGAGTGAAAGGTAAGGATCGCCACTCGCGCGCCGGGATTCATGCACCACGGCAACACGTCCAGAAATCGATCGAGTACGCCAAACTCGTCGTTCACCGCGATTCGCAGTGCCTGAAAAACCCGCGCGAGCGTTTTCTTTTGCACGTACTCGTCGCCCTCGCCGGCAAGCGCATTGCGTACGACATCGGCTAATTGACGAGTGGTCGTAACCGGCGCGGCGCGGCACTTGATGGCTTCGGCGATCAGAATCGCGTGCGGCTCATCGGCATTGACAACGAGCAGCTCGGCAAGCGCGACCGCATCGACGGCTTGCAACAGCGCGGAGGCCGGCGCACCGCGCGTTGGATTTAAACGCAGATCGAGCGGCCCATCATTCTTGTACGAAAATCCGCGCGCGGGATCGTCGAGCTGCATGGAAGAAACACCGAGATCGGCGAGGATGCAATCGAAACCGCCACCCGCATCAGCCAACAATTGCGCAACGCCGGCGAAATTCATTTTGCGGATCACCAACACGTCCTCGCCGAATCCTTGCGCGCGCAGGCGCGCTTCGGTGCGCGGCAATTCAATTGCATCGACATCGACCGCGAACAATTTTCCGCCGGGCCACAGCCTCGGCAGCAGTGCGCTGCTATGGCCACCGAATCCCAACGTGGCGTCGAGCGCGACATCGCCCGGCTGCGGATTCAGGATCGTCAGAATCTCATCAACGCAAATCGGTCGATGCATGCCGGCCGGCGTCTGGCCGCGCGCGATGACTTTGTCGATGTCGGTCGCGTAGTTCTGCGGCGTCAGCTCCTTGTATTTTTCGGCGAACTTTCGCGGGTGTGTGCCGCGATAGCGTTTGCGTCGGGTATGGGGCGGAGGCGTTTCAATGGACATGCTCTGGCCCCGCACATGGATGGTGGAAACAGCGTTGCGCGCGGCGACGTGCTCGATTCACCGCCGGCAATTCAAATCATGTGCGCAGTATATCCAGCGGCGCGAACTTTCCACCCAACACCTTTGCAGAATTTCCGTTCCACCATTTATCGATCACGGTCGCGTACATGTCGCGAAAATCCACCGCGAACGGCAAATTCCCGTTGCCATCGAGACGCGCGAGCGCAGGCGCTTCGCCATACAGCCCGCCTTTGACGCGGCCGCCCGCAACAAAATGCACGTTGGCGGTACCGTGATCGGTGCCGCCACTCTGGTTTTCCTTCGGACGACGGCCGAACTCGGCATAGGTCATCAGCAGCGCTTCATCCCAGCGCTTCAATTCAACGAGTGCCGACTTGAGTGCGGCAAATCCATCCGCCAAGTCTTTGAGCAAATTGGCGTGAGTACCCAACTGATTGGCGTGCGTGTCGAATCCGCCAAGCGTCAAGCGGATGACGGCAATTCCGGCGCGGCTCGCGACCAATTGCGCGGCGGTGCGAATCTGATTGCCAAATGGTGTGCGCGGAAATTCGCTTTTGAAGACATATTGCGTATTGAGTTTTGCTGCGGCGTGAATGATCTCGCGCTCGACCGAGAGAATGTGTTTCAGCGCCGCGTTGCGTTCATCCGACGAGACCTGTGCGAGTTTCGCGTTGCGCAAGAATTGTGCGGTATCGGCCAATGCGATGGTGCGTACACCCTGCCCCGACAGAGGCCCCATGTCGCTCGAACCTACCACCACACCGTCTGCCGCAAAACTGCGTGGTGCAGGATTGGCGGCAAAACTGCGCGCAAGCCAACCCGCATCCATATATTCTTCGCTATTGGATGCCGTATCCCATATTTCGATCGAACGAAAGTGCGACAAGTTCGGATTCGGATAGCCGAGCCCTTGCACCACCGCAAGCTCCTTCTTTTCCCAGAGCGCCATCAAGGGTTGCAAAGACGGATGCAAACCTTCGCGTTCTGACAGTTGCTGCACCTGATCTCGCGCGATGCCCACGCGCGGACGCAGCGACGCATACACGGGATTCGTATAGGGAATCACCGTATTAAGGCCGTCGTTGGCGCCCTTCAATTCGATCAATACCAGCAGGTTGTTGTAGGGCGATGCGCCGGGTGCGCTTGCAATGGACGGCGCGGCCCACGACACGCCATTCACTGCGCCAGTCACGGCGGCACCGGCGGCACTTAAGTTTCGAAGAAATTTTCGGCGGTTCATGATTGACGGCCTCACTACTTAAGTTGGAATACCGGGTCATACACCAATTGCCGTGCCCAGTCGGCGGGTTTGTCGCTCATGACCGGCGGATTTTGCGGTGCCACGGCCAGCACCAGTCGGGTCATGTCGCGCATGCCTTTGTTGTCACCGGCGGCTTCACCCTTGGCCGCGAATGTGCCGGCCCATTTATCGAGATTCCAGCGGATGCCCCCCATTTGCCGCTCCATCTGGCGTTGCTGGCGGGCCTCGCGACCGGGCGGTGGATTGTCGCCGTTGCGCGCGGCCATGTCATCCATATCGCGCAGCATCGATTCCATGCGGTCTTCGTTGCGGAACAAGCGATCGATCAATTGTTTGCGGCCCAGCAAGGTAGCGGAATTGATCCACGCCTCGCCGCCGGGCCAACCCTTGACGTTGGGCGGCGAAAACACATTCTGCCCGAGCAGCGCGCTCGCGATCACGAACGGGCGAAGATTCGGCGCGTCGATGTCGAATTGCTTCAACGTGCCGACCACGAATTCAACCGGCGATTTGATCAGCGCGGCGCGGTTGTCGGTCGCGTAGAAGGCATCCGAAATCAACATCGCGCGCATCAACTTTGAAATGTTGTAACCACTCGCCCGAAAAATCTCTGCGAGACGTTTCACTTCGGCGTCATCGACTACGGTGGATACGAACTCCCTCCATAATTTTCGCGTGATGAACTGCGCGGTTTCTGGCTTGGTGAGCAGGATGTCGATCACCTGATCGCCGTCGAATCTGCCACTCTTGCCAAGGACAGTTTTTTCGCCGTAATCGTGAATGCCACGCCGAAACATGAATTGCCCGGTGTCGCGATCCACACTCCAGCCGGTGAACGCACGCGCGGCATCCTTGATGTCCTTTTCAGTGTAATGGCCTTCGCCCAATGTAAACAACTCCATGACTTCGCGGGCGAAATTTTCGTTGGGCGATTCCTTGCGGCTATTGGCCCCATCGAGGTATATCAGCATCGCCGGATCGCGCGACACTTCACGCAGCAGCGTGCCGAAATTGCCCAGCGCGTTGCGCCTGAGCATCGTGTGCTGCTGGTACATGAGTGGCGTGAACCGCACTTTTTGCTGGCTGGTGGCGAAATGGTTGTGCCAGAAAAGCGTCATTTTTTCCGTGAGCGGGGAAGGTGTCGTCAGCATTTCGCGGAACCACCATTCACGCAACTCGAACGCGCGTTCGACATTCTTGCGCTGCTCGGCCTGCCGTTGTTCCTGCGTCATGTCGCGCAACTTCACCGGCGCAATCGGCGCGTCGTTCACCCACGCGGGCGGCGCACGAAGCGCGGTCGGCTGAAATCCCCTGAGCAATTGATCGGCCGCATCGGCGCGCGTCAATTTCGCGAATGTGTCGATTTCAGCAGAGGTGGCCGAGAAGCCGGTACGGTTCAAAAGGTGGCGCGCGTTGTCCGACCCAAGTGCGCCCGACACGCCAGGTGCGCTATCGACTGCCCATGCCGATATGGCCGCCATCAGCAGCAGGCCGGACGTCGCGGAAATGACTCGTACTCGAAATCGGTTATTCATGTGAACCTCGCAAAAATCATTTTGCCGCGAATTTGTCGTCGGTGCCCAGCGTCGCGGCCAGCCCGCCGGCGAGAAGCCATTCGCGCGCGGATTCGTCGTCTTTCAGAGTCGCATTCCAGAATGCCGTTGTTGCGCTCTTCACGCGTCCTTGAATTTCACGATCGCGCAGGGTCTCGGGCCGACGCCCGCCCAAGGTGTGGCCGCCGAACACCATGTGATCGCCACCCTCGAATACCAGCAAGTACTTGCCGCCCAGGGGCATGTATTCGTACGGCGTCATTCGATCCTGATAGCGCGTGCCGTCATCCAGAATGCTGCCATCGTCGGTGCCGGTAATGGAAAAGAACGGCACGCGGATGTCGCCGAATTGACGCGCCAAATTATTCTTGTTGCGCGCATTCGGGCTGAACGCGAGGGCCGCCATGATACGCGTATCGAGGCCCGATTGCCCGGCGAGATTCGGTGATTTCTGACCGGCAACCGCCAGCGTGGTCTGGGCACCGAACGAATGCCCGGACATGCCGATACGTTTGGGATCGGCGCGCGCAAAGGCCGCATCGCCGGCACCCGCGCGGCGGATGACTTCGTCAATTGCGAAATGCACGTCACCGACGCGAAGGCCCAAATTGCTCAATGTCACGCCCGACTTGAGGCCGCGTTCGCGTTCGTTTAACGCGCGATCTTTCCACAGTGAATCGTCGCTGCCGATGTGCTGCATGGCGACCACGACATAGCCGTGACTCGCCCAATGCTCTGCCCACAACTTGCCACCAGCACGATTGCCGCCAAGTCCGTGGGAAAAGAGAATGACCGGGAAACGTGCCTCTTTGGCGACATCCGCCGTGACCGGCGTATAGATTCGCACCGGCACATCGCGGTGACGCATACCATCGCGCCACGCTGCCTCGCTCGCCGTAATGGCAAAGCGGCCAGCTTTGGCGAATGACTCAAGCTGCGTAGGGATTGCCTGCGCGGGTGCCGCGAATGCGCCCCATTGCGCAATGGCGATAGCACAGGCCCCGACTATCGCGAGTCGATGCAAAAAACTGCCCAACACGCGTTGTAACTTCTTCAACATTGACCGTTTCGGCAAGTGAACGATTAATCAATTAGCGACGAAAATCGATCATCGCCGCGCGAAATTACTTCCTCGCGGCGATGACCCGTTCTGCCGCTACTTTGCGTCTTTACCTTGCTTGGCACCACGATTTTTTTCGTGGAACGCGCGCATTTCCTCTTTGCTGGCGAAGCCGTCTTTGTTGGTGTCGATTTCGTCGAAGTGTTTGGCGACGCGCGGCATCGACGCATTCGCTTCTTCGCGGCTGATCTTGCCGTCGCCGTTCTTGTCGGCGTTCTTGAAATGCTCGTGCATCTTCTTGCCGCGCTCGCCCTTGGCCCCGTCGGTGGGTCCCTCGGCATACGAAACAGCGGCAGTGGATGCGGCCAGCAATGCCGCGATAAGGCTGATTTTCAGGGTTTTCATGATGTTCTCCAGTGATTGACAGGGGGATCGCTGATTCAGTTTTCAGTAAACGTTCTCAGGTTAATGTATGGAACGCGCCGTGTCTCTCTTGGTTCTGCCGGTTTGGTAACGGCATGTAACTTGATCACTTCACGCGCCCCTGACGGCCCGGTTTGCTAACATCTGCTTACAATTCGTGCCGCCGCGACGCACCCGACCCACACCACCACGCTCTAACATGCCGCCATGACCCAGCCACCAATGCCGCGCCACCGCATTCTCGTTGTCGATGATGATTTGCGTCTGCGCGATCTTTTGAAGCGCTACCTCACGGAGCAAGGCTTCGCCGCCGATACCGTGCCGGATGGTGCCGCGTTCGATCATGCATTGACCCGCAACCGCTACGATCTGGTGGTGCTCGACGTGATGCTGCCGGGCGAGGATGGCCTCGCGATTTGCCGCCGCGTGCGTGCATCGCAACGCGCCGAGGCGAATATTCCCGTCATCATGCTCACCGCCAAAGGCGACGAAATCGACCGCATTCTTGGACTCGAAATCGGCGCGGACGATTATCTTGCCAAGCCCTTCAATCCGCGCGAATTGGTGGCGCGCATCAACGCCGTGCTGCGCCGTCAGGCACCGCTGCCAGTACCCGGTGCGCCGACGGCAGAAGATGAAGTGATCGAATTCGGGCCGTTTCGTCTCAATCTCGGCACGCGCGAACTCCTGCGGGAAAACGCACCGCTGCCGATGACCACCGGTGAATTCGGTTTACTCAAAGTGCTGGCGCAACACGCGCGCACGCCGCTTTCGCGCGACAAGCTCACCGAACTTGCGCGCGGCCGCGAACATGAAAGTTTCGACCGCGCCATCGATGTGCAGGTCTCGCGCCTGCGAAAATTGCTCGGCGAAGATCCGGCGAATCCCCGCTATATCCAGACGGTTTGGGGTCGTGGCTATGTATTCGTGCCAGATGGCGCGAAGCATATTTGATATTCGCACCGAACCCCGCGAAATGAACTTCACCTCGTTTGCGCCAAAATCCTTGCTGGCCCGCACCGCATTGGTCATCGTTTTCGCGCTGATCGCAAGCCAGATCGTTTCCGTTTTCCTGTTCCGTTATTACTCGCAATTTCCGCGCTTTCAATTGGTGGCCTCGGGCTACATCAGCCATCTGAAAACCATCCGCGCCGCGCTGGAGAGCATTCCCGCCGCGCAGCACCGCGATTTCCTGATCAAGCTGCGCGAAGAGCGCGGCATCCGGGTGATTCCGCCGCAGCGAATCACCGATGATCCACTCGAGCCCGCACCCAACACGCCCGCCATCCGCGCCGTGCGCGAGCGACTGCGCGAACAGCTTGGCCCGGAATCCGAGATTTATGTGTATCAACGTCCTCAGCGGGCGCTGGCCGTGCAGGAAGGCCGTCCCGCGCCGCCGCCCGCGTTCATCACCAAGATTCAGGTTGGATCGACATATTACGGCGTACTGTTTCCGCAGAATCGAATCATCGAGCAGGATTTTTCGATCGCCTGGTTGGGTTGGGGCGTATTCGGCGGCATTCTGGCGCTGGCGGGCGCACTATTTCTGGTGAGTCGCCTGAACCGTCCATTGCAGGCGCTATCGGCGGCAGCGCGCGAAATCGGCGAGGGACGCAATCCGCCGCCGGTCACGGAAATGGGGCCGGAAGAAGTGAAATCGGTGGCGGTTGCGTTCAACCAGATGCGCGAAAATCTCGCACGACTTGATCGCGAACGCGCCACGTTTCTCGCCGGTGTTTCGCACGATGTGCGCACCCCGCTTGCGCGTCTGCGGCTGCAACTGGAAATGCTGCCGGCCGATCCCACGATGCGCGCGGATATGGAAAACGATATCGAAGACATCAACGGTGTGATCGACCAATTTATGGATTTCGCGCGCGAAGAAAGCCGCGAGAATTTGCAAAGCACTGATCTCAACACGCTGGTGCGCGAAGCGGCCGAGCGGATGGAGCGCACGCTGGATGGCGGCGCGAAAATTTCGCTCGATCTGATGCCGCAGGCAACACTGAACATGCGTCCTTTGGCGATCAAGCGCCTGATCAACAATCTGATCGACAACGCCAGAAAACACGCCGGCGGCGGCATCGAGATTCGCACCACCCACGAAAGCGACGGCATTGTGCTATCCGTGCTCGATCGCGGCCCGGGCATTCCGCCGGGTGACGTTGAACGGTTAAAACAGCCGTTTACGCGGCTGGATGCCTCGCGCAGCGGACACTCCGGCGCCGGGCTGGGTCTTGCAATCGTCGAGCGCATCGCGAAAGCGCATGGCGGGACATTCGATTTGCTGCCAAGGGCGGGCGGCGGGACGGAGGCGCGGGTGGTGTTGCCGATTGCATAGGCGTGCCGTGAAAACATATTCAGCGCGCCACCATTCATGTGTCATTCTGAGCAACGCGAAGAATCTCGGCAATAAGGACGAGATTCTTCGCGTTGCTCAGAATGACATTGTTTATTCAGTGGCAATCAAACAAACCGCACCGGCGTTTGTAAATTCGTGCCCATCACCAGCGAAATCGCATCGATGCAATCTTTTTCATGGTGATAGCCTTCGCCGGAATCCGCGATTTTCTTGCCATTGTCCGCCTGTAAAAACCATCGCCATTCTTGCTTGTGGTCGCGATAAACGTTGAATGTCATGTTGCTACTCCAGTGGTGACTCGTCGTTTTGGATAGGTGAGGCTAGGCTTCACCATCCCAATAGTCCAGCGCATCTTTCGGTCGATGCAATCGCCGCCGCGCCAGCAGCGGCCCTTCGGCGGTGGCAAACGCACCAACTTTCCCCGAGTCCGGATATTCGCAGATTTCCGTATCCGCGTTGATCGAAAGTGAAAGATACTTCAATGGTTGATTGGACGTATTGAGAATCTGATGCGGATACTCGGGGCCGGGCGGAATGAATATCGTATCGCCCGCACGAATCGGCACCATTTCCCCCGCCACCCGCAATGTTCCCTCACCTTCCAGAACGATGAACATTTCCTCTTCGACGTAATGAAAATGATAGGGGCACGAACGTTTGCCGGCCGGAACGATATCGATCGACGCACCTAATTTCTGCGCCGCCGTGCCGCGCGCGAGGCGGGCACTTTGCGAGCCATCGTAGAGCGGCGTACGGTCGGAGGTCTCGAATTTGACATCGTTGAAATTGCGGATGAGTTTGTTGCGGAGGTCTTCGATGGACATGGTGTTTTTCCTGTATTTGCTATGGAAGTCTCTAGCACTGGTGAGGCGTTCGGGGCAAAAAGGAATATTCGCGTTCGACTTGTCGGACTTCAGGTCGAATCGAAAGGGGTGAAGAGCAGCGATTGCGGTACCCTTTGTTTACGAAGACAAAAGGAGATACCGCCATGCCACCCCTCACCGAAACCCAACGTTACCAGA
>JANPBQ010000221.1:0-10241 GCA_031430555.1 Betaproteobacteria bacterium
GCGCTGGATGGTGGTGCGTTACACCCCGCGCTACGACAACACCGGCAACATCATTGGTCTCTATTCGGCCGCCACCGACATCAACGAATTGAAGCGCGCCGAAATCGACTTGCGGCACGCGAACTGGCTGCTTTCCTCTCATTTTGAAAACACACCGCTGGCGGTGATCGAATGGGATCCGGCGTTTCGCGTGCGGCGCTGGTCCTCGCAGGCAGAAAAAATCTTTGGCTGGCGCGAGGAAGAATTGGCCGGCAAGCACTATCGCGACTGGAAATTCGTTGTTGAATCTGACACCAATCAGGCGGACGCGATGATTGAAAAGCTGATCGGAAAACGCGAGCCACGTGCCACCATTCTGCTGCGTAATCACCGCAAGGATGGCCGTGTCATCTGGTGCGAGTGGTACAACTCAAGCCTGCGAGACGACGCCGGAAACATCGTGTCCATCCTCTCGCTTGCGCAGGATGTCACCACCCGCGTGCTCGCCGAAGAACGTCTCATGCATCAGGCGACGCATGATAGTCTGACCGGCTTGCCCAACCGCACCATGTTGCAAGACCGACTGCGGCAGGCGATATCTCGTGCCCGTCGCGGCGGCCACCGCATTGCCGCGATGTTCATCGATCTCGATCGATTCAAAGATGTCAACGATACCCTCGGGCACCGCATCGGCGATGAGCTGCTGCGCGAAATGGCATCGCGCCTAGGCCGTGTGGTTCGCGACGGCGATCTGTTGGTGCGCTTGTCGGGTGATGAATTTATGGTGGTGCTGGAACAGGTGACCGATCTGGAGTCGCCCGGCGTGGTTGCCCTCAAGTTGCTCGAAGAAATACGCCAGCCATCACGCATCGAAGGTCATGACATCCATATCTCCGGCTCGATCGGCATCAGTGTGTTTCCCGATGATGCCGAGGATGTGGAGACGCTGCTCAAGAATGCCGATATGGCAATGTATCGCGCGAAGGAGCTCGGCAAAAATGGACATCAGGTATTTTCTGCCGATTTGGCGGAGCATGGTTCAACTGCCCGCTTGATGGAAAACGCGCTGCGCTCGGCCGTGGTGAGACAGGAACTCGAGCTCTATTACCAGCCAAAAATCGATATGCAAAGCGGCGGAATCATCGGTGCCGAAGCATTGCTGCGCTGGCATCATCCAACGCGGGGCACACTGACGCCCGGCGATTTTATCCACCTTGCTGAAGAAAGCGGGTTGGTACATGAAATCGGTGACTGGGTACTTGATAGCGCCTTTGCTCAGGCGCGGCGCTGGCACGATGCAGGGTTTACGGCATTGCGCATCGCGGTCAATCTATCCGCCGGCCAGTTTCGTGCCACCAATCTTGCGGAGCGCATTCGCGAACGCATCGGGCGTGAAGGTTGCCCGCCACAATCGATCGAAGTCGAAGTCACCGAGACCAGCATGTTGCGTGATCCCGATGGTGTCGGCCGCGCGCTTGCATCGTTGCGCGAGATGGGCTTGCGGGTGGCGATCGATGACTTTGGCACCGGCTACTCAAGCCTTTCTCATTTGAAGCGATTCCCGATCGACACCTTGAAAATCGACAAGTCATTCGTGGCCGATATTCTTACCGACCGTGGCGATAGCGCCATCGTCTCCGCGATCATTGCGCTGGCGCGGGCGCTGGATATGGAGGTGATCGCGGAAGGCGTCGAGACCACCGCGCAACGCGATTTGCTGGCCGCGCAGGGTTGTGACGCGTATCAGGGATACTTGTTCAGCCCCGCCCTGCCCGCCGCTCAATTCGTAGCAATGTTGCAAAGCCAGCAGCCGAGCGCCGAGCGCGATTAAACGTGCGGGCCAGCGTCAACCTCGTTAATCGGCCTTTACTTTGTTGCTGGCTAGTGCTGCCTTCAGGTAATAAAACATCGACCACACCGTCAGCACGGCGGCGATCCAGATCAAAATGCGGCCGGTGATTCGGCAATCCAGTACGCCGAACAAATTGCCATCGAACAGCAGAAACGGGATCGCCACCAACTGCGCGACAGTTTTGATTTTGCCGAGCATCGAAACGGCAACGTTTTTCGATTGCCCCAGTTGCGCCATCCACTCGCGCAACGCGGAAATGGTGATTTCGCGGCCGATGATGATCAGTGCGACGATCGCGTCGATGCGACCGAGCTCGACCAGCACGATGAGCGCCGCGGCGACCATCAATTTGTCGGCGACCGGATCGAGGAATGCGCCGAACGCCGAGGTCTGATTCCATTTTCGCGCCAGGTAGCCATCCAGCCAATCGGTCACGGCGGCGGCAATGAAAATCCACATGGAAACGATATTCGCCTGGCGGGTGGTCAACCAGGCTTCGTCGATGTACAACACCGCGACAAATAATGGAATCGCCGCAATGCGAAGCCACGTGAGGATATTGGGAATATTGAGTTTCACGCCGATAGTTTACTTGGAATGCACGCGCAAACTCAGCGCCTAGTCAATGAAAGCCGCTGTAAATCAGTTCCGCCAATTCCTTGCTGATGCCCTCCACGCGCGTCAGGTCATCCACGCTCGCAGAGGCAACACCCTGCAAACCGCCGAATTGCGCGAGCAAGGCCTTGCGCCGTTTCGGGCCCACTCCGGCGATATCTTCCAGCCGCGAGGTGTTGCGCTTCTTCGCACGACGCGCGCGATGGCCGGTGATGGCGAAGCGATGCGCCTCATCACGAATTTGCTGGATCAGGTGAAAGCCCGGATTGTCCTTTGGCAAATTCAATTCCATGCGCGAGAGCCCCATGATCAGCGTTTCCAGCCCCGGTTTGCGCGCTTCACCCTTGGCGACGCCGATCAATGCGATATCCGCCAAGCCCAGTTCGGTCATGACTTCTTCGGCCACACTTAATTGCCCTTTGCCGCCATCGATCAGCACCAGATCCGGGCGCGGTCGCGGCGTGGCGTCGTCTTCGGGTTGCTCGGCGAGTTTCTGGTAGCGCCGTGTCAACGCATCGCGCATGGCCGCATAGTCGTCGCCGGGGGTGATGCCGGTGATGTTGTAGCGGCGATATTCGGACGACTGCATGGCGCCCCGGTCGAATACCACGCAGGACGCGACGGTCGCCTCGCCCATGGTGTGACTGATGTCGAAGCACTCCACGCGTTGCAGATGCTCCATGCCGAGCGCTTCTTGCATCGCGATCAGTTTCTTTTCCTGCGAGGCTTTATCTGCGAGGCGTTGCTCGATCGCGAACGACGCGTTTTTTGCCGCCATCGCCATCCACACCCGGCCTTCGCCGCTCGGATGCGTGACCACGCGAACCTGCCGGCCGGCCATTTCGGAAAGCGTTTCTTCCCACTCCGCTTTGTCAAAAATACCGTCGAGTATCAGATGCGGCGGCGGGGCCTCGGTCGCGTAATGTTGCTCGATGAAGGCTTCAACGACGGTGGGCAAATCAGCGTCGGCTGCATTGCCGGGAAAAAAACTCTTGTCCCCCAAATGGCGTCCGCCGCGGATCATCACCAGATTCACGCACCAGGTTCCCGATACCTCAACTGCGGCGATGACATCGACATCGCGCTCGCTGCCGGACTCGACAAATTGCTTGGTGAGGACTCGTTGCAGCGTGCGGATCCGATCGCGGAATCCGGCGGCCTGCTCGAACTGCAACTCGACCGACGCGGCATCCATTTTTGTCGTGAGCGCGTTCAGCACTTCGTTCTCTTTGCCCTGCAAAAATAGCGCCGCGTGGCGTATATCGCGCTCGTAATCCTCAGCCGAAATGAGCCCGACGCAGGGTGCCGAACAGCGTCCGATTTGATGCAACAGGCAAGGCCGCGATCGATGCGAAAAAACCGTGTCATCACAAGTGCGCAGCTTGAATACTTTTTGCAAATGATGAATCGAATCGCGCACTGCCCATGCCGACGGAAACGGGCCGAAGTAGCGGTTGGGTTTCACCTGCGCGCCGCGATAGAAGCGAATCTGCGGATACGCGTGCCCGGTGAACATGATGTAGGGATAGCTTTTGTCGTCCCGGAACAGCACGTTGTAGCGCGGCGCGAACGATTTGATCAGATTATTTTCGAGCAACAACGCTTCGGACTCGCTATGGGTGATCGTGGTTTCGATCGAATCGATGTGCGAGACCATCAGCGCGGTGCGCGGACTCGCGAGCTGTCTTGCGAAGTACGACGACACTCGCTTTTTCAGGTCGCGCGCCTTGCCGACATAGATCACCTCGCCGACCGCGTTCTTCATCCGGTAGACGCCGGGCAATCCCGGCAATTGTTGCAAGAACGGCTTGGGGTCGAAGGGCATGCTTGTTTAGTCGATGTGTTTGCGGATCGCCGCGAACACCGCCTCGAACATGTCTCCGGTGAGCCGCCGCGTATTGGTATTGTAGCGAGAGCAATGGTAGCTATCGAAGAGCGTATGACCACCGGGCAACGCGTGCGTGGCCCCATGCTGAAACTTGCAAAAGCCGGCTTTCAGACCCAATGCGCTCAATACGGCGGCGTGCGCAATCGTGCCAAGCGCCAGTATTGCGGTGGCCTGTGGCAGTCCGGCAATTTCGTTTTTCAGGAAACCATTGCAGGTGCGGATTTCGATCGGCAAGGGTTTGTTCTGCGGTGGCAGGCATTTGACGGCATTGGTAATGCGGCAATCGATCAGCCGCATGTTGTCATCGGTCGCCACCGACTGGGCCGCACTCGCGAAGCCAAATTTGTACAAGGTTTCATAAAGCAGAATGCCGGCGTGATCGCCGGTGAAGGGGCGGCCGGTGCGGTTCGCACCGTGGAGGCCGGGTGCTAGGCCGACGATCAGCAGCTTCGGTTGCGGCGCACCGAACGGAGGAACGGGCAGGCAGAAATAGCCCGGGTAATTGGTGCGCACCTCGTCTAGAAATTCCGCGAGCCGCGGACATGCACGGCAGGTCGCGTCGTAGCTCGGCTTTTCAATGGTATTTTTCTTCTTCATCGCCTGCTCAAAAGCAAAAGGGCACGCTGACGTGCCCTTTGCGTGGATTGCGGATTGGCCAAATCAAACGCGGCGTTTGTATTCGTTGGTGCGAGTATCGATTTCGATCCGGTCGCCGCTTTCGCAAAACAGCGGCACATGGACGATGTGATTGGTCGGCTTGATGCGTGCCGGTTTTTGCACTTTGCCCGAGGTATCGCCGCGCACGGCGGGTTCGGTTTCGATTTCACGCTCGACGCTGTTGGCCATCTCCAGCGAGATCGCGCGGCCGTTGTAAAAGATAACTTCGCAGGGCATGCCGTCGTCGAGGTAATTGAGTGCATCGCCCATGTTGTCGGCTTCGACTTCGTACTGGTTGTAGTCGCCATCGACGAACACATACATCGGATCCTGAAAATACGAGTAGGTGCATTCTTTTTTGTCGAGATTCACGACTTCAAATTTGTCGTCCGCCTTGTAGACCGATTCGGTACCTGAATTCGACAGCAAGTTTTTCAGCTTCAATTTGACGACGGCCGAGTTGCGGCCCGATTTGTTGTATTCGGCCTTCTGGATGACCATGGGATCCTTGCCGATCATGACGACATTGCCGGCGCGGAGTTCGTGTGCGATTTTCATTCGATTACCTAAGACGTTGGAAAGGGTTCAGACCAAACCGTCGTGCGGATATTTCACGCAAAGTCATTCACGGTTGGGCAAAGCCCTGAATTTTAGCGTTTTTAGCGTGAAAACTCAATAACCGCGATGCAAGATCCGGCATTGAAGTCAATCGAGTCGACCACTTCTCTGCGTGCGCGTGTAGCGCCGGCAACTGATCGAAAAACCGGCGCCACGCTTCACCGACCTCATTTGGCGATGGCGTATTCCAGGCCAGCCACATGCCACGCAACGCATTGGCTGCCGGCGCAGCAAGGCCTTCGCAATAGAGGTCGAGGAACGCGCTCAGCTTTTGCAGATGCGCAGCGTTTGCTTGCGGATAGGCATGCCAGATGAAGGGCCGCGCCGCCCATTGCGCGCGCACGAATGAATCTTCGCCGCGCACGATCAAAATGTCATATTGCCGGAGCAGCGCATCGAATTTCGACTGGGGAACAAACGGTACGCGGACAAACTCCAGCACTGGAGCGCGGTTCAGGCCATTTTCGCCTGAAACACCTCGCCGATACTGGAGTTTGTCCAATAGCGCGCCATTTACAATGTCAATGGCAAACTCGAGTCCCGCCTCGGCAGCGGCGGCGCAGAGCGCCTCGGCAGGTGCATTCTCATAGGCAAAAACAAGTACTCGTGGCCGTCGCGGGTGCTCCATCACCGGCGTTGCACTGAGTGCAGCAATCAATGATTTTTCGCGGATCAATCCGCCCGTGTTCTCCGTAAATCCCGGGAAATAAAAATACTTCGTGAGCGGCAATGCGGGATGCGGCGAAGGCAACAAATGATGCGCCGCCACCCACGGCTCGGCGCTCAAATATTCAAGATTTATCCACGTTGGGGGCGGATCCATCGCCGCCATTGCCGAAATAAATATCACCGGCAGTTCGCAGGCAAAGGCTTCGATCACGAGTTCGGCGGGATCGGTTGGGATAGTCGAGTCACGCCACGCGACAATCTCAACGCCATCTACGTTTTGTCGAGATTGATCGGCATCGACTATCGGCACCAGCGCATGCATGCTTTTCAGGTCATCGACGATCAATCGGACGCGCGCCAAGTGTTCCAGCGACAGTTGGCGCGCTAACCGCCAGGCAACGCCGATGTCGCCAAAGTTATCGACGACGCGGCAAAAGATATCGCAGGTCAGAGGCGGCGATTTCAATGCAGTGGATGGCGTCAATCCAGCCCAAGTGTGGCGATCGCATTCCGTGCGGATTCGTAACGCTGCGTGTCGACTTTTCGCGCCGCCGACAACGTCGCGATGCGCCCGAGGCGGCGGGCAAGATCGACGCCTGGCGTAGCACCATCGGCGCTCAATCCGGCAAGTAATTCATCGGCCTTGGCGGCATCGTTGCAGATCAGCGCGATATCGCATCCGGCGTTGAGCGCCGCATGCGCGCGTTGGGTGATATTGCCGGCGACACTGGCACCTTCCATCGATAGATCGTCGCTGAAAATAAGACCATCGAATCCCATCCGGCCGCGCAGGATTTCCTTCAGCCACTTCGCCGAAAATCCGGCCGGATTGGGGTCGACCGCAGGATAGATCACGTGCGCGGGCATTACGCCGCCCATAGTGCTGTCGGCAAGATCACGAAACGGCAGCATATCTTCGCGCCATAGAGTCTCGAAATTACGCTCGTCAATGGGAATTTCGTGATGCGAATCGGCGCGCACATATCCGTGCCCAGGAAAGTGTTTGCCGACCGAAATCATTCCCGCGTCGGCCAACCCCGACATGACGCCGCGCGCAAGCAAAGAAATCGTTGACGGTATGGAATGAAACGCGCGATCACCGATCACGCCGGACTCGCCCCAATCGACATCCAGCACCGGCGCAAACGTGAGGTCGACGCCGTGATCCAGAAGCTCAGTGCCGATCACAAAGCCGACACTGGCGGCGATTTCGACCGCCTCCAGCGGCGAGCGGTTCCAACATTCGCCCAGCGCCCGCATCGGCGGGATCGCCGTAAAGCCGACGCGAAAGCGCTGCACCCGGCCGCCTTCATGATCGACCGCGATCGGCAACCTCGGTTCGCGCAACGCATGGATCGCACTAGTCAAGCGTTTCAATTGCTCGGGCGATTCAAAACTGCGCGCGAACAAAATCACGCCACCGACCAGCGGATGTTGCAGACGCTTGATGTCGTCATCGGTTAGTTCGAGGCCGGCGATATCGGTCATCACCGGGCCAAGGGGCATTTTCATTTTCATGTTGAATTTTTCTCCAGGACCACAAAGGCCAAAGCGTGGTCGTCTTCGTCGGAAAGCGAAATGTGCGCGACGACAATTTTTTCCGTAACAAATTTCTCCGCCATGGACGAGCTGGGTGCAATCAACGGCTTGCCGCGGGCATCATGCGCCACCGCGACATCGTGCCAGCCGACGGCCTCGCCGATGCCGGTTCCCCACGCTTTGGAAAACGCTTCCTTCGCGGCGAATCGTTTGGCCAGGAACTTGGCCGGTTGGCTCGATTCGGCGTATTCGGCCACTTCGGATTCGCACAGGATGCGGTGCAAGAAGCGGTCGCCAAATTTGAACAAAGTCTCCTCAATGCGTTTCACGCTGACCAAATCGGTGCCGATGCCGTGAATCATTTTGCGACGCCTGAGTTCAACTGCATACGATAACGCCGGACGGTTTCGGCCAAACCGAATTCGAGCGCATCCGCGATCAACGCGTGACCAATGGAAACCTCCAGAACGCCCGGCACGGCTTCAACGAAAGGACGCAGGTTTAGGAGGTTCAAGTCATGCCCCGCGTTGACACCCAGGCCCGCCTGACGCGCCGCAATGGCGGTATCCACATAGCGTTTCAACTCGGCAGCCGCGTCCGAGCTGCCTAAGGCGCGTGCGTAGGGTTCGGTATAAAGCTCGACCCGGTCGGCACCCAGATCCGCAAGCGGCTGCATGGCGGCGGGATCGGGATCCATGAATAGACTCACGCGTACGCCAAGTGATTTCACTTCGGCGATGATGGGTGCCAACTTTTCGCCATCTGCCTGAAGGTTCCAGCCATGATCGGAGGTGAACTGGCCGGATTCATCGGGCACGAGCGTGCACTGCGCGGGCCGCATCTGGCGCACGAAATCGAGCAACCCGTGAAACGGATTGCCTTCGATATTGAGTTCCGCCCGGGGCCAATTGCGCATCACCGCTGCCAGGTCGCGCACGTCGTCGGCGCGAATGTGTCGGCCGTCGGGCCGCGGGTGCACCGTGATGCCATCCGCACCCGCTTCCAGCACAATATTGGCGGCGCGCGTCACACTCGGAATGCCGAGCGAACGGGTATTGCGCAGCAACGCGACTTTGTTGAGATTGACGCTTAGCAAGGTCATCTTGTCACCTCAAGTCGCGCATCAGTTGGCGCGTGTGCAGGACTTTGTCGCCCAGCAACTGATTGATTATTTTGCGCATCAATTGTTTCGATTGAAGCTGTGTCTGGGGATCCACGTAATTGTTGGCCGACATGTCGAGCAGCGTCTTGCCCGACAAACGAAGGCCATCGTCATTGTACGATTGAGCCGCAGGTTCCATCGCCATCCCACAGGCGACCGGCCCGCGTTCGGTTTGATAGACATAGGTGCCGTCGGGATCCAGCGGGCGGTGCGAATCGGCTTCTTCCTCGAGTTGCAATGCGTAGCCGAGTTCGCGCAACAGATTGACTTCGAACTGGCGCAGGATCGCGGCAATGACGCGCACCCCTTTGTTGCCGGACGGCATTTCGGCGAGTGCGGCAACCGCGTCCGCGTAAGCGTCGAACAGGTCTTCGTGCGGGTCTTCGCGGTGCGTGAGTTTCAGCAGCAGTTCATTCAAATAAAATGCCGACATTAATCCGGCACCCGACAATTGCGGCAGGATTCGCTCCTGCTCGGCCGCCTTCAGCGTTTTCATTTCGGATCGGCCAAACCAATTGAGCCTGAGCGCCTGAAACGGATTCAGCATTCCGCGCATCGCCGCGTGCGGGCGTTTGGCACCTTTCGCGACCAACACCACCCGCCCGTGGGTGGCCGTAAAGGCCTCGACGATGAGGCTGGTTTCGAGGTAGGGATAGGTGTGCAATACGAACGCGCGGTCGGCGTCCGCCGGACTTGCCCGGCTGGGTTTCTGCGCCGCCGGACGATTAGCGAGCGTTGGCTCCTTCAATCGATCATTCATACCCGTATTGGCGAACCAGCGCGACGTCGTCCGCCCAGCCTTTTTTGACGCGCACGAACAATTCGAGATACACCTTGCCGCCGAAGGTCGCTTCCATATCCTTTCGGGCGTCGGTGCCGATGCGTTTCAGGCGTTCGCCTTTTTCACCGATCAGGATGGCCTTTTGACTCGCTTTTTCAACGATGATGCTGGCGAAAATTCGGTGCAGGCTGCCAAGCTCTTCGTATTTATCAATCACCACATTGGTCGCGTAGGGCAATTCATCGCCCAATTGACGGAAGACTTTTTCACGGATGAATTCAGTCGCCATAAATCGTTCGGTGCGGTCGGTGAAGTCGTCCGGGCCGAATAATGCCGGCGCCACCGGAAGATATTCGCGGATGACTTTCTTCAATTCATCCAGAGATTTTTTCTGTTTCACGCTAACGGGAATGAGCGCCGCGAATTCGGCCTTGCCTTGCATTTCCTTGAGGAACGCCATCAACTTCGATTTTTCTTTCAC
>JANPBQ010000222.1:0-13027 GCA_031430555.1 Betaproteobacteria bacterium
GCAAACGAAAACAAGCCGGTCTTCAAACCCTATGACCGCTATGGAAACCGCATCGATCAGGTGGATTTTCACCCGGCCTATCATCGCCTGATGGACGCGGGCATGTCGCATGGCGTCGCCGGTTTCGCGTGGCAACATCAGGCAACACCCGGCGCGCATGTCGCGCGCGCGGCGTTGATGTATCTGCATTGCCAGGCCGATCAAGGCACTTGTTGCCCGATGACGATGACCTATGCCTCGGTGCCGGTTTTTCAGCAGGCACCTGAGATCGGTAAACGGTGGCGCGCGCGCGTGACGGCCAACGTGTACGACGCGCGCTCGATCCCAGCTTGGGAAAAGCGCGGCAACACGGTCGGCATGGGCATGACCGAAAAGCAGGGCGGCTCGGATGTGCGTGCCAACACGACGCGTGCCCACGCCATTGAATCCGGCGGCGCGAATCCGTTGCATGAATTGATCGGGCATAAATGGTTTTTTTCGGCACCCATGTGCGATGCATTTCTGGTGCTGGCCCAAGCGGAGCGCGGCATCTCGTGTTTTCTGCTGCCGCGCTTTCGTCCGGACGGCAAACTTAATGCGGTACGCATCCAGCGCCTGAAAGAGAAGCTCGGCGACTGGAGCAACGCGAGTTCGGAAGTTGAATTTCACGGCGCGCTGGCGTGGCTGATCGGCGAAGAGGGGCGCGGCATCGCCACCATTCTGGAAATGGTCGCCTTGACGCGCCAGGATTGCATGATCGGCTCGGCGGCGATCATGCGTCAGGCGCTGGTGCAGGCGATCCATCATGCGCGGCACCGCAAGGCGTTCGGCAAATTGCTGATCGATCAACCACTGATGCAAAACGTGCTGGCGGATTTGGCGCTGGAATCCGAAGCGGCCCTCGCGTTCACGTTTCGCGTCGCGCGCGCGGTCGATGCCTCCGCGCGCGACGCGAAAGAAGCGGCGTTCGCGCGAATCGCCACCGCGATTGGCAAATATTGGGTGTGCAAACGTTGCCCGCCGTTTGTCAACGAGGCACAGGAGTGTTTGGGTGGCGCGGGCTATGTGGAAGAATCAATATTGCCGAGGCTTTATCGGCAGGCACCGTTGAATTCAATCTGGGAAGGCAGCGGCAATATTCAATGTCTCGACGTGTTGCGCGCGTTGAAACGCGAACCGGAAACGCGCGATGCGCTGTTCGCGGAATTTGCATTGGTGAAGGGCGCGCAACCTTTGTTGGATCGGCACGTCACGCGACTCGCTCGCGATCTCGACCGCACGGAAGATATCGAATGCCGATCACGCGCGCTGGTGGAAGCGATGGCGGTGGGATTGCAGGCGGTGCAGCTGTTGCGCGCGGGAAAAGGTGTGGGGGAGGCGTTTTGCGATGCGCGTTTGGCGGACCATGCGTCGCGCAGTTTCGGTACGTTGGCGGCGACGGCGGCGCTCGAAGCATTAGTCAATCGAGCGTTGCCTAAACTCTAGCGCTTATGTTGAAGGCTTCTTTTCTATTTGCGATTTTCTGTACTATGGCGTGCGCGCAACGCGGGCTGCCTTCTGTCACAGATGCGACATCGTACGTGGCGACGCAGGAAGTACATGTTGCCCTACTTCGAGAGAGAATTGTTCAAGGCAATCTGCGATTTATCACTGATCGAGAAATGAAACTTTCGTCGGCAAAAGACTCGTCGACTTCAACAGTCAAGGCGGCAGTTCAATCGAATGGCCAAGTTTCTGTTGCCAATCCAGAACCCATGAGTGACGTACTGGTCTCGTTTTCCTTTCGTTTGGCAGTGGCCCCAGTGATCCAGTATGTGAAGGGCCTTGACGCGAGCGCCATTGCACTACACAGAAGTGTTGGGGATGACCAACTTTCAATCGGCGTGCCGACAGATTTCGACGCGCCACAAGCCGAGGCGCAACTTCGGAGAGACTTTCTTTCCTATCTTGACGAGCGCGAAGCGAACATGCTGTCCGAAATTACAAGAACCGAACCAGATTCATTTGGAAGGGTGCGAGCCGAAGCCAACTTGCGCGCAGTCGTGGTTGCGCGGGAACTGACTATTTCCATAGGAATGTCATTTGACGGTGTCCTGTTACGCTTGCCAGATAGAAAGCTCTTGGTAGTAGATCAATTGCCTGATGGTTCGAAAACGCTACTAACGGAAATTCAGGCTGGTACTCGTCGTAGTTTCGCAATTCCACTTGACGTTTTGAGGGCATCGAAAAATGCACTCAAATAGAAGATTTCGCCTGATCCCAATAAAGGCTTTCGCATATTCATTGAATCCATAGGGCCAGATTGTATTGATTATGTTCGACCGTGACGAACAAACACGCTGGAGTATTCAATAAACGAGCTTTTTGCCCTCTCTAATACTTGCATGGAACTTGATTTGATTCAAAGAAAACGCGTTCGCATTATCTGCCTTGCTTGTTGCATTTTTCTCTTGGAAATGCAACCGAAAGCATTCTGCGGCGACAAAACGCAAGGCGCGCCACCTTTGCCGCCAATACGCGCGGATGGGCCATCAATTGACGATCCTCGAAAGGACGAATTGCGGCGGCGCCCTATATCATTGTGCGGCACAAACGTGCTGCACAATGTTGATACCGCTGGTACTACCCTTCTGACGCAATGTCGCCGTGTCCGCACCGAGGCTGGACAAATCGCAATTGATATTGAGGTAGTAAATCCAACCAAATTTCGCATAAAAAATTTGAAAGTTGTTGTTGGATGGTTTCCGCCAATAGGCGAATACCGAGAAAACAGAGTAGGGCACACAAAGGTATTGATGCCGGACGAGCGCGTGACGATTCCGGTTTACTTTTCACTAAACATGCGTGAACTTCCGAATAAAGTTGACATTAGCTTGTTGGCTATCGCTGAGTGATGCTTGATTCTGGCGTGGCATTGAAAAGTCGAAATGTATCAATAGAGATCAATTTAGTCAGAACGACATGTTCTATGACAATTTTCAGAACTGTCTTCTTGGCGCTGCATATTGGCGCACACGTCAATAGGGTCAGATTAAATTGATCCTAGCGTCGGTGCCGCATTCGATGTTGATTGCGCGTGCGTTGGTGGAATGCTGGTCACTTGCGCCGCTGTAGAACAGTGGCGTGTCATCCTGAGCACAGCGAAGGATCTTGGGAATGCAACGAGATCCTTCGCTGCGCTCAGGATGACACCGTGTAGTTGCAATCGGCCTCATAAATGAGTTCTTAACATTGGGTTGGTTCTGCGCGCAATTTTGGGACGTTGGCGGCGTCGGTGGCGCAGGCGGAATTGATTGAGCGGGCGCTCGGGGAAAACTGACCCCGCCGTCTTCTACACAATATTGTCATCCTGAGCATCGCAGAGGATTTCGACCCGGCAACAAGATCCTTCGCGATGCTCAGGATGACAGGATAGTTGAGGGGCGCATAGCTGAAGGATAAATCTCTCAAACCTGGATTTCTGTCGCCCCGGCGTAGGCCGGGGCCCAATTTTTTTGGCGCAACAAAGATTCACAAAACTTGGGTACCGGCCTGCGCCGGTACGACAACGGCCTTTCGAATTGCCACGAACGAAACTCTATATCCGGCGCGCCTTTCCAACCATTTTTGCGCCAAACACCGCGCCAGCGCTGGTGTTTTCAATTTCGGCATAGCGCACCGTCTCCCCCACCACCATGATCGCTGGGCTGCCGATGGCAGAGGTATGGATGTCATCAACAAGGGTGCGCAAGGTCGTCACGATTGCCCGCTGATCGCTGCGCGTCGCGTTCTGAATCACGGCGATCGGCATCGCGGGACTCATGCCGGCATCGAGCAAAACGCGTTGAATCGATTCACTTCGCGACACCCCCATGTAGATCACCAGCGGCAATCCTGTTGCGGCGAGTGCGGGCCAATTGGGCGCGCTTTCCGGAGACTACTGATCGCAAAGGCAAAATCTCCACCAATGCAATTGAGACAACAAAATGGCTTGGCTGCGGCCGAATTCGACTATTATTGTTCACCAACGTTTATTGACTTGAGTCAATCAAAATGTCCGCTCATGAGTTGCCCCCCCCCCCGACATGCCTGCTGAAGCGCAACCACCACTCGCCAACGGCTTTCGCTATATGCAGGGCTTCGACCCGATGCTCTACGCCATCAAGGAAGCAGTGCGCGTCCTGGAAAACGTCGACGACCTGACGGCACTCACGTCTTGGGTGCGCGGCCCACTCAGAGCAATTATCCGCCACGAAAAAACCATCCTCGGTTTTGGTTCGGCAGGTTATTCGCTGATTCGCATTGATCGAACTCACGCGGTGGATTTACCCAACGATTATTTCACTCCGTTTCACAAAAATACCGAATTCGCGCAGTGCCCGGTAATGGTGAGTTGGCTCCGATCGCATGGAGCAAAAATAGTACTACCCGAAAAATACTGCACGATAACCGAACGCGACTGGCACGAGAGTTTCAAATTGCACCGGCTCGTAAACGGTCTGTTCGATGCGACCACCCATGGCCCCGGCAACCGCATGTGCTTTATTGCGCTTTTCAATATTCCGAGAAACTTTGAGGGTGCCATCAACCTGCTCGACAAGTTCATCACACCTGCATTGCCGGCGATGTGGCAGCGCATTGAGGCCACCGAGTTGAACGGGCCCGCCGTGCCAAAGCCGATACCCGCGTTAAAGGAAAAATATGCGTTCACCGACGCGGAAAAAGAAATCATCTATTGGCTGGGCGAAGGCAAATCCAATTGGGTGATCGCCCATGTTTTGGAAAAAAGCCAGTCCACGGTCAAGACCCAGATTCAACACATGCTCAGAAAAACGGGCCTGAAAGACCGGCATGCATTGGCGGAGAGCGGGCGCTAACTTGGCGGCATACTCCGCTCGGAGTATTGCGACGCGCATGAATCGGGCTTAATTTCGTGGTCGGGAAGTTGGCGGAAACGGATCTTGCGCAGGTTGACTTGAGTTATCGAATCATTGAGTCGCCGAAAAGACTTCCTTGGAATTATCGAAATTTATTTCGCAATTCAACAAGGTACGCAAGGGGTTCCAATGAGGCTGCGCGATATTCTTGTCGTGTTGGTGGGCTTGGCATTTTCAATCAACGTGTTCGCGGCGCGCGTGCCGCTTTACGCCACGTATAGCGTTTACTACAACGACTATTTTTATACAACGTCGGCTGGCGACAGAGACCTTGCCGTTAGCTACGGCTATCAAAATTTGGGCACGTTGGCATTTTGCGAAGAGGCTCAGGAATCGAATACTTTGCCGCTGAAGCGCTTTTACAAGGGGCCGCCTGAAACCGACCACTTCTACACAATTCAACAATCTGATGCCGATTTCGTCGCGTCACTCGGCTGGGGTTTTGAGGGCAATGCATGCTTTATTTATCCCTACCAGGCGGCGGAGACGAGTCCGATGTATCGGGTCAGCTCGTGGAACCCTACGAATGGTGACTTGGTTCACAGCTTCACGCTTTCGTCATATGAACGAGATAGTTTTGTCGCGCAGGGTTGGTCGAATGACGGTGTGGCGGGTTACGTGTATACCCAGGCAACGGCAGCGGTGCCAACGTGTAGCAGTGGTTTCGCAAGCCCCGCAACCATTTACCCTGGACAGACAACAACACTTACCCTAAGTTGTAGCGGCACGGTCACATCTTATGTTTATCAGGGTGGGCCTCCGGGCCAGCCGCCGATATCGCAATCCACGCAGCCGGTCACGGCTGGCCCAACCAACTTAATCGGGCAATTCATTTTCCAAGGCGTGGGCTGCAACTCACAAGGGTGTTCAAATTCGATTGCAATTGCGGTAAATGTTGTACCAAACCCTAACGCCCCGGCGTTGGTTCAGGCAGCGACGTTTACAGCAAGTTGCGCCGATAGATACTGCATTCGCCTCACAGGTTTCAATTTCGCAGCGAATTCCAGAGTCGATATGTGGCAAGGCAGTACCTACATTGGAACGCTTTACCCCACACTCCGCACTACAAATGGCGAAGCGAGTGTCGTTGAGATAACGCTTACCGATCCGAATTTGCGAAATGCGTTGAATGTTGAATCGCCCAAATTCAATGTAGCCGTCGTTAATCCGGGGTTCCCTGACGCAACAAGTTCACAGTTGCAGGTTTTACGCGCGACGACCAATACAGTGACGGGCTGGGTGGATTCCTACAACTCGCAGACACTCGCACCAGTAAACGGCGCAGAGCTGAAGGGCTGGGCGTGTTTCTTTGGGTCGCCTGCGATTCCGATACGCGTTCACGAAGGATCAATTGCCGGTCCGATGATCGGAAATCCAAAGGCTGATCAAGTAGGTAACGCAACCGTCGCGCAACTCTGCGGCGGAAATGGCAGCCGTTATTTTACGTTTCGATGGCCGGATAGATACCGTGACGGTCAGCCCCGACGATTCTATGTGACCGCCGATATTCATTTGATAATGAATGCCGTGCCCAATGACGTACTGATTGGAAATTCGCCGATCACAGTCACATTGCCGAATGCGCCTGTCAAGGCAGAATTCTTGTCGATGGTCGTTTCGCTTCAAATGACTATTGGTACTGTGTATCGCGTTACCGTTATGTACAAAAACATTGGCAGTGTCCCATGGACAATAGCAGACAACTATGCATTGACGTCGACCAACCCAAATTTCAACTCAATTTGGGGAATTTCAAAAGTTTCACTTCCAACTGTGTCCATTCCACCGGGAAGCATTGCAACTTTTGTGTTTGACGTGACCGCCCCAAGCGTCGTAGGAAACTACACAATGCAATGGTCAATGATGCAAGAAAACGTCCAATTGTTTGGGGACCCCTCGACCCTTGCGACAATTCAGATCGGATGTCTGTCTGGAGGAACCTGCGTTACGGCGACACCGCCGGAACCTGTGATAACCAGACTATTGCCGCCAGGGCTGCGTCCAGGGTTTCCGCCATCAATTCCATCGCCAGCACCATTTGCTGATTTTTAGTCAGGACAACAAAATGAAAAATGAGCGAATTGTTCTAATTGCGCTAGCCGCACTACTTTCATTAGCTCCAATTCAGGTAATCGCATTGGGAGCGGTCTCTCGGGCTTGTCAGCACTCTACGATACCGCCCACTTTTAATTTGACGATGCTTTCTCCGCAAATCGTAATCACGCGAGCCATGACTAAAGCGGAGTTGCCTGCATTTGCATCCTACTATGGACCGCTCTTCCAACAGAACCCTGAATTTGAAAGCCGCTATTGGTCTCTTGAGTCATTCACAACTGATTATTTCTTAGACACATTCCAAACCGTAGAGTTGCCCGGCCGCTATTACTTGTGGGCTACCGCGCACACTTGGGCACTTTCCGATGTCGACGGCAACGGCAACTTGTATCCGGGAGGCCAGCTTCGATGGGCATTCTACAACCAGTGGGATTCTAGCTGGACCTCAGATCCGAAGACGACAGACCTGCCCGTACCGGATTCGATGGGCCAACTTGGTCCTTGGGTAAAGACTTTTCTATTTCGTGCACGTGCAGGAACTCATCAACCTGGGTATACAGACCGATTCTTTGTTGATGTAAGCCGTTATTTTGGGTACGGATTTTTCCCAGTCCTGCCAAGGGGTTTCAAGATAAAGGGATATCATTTCTATCACAATCCGAGAACACTTGAAACCGCGTCGATCATTCCAACAACTGCGACGAATTGCAATTTTACTCACTGGGGATTTGCGATGGAAAGACCATTCATATGACAATTTTTAGAACTGTCTTCTTGGCGCTTCAAATTGGCGCAAGTTGTATTGTCTTGTCACAGCAGACTCAGGCGCCAATACAATCAACTGTTTTGTCTGCGTCAACAAACTTGCCGAATCCGATGTTGCTATTACCCCCTGAAGGCGGTGGCGTAATTATCAAGTCAATTCAGGATATTCCGCCGTCAATGCGCGGTGGCTTTGAGCAAGGACTAAAGGGAAAAAAGGGCGCTTTCAAAGCGACTGTGGCCAAAGAATATGCTACAGCCGCCTCCGGCTCCAGCATGTTGGAGTACTGGGATTTGGGGAGCGAGCCGAATGACGCATCGCAAAGGATTGGCAAAGCAATAGTTGAATCAGCAAAGGCTCGTTCAAAAGGAGTCACTGATCAAGATTTTTCATTTGCACTTTCGGATGTACGAAGCTCAATTCTCGACAAAATGAGTTTTCTCGGTCTATTGCCGTCGGGAGTTACCTCACAGCGTCCTTGGACAACCGCAATGAGGGTGTACCTAGATCAATATGACAATATCTATACATTGCAGGAGCGTGACGTTTCCTCTGGATCCTCTTTCTTCATCAAAGAACGAATGAACGTGACTGTTAGCGGAAGACTAGGCACTATGGTGCGATCACAAAGCATGGACGCTGCCGCGTCGTGGACGCTACTGTGGATATGGAATGACCGGATCAATGAACTTGACGTGCATTGCAAGAAAGGAGATTGCGTTGCACCTGACGAACTCTTGAGGATCGCAAGCTCGATCCGTTTTGTCGAAGGGCAATAAATGAGTTTTTAACATTGGAGTTGGTTCTGCACGCAATTTTGGGACGTTGGCGGTGTCGGTGCCGCAGGCGAAGTTGATTTCGCGGGCCTTTGCAAAAAGTTGACGACGTGCGCGGTAGTGTTGTCCTGATGGTAGCGAAGGACTTCGTGGCATTAACGAGATCCTTCGCTACGCTCAGGATGACAGGTAAACACTGAGATGCTGGATTTGAAATTCAAACTCTATATCTGGCGCGCCTTTCCGGCCATTTGTGTCCCAAGCTCCCCACCAATGCTGGTGTATTCACTTTGCGCATAACGCACGGTCTCCCCCACCACCATGATCGCAGGGCTGCCGATGGCCGACGCGCGGATGTCTTCGACCAGATCGCGAAGTGTCGTCACGATCGATCGCTGATCGCTGCGCGTCGCGTTCTGAACAATGGCGATCGGCATCGACCCACGCATGCCGGCATCAAGCAAATCACGTTGAATCGATTCGCAACGAGCGACGCCCATATAAATTACCAGCGGCAGGCCAGTCGCGGCGAGTGCGCGCCAGTTGGGCGCGGTCTTGACATCTTCGCCTGCGTGTCCCGTGACAAAAATCGCGCCGTGGCAAATATCGCGATGCGTAAGCGGGATGCCGACTGAGGCGGGTGCGGCCATGCCTGCGGTGATGCCGTTGACGATTTCGCACGCGATGCCGGCGTCACGCAGCGCTTCGCATTCCTCGCCGCCGCGACCGAACATGAACGGATCGCCGCCCTTCAATCGCACCACCACGCGACCCTGTTTCGCTTCGGCGATCATCAGGCGCTCAATGAATTCCTGCGGCGTCGATTTGCAGCCGCCGCGCTTGCCAACATAGATGATGCGCGCACTCGCTGGCGCAAACGCGAGAACATCGTCGTGCACCAGATCATCGACCAGCAATACATCCGCCGCGCGGATTGCTTTTACCGCTTTTAGGGTGAGTAATTCGGGATCGCCCGGACCGGCGCCGACCAGAAATACTTTGCCCGCCTGTATTGCGGCACTCATGCGGCAACCTTGCGTTCCAGCGGTGCCGTGCGATCAATCATCTGCCGCAATTCCGGCAGGCACGATCCGCAATTGGATCCGCATTTGAGTTGTGATTGCAACGCCGCAAATCGCGTTTTCGCGTCGCCGCCGATATCGCCCAGCGCGGCGGTGATTTCGTCTTCGCTCACGTTGAAACATTGGCACACCACGCGCCCGGCCAATACAAATCCGCTCGGCGCGTGGGTGGCCGGTGAGAGCAGCAAGCGGCGAATCTCCGCCACCGGACGTTCCGCGATCAACCAATCGCGCAGCCACTCGCCGGATTCAATCGCGCCCTCGTCGCCGCACAATCGCACCGCGCGCAACGCGTTTGATTCGATCATCACACGGCGTGAACTGGCGCGTCGCGCGTCTTCATAGCGCATCGTCATTTCGCCATCGAGGCCGAGCAGTTGATCCAATGATTCGAGCCACGCGGCCGGCGGCGCGCCGTGATGTGCGGCACGCAGCAGCACGCCGGGCCGCTCGCGGCCGATCGGCACGGCGCTGAAAAAGGCGACCTCGCTTTGCAAGGGCTGCAATCGGTCGAGCAACGCGTTCTCGTCGCCATCGCGTGCCGCGAACGCAGTCAAACGCCACGACAAATCGGCGGCGGTGATTTTCACGGCGGCGTGTTTCAGTTCCGGCTGGCGCGAGTACGGGTCGAAAGCCGGCTGGGTCAGGGTGTTGACGCCGTCGCTGTCTTTGCCGCCCAGGAATCGTTTTCCCCAATGCATCGGCAAATACACCTGCCCCGAGCGCAGCGTGTCGGTGGCTTCAATCAGCGCGTAAATCGCCCCGCGCTTCGAGGCGATTTTGGCGAGTTCACCGTCCTTCAATCCGCGCCTCGCCAAGTCGCCAGGGCTCACGCCGAGGCGCGGCTCGGGTGCGTGGCCAAACAATCGCGCCACGCTGCCGGTGCGGCTCATCGCGTGCCACTGATCGCGCAGCCGCCCGGTGGTGAGCGCCAGCGGAAAACGCGTATCGGTTTTTTCCGCGCAGGCTTTGTAGCGCTCGGCGAAAAATCGCGCGCGGCCCGATGCGGTGGGAAATACGCCATCTTCATACAGGCGGGCTTTTCCCGTCGCCGCACTCTTGGGCAGCGGCCATTGTTGCGGGCCGCTTGTTTCCAGCATCGCATAACTCATACCGGTGATATCGAGATCGCGACCGCGCGTGAGTTCGCGATGTTCGTTCCATATCGCTTCGGGTGAATCGAAGGCAAACAGCGTCGGTTTGCCGGGCCGTAATTTCTTTTCCAGCCGCCGCGCGAAATCAACCACGATTTCCCAATCGTGACGCGCGTCCGCCGGATTTCGCACCGCCGCGCGCACGCGGGAAATTCGCCGTTCGGAATTGGTGACGGTGCCGTCTTTTTCTCCCCAGGAGGTCGCCGGCAATAACACGTCAGCGAAGGCGGCGGTTTCGGTATTGCGATAGGCATCTTGCAATATCACCAACTCGGCGTTCTGCAATGCGGCGGTGACTTGCGGCAAATCGGGCAACGATTGCGCGGGATTGGTGCAGGCGATCCACAGCAGTTTGATCTCACCGGTCTTCGCGGCATCGAACATTTCCACCGCCGTCTTGCCGCGCTCGGGTGAGATGCGCTCGATCCCCCATAGTGCTTCGACTTCCGCGCGGTGCATCGGGTTCGCGATATCGCGGTGCGCGGCGAGCGTTGTCGCCATGCCGCCGACTTCGCGCCCGCCCATCGCGTTGGGCTGGCCGGTCAGGCTGAACGGGCCCGCGCCTGGCTTGCCGATTTGCCCCGTGGCCAAATGCAGATTGATAAGTGACGCATTCTTGGCGGTGCCGCTGGTCGATTGATTGAGACCCTGACAATAAAGCGAAAGTGTCGCGGGCGACTCGGCGAACCACTTGGCGGCGGTAAAAATATCGTCCGATTTGATGCCGCAGATTTCAGCGGCGAAGGCGGCGCTCATGTCGCGCACGATGGTGCGCAACGCGTCAAAATTTTCGGTGTGCGCGGCGATGTATTTGCGGTCGATCCATTCCTCCCACAACATCACATGCAGCATCGCGTGGAACAACGCGACATCGGTGCCGGGGAGGATTTGCAGATGCAAGTCGGCGAAGGCGGCGGTCTCGGTTTTGCGCGGATCGACCACGATGATTTTCATCGCGGGGTTTTTTTCCTTCGCCGCTTCCAGCCGCCGGAACAGGATCGGATGCGCGAACGCCGCATTGGAGCCCGCGATAAAAACGCAAGTCGCATGATCCAAGTCTTCATAGCTGCACGGGGGCGCATCGGCACCGAGCGTTTTCTGGTAACCGGTGACGGCGGACGACATGCAGAGCCGTGAATTGGTGTCGATGTTGTTGGTGCCGATCAACCCTTTGGCGAGCTTGTTGAAGACGTAATAATCCTCGGTCAACAATTGCCCGGAGACGTAGAAGCCGACGCTTTCGGGGCCGTGTGTGCGGATGGTGGCGGCGAAGCGGTCGGCGAGGTGATCGAGGGTGGTATCCCAATCATTCCTTGTTCGCGGCTGGTCACGCGTCGTGCGCATTTCGGGGTGGAGGGCGCGACCGGTCATGGCCGAGGGCGACATCGTGAGCGCCAACGTGGAACCCTTGGTGCAGAGCTTGCCGAAGTTGGCCGGGTGATCCGGATCGCCGCGCACGCCGGTGATCGTGTCGCCACTGCTTTCGATGATGACGCCGCAGCCGGTGCCGCAGTAGCAGCAGGTGGATTTGGTTTCGGTTGGCGGCGTCATGGGTGACTCAACCACCGCAAATCCCCCGGCATTCGCTGCGCTCATGTCCGCCCCCTTTTCAAAGGGGGGATCGCAGGGGAATTCGTGCGAGCACTTGCGTGCTCGTGCGCCCTGCGAGCGGGCGAGGCTCCGTCCGAGCCCCGTAAGCCGTTTCGCGGCGAGCGGGGGGATTTGCGGTGGTCAATATCAGATCCATGTTTACTCCGCCGCGAGACTCATTACTGCCATCTCCCCCGACCACGGATCAAGCTCGATGTTGGCCGCGTCAACACGCACCGAAAATTTTTCCACCACACCCACATCCGGCAAGGCCGCACAGCCATCGTTGAGACTGATGCACCAGTTGTGCAACGGGCACGCCACCGATTCGCCGAACACGATGCCTTGCGACAGCGGGCCGCCTTTGTGCGGGCACTTGTCTTGCAGCGCGAACACCTTGTCTTCCGCATTGCGAAAAATTGCGATCACTTTGCCGTCGTCACGCTTGAAGCGTCGCGCGCCGAGGGTGGGAATGTCGTCGAGTGTACAAATGGGGAGATAGGTCATGGGGATCGTTTTACGGCTCTTTTTTGCCACGGATAAAGGCGGATAAATACGGATCAAATACAAGAAAACACTGATATGTATTGACCTGTCAAATGTAGCTGATTTGGTTGATCTTTTCCTGTTGGTCTTGTTGAAGCCATGTGCTGAACGCAGAGCGGGCGGCGGGACGACGATTGATCAGTCTGATATGCGCGGATTGGATACC
>JANPBQ010000223.1:0-8319 GCA_031430555.1 Betaproteobacteria bacterium
ATGGCAGCGTTGCTCGTCGTTGCCATAGCGGTGCGCAGCCTGCCCCGGCATGTAGTAGGCCGGGGTCGCCTCCTCGCGCCTTGCCCTGCGAAAAAATCCATCCGTTTCATTTGTATCGCTACTTCTGTGTCACGACACTAGGCCCGGAGGTGTGGCGTGTGCGGGCGAAATGCCATGAGATGCGAAACCGGGCCGAATACGAGAGCGTCTTGGAAGTCGTCGCGCGTGTCGTGGTGGATCTGATTGCGGCACGCGAAAAAATAGAAATGAAGGTTCACGCGTTGGTGCCGATCAAGGAAAGCACGTAATCATACGATCACACCATCAATACCTTCACATCCGGATACCCCATCAGCTTCAGCAGAAAATAATTGGCCGCGGCATCACCCGGTTCATCGGCCACGCAAATGATTTCGGCATATCGCGGCAATCCCGCTTTGACGAGAATGCTCCAGATCTCCTTCGCGGCTTTTGGCGCACCATCGGGGTTCACCAGGTCGGAGTAGGGCACGTGAATGACTTTGCCGTCAGGTGCTTTCGTGGGCGGTAGTTTGCCCGACGCAAGATAGACTTTCGGATAAGCACCTTGCGTGCGGGTTGCGTCCCGCGTGATGATGCCGGCGCGAATATTGGTGGTGTAAGTTGTTGCCGGGACGGCCATGTCCTTCGGTGATTTTCGCGGTCCGACGGTGGTTGCGTCTTTGGTAAGTACGAAACCACCCAGTTGCCATTCATCGACCGAATCCAGCAGAACCGAGACTCTCTTTTGTCCCATTGTTTGCAGTGCCATATGCGCAAACGCGGCGTTCGCATTCAATCCGCCCTCGGAAACAATCACGGCTTCGTGCGTGATGTCTACGCCGGCGGCACCCAGTAGTTCGGCCAGCTTCGCGGGTGTCGCGAGGTGGGTTTTGAAAATGTCGGCGGGTATGTTGACCGCATAAGGCACATGTCCCAGTTTGTAGGCGTCGGCGGAGCGCACATCGATCACGCTCATTTTGGCGACGCCGAAATTTCGCAGCATTGCGCCGCCCCAGCCATTCACCCAGCCTTTTTCACGCATCATGTTCGGCGCGGCGTAGGTCCAGAATGGCAGTCCACGGTCGTCGCGCAGCCACTCCAGCTGCGATTCTTTGTAGAGTTTGACGTTGGGGTAATTCAGCATCATTTTCATCGCGAAGAACGGCACGCTCGCCGCGATGCCGCCTCCGCAGTGGCTATAGATTTGTTGCTCCGGTTTGATGCCGAGGTAGCCGATCATGCGTTTGATTTCCTCAGGCGATTTGAAGGTCTTGTCGACGTTGAAAAAATCTTCGCTGGGGGCGAGGATCGCATTGGGAATGTGGCCGGCCCGGTCGAAGAACCTGGCGGCACCATAGTGTTGCTCAGGTTCGAGCGCTTCCACCAGCGCGTTTTTCGCCGGGTCGCCGGAGGCTTGGAGAAATTCCGGTAGCCTCACACGAATGTCTTCCTTCAACTTTGTTACCCGAAAGTTTCCAGGCTTCGGCGTGGGGGTGGGATCTTTGGTTACCGCACCGCCGCTCGCTTTCCACTTTGCGATGCCGCCGTCGAGTACGTACACGTCTTTTTGCGGAACGCCGTGATAGTAGAGATCGAAGAACAGGCTGGTTGCCATGTAGCTAGCACCCTGATCGTAGATGACGATCCTTTTGCCCTTGCTCACGCCCCAGGATTGAATGCGCTTTTCCATTTCAGCGGCGAGTGTCTCGCGGCCACCGAAACTGAAGACATCCACATTCGTCGCACCGGCGATATGCTGCATTGCATACAGTTGCGCGGGCGAGGCATCGAGCAACAGCAGATCACCGCGCTTGAGATTTTTCTCAAGCCACTGAACGCTGACCAGATTGCCGTTGATGCCCTCGGCTGCGTGCGCCGGCGGCATCGTGAATGTGCAAACGGCGATCGCGATCCCAAACCAGTATTTCAATATTGTCGACATGATGTGCTCCGGTTTCGATATGTCGGCAACATAGTCGTCCGGCGGCGAAGGGAGCAAGACCAATGTGACGAGCCACGGTCAAGACGGATGAGTCACGGTAGCCACCGATAACTCACCAACGAGCCCGCTGATTTACATCATCCGGAAATGATGCAGAAACGTGCGGCTTACCGGCAAAATATCCGTGCGGTATTTCAGGTGGATGTTCGCGGTCTCGTTGTGCCCGCGCAGCACCTGCTTGATGGCGCGCAGGTTGACCACGACCGATCGATGCACTTGTACGAATTGCTCAGGGTCGAGCTGGTTGATGAGTTCCTTCAATGGCGTGCGCACCAGCCCCTCAGCGACTTGCCCGGCCGGGTCGTGCCATGCGACGAGGGTGTATTTGTCTTCCGAGCGCAGGAAATCGATTTCATCCGACGCCACCATGCGCAGCGATTGCCCCACCGATACCCGCAGCCAGCGCAGCGAGGCGGGGGCTTTCTGTTTGTATACGCGGGCCGCCAGCTGATCGAGCAGGGCGGCGGTGTCCGGTATTTCCGGCATCGCGCGCAGCCGCGTCTTGAGGCGCGCCACGGTATCCATCAACCGCGCCAGTTCCACCGGCTTCACGAGGTAATCGAGCGCGCCCTGATCGAATGCCTGCACCGCATATTGATCGTACGCGGTGACGAAGACGACATGCGCGCGACGGCCGATGAAGCGCGCCGCTTCGATGCCGGACAAGCCCGGCATATGCACATCGAGAAAACAAATGTCGGGGCGAAGCGCTTCAAAACTCTCGACCGCCGCGCGGCCATTGCGTAGCTGCGCGACCACGTCCAACTCGGGCCACGTCTGCGCAAGCAGGCGAGTGAGCGATTCGCGCAGCAGCGGCTCATCGTCGGCGATCATCGCGGTGGGCCGGCGCGTGTTGGCGGGCGAATTCGTGGCGGTACTCATGACGAAATACTTTGTACCGGAAAATCGATTTCGGCCCTCACGCCGTGCGGCGCGACTTCGATCAGGCTGACGCGCGCATCGCCGCCAAATGCGAGTTGCAAGCGCTCGCGCAGATTGGCGAGCCCGGTGCCCAGTCCTTCGCTGCCGTGCGCGAGGCCCATGCCGGTATCGGAGACGTCGGCCCGGCCACGGCCATCGACAACGCGCACCCGCACATCGATGCGTCCGCCTTCTTCGCTCGGATCGATGCCGTGGCGCATCGCGTTCTCCACCAGCGTCAATAGCGTCATCGGAGGGCATTTCATTGCACGCGCGTCATCGCCGGCGTCAATGGCGAATTGCAGACGATCCGGCATGCGCATCTGCATGACGGTGAGGTACGCCTGCACCAACTCAAGCTCTTGCCCAATGGTGCTGGCGGGCTGATCGAGGCGCGGTACCGCCGCACGCAAATACGCAATCAGGCTTTCCAGCACCGGTGCGGCGCGCGGCGAGCCGGTGCTCACGAGTTCGCGCACGTTTGCCAGTGTGTTGAACAGGAAATGCGGCGCGACTTGCGCCTGTAGCAGCTTGAGACGTGCATCGAGTGCATTGCGTGCGTACTGGCTGCGTTCGAGTTCGAAAGTCAATGCCTGTTTGTGCGCGTCGTCGCGGATTTGTTTGAGCAGCGCGGTGACCGCGATCCACGGTGCCATCAACATGCCAAGAAAGGTAAATGTGCCAAAGCCACTCAGACGATCATTGTCGCGCCACCACGGCGGATCAAGACCGATATTGGTAACGCCGTAGCCGATCAACATTGCGATCGGCACGGCGATGGCAACGCCGATGATCTGCAATACCCATCGCGCCATCCACGAGGGCAAGCGTCGCGGCCAGGTCTCGAAAAGCCCGAATGCGCTGAGCGTGAGCAGGCCCGCGAACAGGAGGCGGCCAATCAGGAACGAGTAGGGCGCTTTCCACCCAAACGAGAACAGGAACGCAAGCACGCCGCAAACGATCAATACGACCTTGACGCGTCGCCATTGATATACACGTGCGAGTCCCTTCGGTGGGTTAAAGGCAATTTTGGGAGTCATCGCGCAACAATACCAGTGCCGCACGGCGATTCAAAATCGCGTTGGTGATGACGTCAATGATTGCGCACTATGGCGTCGTCAGGCGGCATCACGCTTTCAAGGCCGCTTGTCGGTACCGGGCGTCGCTCGCCCGGGAATGCGGGTAACTCGTCGGAAACCCTGACGGAGACACGATCGCGGTCAAAAGCTTCCACGATGTTCATGCGTCGATCACCTGTGTATGTCCCCGCAACACCTCGGCCTCCGCGAATAGGGAAGGCAGTCCGCCCGTGTGCATGAAAAGCACCTTCTCACCCTTCTTGTAATCGCCCTGCCGCACCCGGCCGATCAAGCCCGCCATGATTTTTCCGGTATAGGTGGGATCAAGCGGAATGCCTTCGAGACGCGCCAGCATTTGTACGGCTTCAATCATGCGTTGATTGGGTAACGAATATTTTGGCCGCCAGTAGCCGCCGTCAACGACGATGAGTTCACGCGGGACATCGCCGCGCAAATCCAGCAGTTTCGCGGTTGCCTGTACTTCGCGATAGACGAGGGGTTCCTGATCCTGCGGGTCACGGCTCACGCTGATACCCATCACCGGAATATTTACGTTGAATCCATAAAGCCCCGTCACCATGCCGGCATGCGTGCCGGAACTTCCTGAGCCGACGACGATGTGGTCGAAGGAAACGGATTGCTCAAAGCATTGCGCCAGTATTTCCTGCACGCAGGCCACATAGCCGAGTGCGCCGATCGCGTTCGATCCACCGCCGGGCACGATATAGCCTTTGCGCGCATTCGCGGTGAGTTCGTGGGCGATCTTTTGCATCGCCGCCAACAAATCGCTGCCCGCCGGCACCACCGTGATGTCCTCCACGCCCATCAAGCGGAACATGAAGTGATTGCCGTTGGCATCGTCTGAATAGCTGCCGGGAATACGCTCCTCAATCACAAAGCGGCACTTCAATCCTTCTTTGGCGGCGGCCGCCAGCGTGATGCGGCAGTGATTCGATTGCGGCGCGCCACAGGTGATGAGGGTATCCGCGCCGTTGGCCAACGCGTCCGCGACCAGGAATTCCAGTTTGCGCGTCTTGTTGCCACCGGGAAAAAGCCCCAGCATGTCGTCGCGCTTGATGTAGATTTCCGGCCCGCCGAGTTCGCGCGTCAGATGCGGCAGGAATTCGATCGGCGTGGCGAAAGGCGTATAGCGGCGGCGCGGGAAGCGGGATAAGTCCATGAAATTTCCTGTTTATTGGTGAGGCGGAAAAATCATTCTACTGCCTGCCAGTGCGGGGTCGAATCAGCCAGCGGTACCAAAAAACGTAGATCGCCATTTGGCGGGCGTTTTCGGGCGAAAGTGTCTGGAGATGCCCGCCAATATTAGAGTTTCATGGCAGGGTACTTCTATTTACCCTGTCGTACCGGCGAAGGCCGGTACCCAATTTTCGTAAGCCATTGACACATTGACTAAATTGGGCCCCGGCCGCAGCCTGCCCTCGATTGTTTTAATCGGGGGCCGGGGAGACAGAGATTTGAGGTAAATAGAAGTACCCGGGAGGGCAATCCGTGGCGCGTCGCACGCAGAGTTGCAAAAATCACCGCATTTTTTGAACGCTCATAGGTGCCTTACAATCCCCGCATGACAGACTACATCATCATCGGTGCCGGCTCCGCCGGTTGTGTGCTGGCCGCGCGCTTGAGCGAGAATCCCACCAACAAAGTCACCCTGCTGGAAGCCGGGCCCGCCGACAAAAGCGTGCTGATACACTGTCCGGCGGGTATTGCCTTGATGGCCCAAATCGGCCACGTCAATTGGGCGTTCAATACCGTGCCGCAAAAGGGCCTCAATGGCCGAATCGGCTACCAGCCACGCGGCAAAGTGCTGGGTGGGTCTAGCTCGGTGAACGCGATGGTCTACGCGCGCGGGCATCGCGCCGATTACGATCACTGGGCCTCGCTGGGCAATACCGGTTGGTCATATGACGACGTGTTGCCGTATTTCAAGCGCGCCGAACACAATGAGCGCGGGGCGGATGATTTTCATGGCAGCGGCGGACCATTGAACGTGATGGATCTGGTGAGCCCCAATGTCTTCGGGCCGAAATTCATTGAGGCTGGCGCCGAGGCGGGCTTCCCGGTGAATCGCGATTTCAACGGTGCCGAGCAGGAAGGCGTGGGCATGTATCAAGTCACGCACAAGAATGGCGAGCGTTTCAGCGCGGCCAAGGCCTACCTCACGCCGAATCTCTCGCGACCAAATCTACAGATCATCACCGGCGCACAGACCACGCGGATATTGATGGAAGGCCGGCGCGCAGTCGGCGTCGAATATCGTCGCGGCGGCGCATTGCATCGATTGAAAGCGTCGCGCGAAGTGCTGCTGTGCGCGGGCGCGCTGCAATCGCCGCAATTGCTTATGTTGTCCGGCATCGGGCCTGCTGCACAGCTTGCGTCGCACGGCATTGCGGTGGTGCACGATCTCGCCGGCGTGGGGGCAGGGTTCCACGATCATATCGATACCGTGATGGTGTATGACGCGCCGCATTTGAAGGATTTGTTCGGTGTTTCGCCTGCCGGGATTTGGCATGTGCTGAAGGGCATTTTCGAGTGGCGGAATCTTCGTCGCGGCGTATTGACCACTAATTTTGCCGAGGCGGGCGGTTTCATCAAGAGCCGCGCTGAGGAGGCGATCCCGGATTTGCAATTGCATTTTGTGATCGGCAAGCTGGTCGATCATGGCCGCAAGCCGACCTTTGGGCATGGCTTTTCCTGCCACGTTTGCCTGCTACGTCCGTTGAGCCGCGGCACGGTGACCTTGGCGAGTGCAGATCCGTTCGCGGCACCGTTGATCGACCCGAATTTTCTGGCCGACCCGGACGATGTGGCGCGTCTGGTGCGCGGTTTCAAATTGACGCGGCACATTCTCAGCCAACCAGCGTTGGCGCAATACGGTGCGCGCGAATTGAATCGCTCGGTCATTGCGCAGACGGATGCGGAAATCGAAGCCTTTATTCGCGGCCAGGCCGACACGATTTATCATCCGGTGGGAAGTTGCCGCATGGGCAACGCGTCCGGCGATGTGGTGGATAGCGAGCTTCGTGTGCATGGCATCGAGCGGTTGCGGGTGGTCGATGCATCGATCATGCCGAGTGTGGTCGGCGGAAATACCAATGCGCCGGTAATCATGATTGCGGAAAAAGCGGCCGACATGATTGCCCGGTCGACTGGAGTTTAAGTGCCAGTGCGTACAGCCCGCGTCGCCGTCGTTCCCGCGCAATTGGCAATCCAATATCGTGCGACCAACGCCGCTGGATTCCCGCGTTCGCGGGAATGACGGGGCTTGTTTTGAACAATATTAGGACGATGAATCCATCCGCGGATGCGCCACCCGTGCGACTGGATTCGCGCGATTTGAGCGAAATCAACTTCGACAATTCTTTCGTCCGCGCACTTGCGGAAGATCCCAACACCGAGAATATTCCACGTCAAGTTCGCCGCGCACATTTCACCCGTGTCGAGCCGACACCGACGCGCGCGCCGTCGCTGCTTGCCTGGTCCGACGACGTGGGCGAGTTGCTCGGCATCGCGCGTCCGGCATCCGTGACGGGCATTGCGGCGGAGGTATTGGGTGGTTCACGCGTGTTGCCGGGCATGGCGCCATATGCCGCGCGCTACGGCGGCCATCAATTCGGCAACTGGGCGGGGCAGCTTGGCGATGGCCGCGCCATCACGCTGGCAGAATTGATTTGCCCCGACGGCGCGCGCCGCGAAATGCAGTTGAAAGGCGCGGGGCCGACGCCGTATTCCCGCACCGCCGATGGCCGCGCCGTGTTGCGTTCATCGGTTCGTGAATTCATGTGCTCGGAAGCGATGCATGCGCTCGGCGTGCCGACCACACGCGCGTTGAGTCTCGTCGGCACCGGCGAATCAGTGGTGCGTGACATGTTTTACGACGGACATCCGCAAGCCGAGCCGGGTGCCGTGGTCTGTCGTGTCGCGCCGAGTTTCATCCGCTTCGGCAATTTTGAAATTCTTGCCGCGAACGAAGAGTTCGATTTGCTGCAACGTTTGGCCGATTACACGATTGGCACGCACTTTCCCGCTTTGATTTCGGCCGCCGCGCCGACGCCCGAATCCTATGCGCAATGGTTCGAGGAAATATGCCGGCGCACCGCCATCATGGCCGCGCATTGGATGCGTGTCGGCTTCGTACATGGCGTGATGAATACCGACAACATGTCGATACTCGGACTCACGATCGACTACGGTCCGTATGGCTGGCTCGAAGGTTTCGATCCGGTGTGGACACCCAACACCACCGACGCGCAGGGAAAGCGCTATCGTTATGGCGGC
>JANPBQ010000224.1:0-3280 GCA_031430555.1 Betaproteobacteria bacterium
GTTCCTGAAGGGGAGCCAAGGAAAGCGCCATGAGCTTGCTGCTCGATGCACTTAAACGTGCCGAGGAGGCAAAACGCGCCAAACTGTCTGTCGAGTCCGCGCCGGAGGTTTTGTTACCGGAAACCAAACCCGCGCTAGCCATCGAGCCGCCGGTTTCGGTACGCGTCGAATCGCAGCCCAAGCCGGAACCCGCCGATTTCAGACTCGAAGACTACAAGGAAGTCATTCCGTCAAAAGCGAGGCCTAGCGCCGCACATCCCGACTCGCCTCCCGCTAAACCGGCGGCACCTCCCCGAGAGAGTTCCCCGACTGCCGCCGAGCTAAGCCTGCTGGACTTCGCGGACGCCAAAGCGGGTACTACCGCGCGACCGAATGCGCGCGCGCCCGTTTCCGTGGCGGCGCAAGCGGCTTCCGTTAAGGCGGCCCACGCTGGCACCAGCGTTGAGGCGGTGCAATCGCGGGATGTGGCGCGCAACGTGTTTGTCGCCAAGCAGACACTTGCCGCCGAACCCGGGAGCAAAAAGGCATGGCTGCTTCCGGTCATCGCCGTTGCCCTGTTTGCAATCGGCGGCGGTGGCTGGTATGTCTGGAACGAAGTTGCCCGCGTTTCGCGTCCCGGTGCGGCCAATGTCGCCGTTCGACCCGTCACGCCTCTACCCGCAGCGACACCGGGAACGGGCCAAGTGCCTCGTCCGCCGGAAGCCGCCGCGCCGCCTAAACCTGAATTACCGGTCGAAGCCCCGTTGCCGCCGTTGCTACCCCCGCCGGCGGAATTGGCACCGTTGCCGAAACTTCCCGCGCGGGTCTCCGTCGATACCGGACCGCGGCTCACCGAGCGTGAGGCGTTGGCGAAATCGTTGAAAGATGCCGCGGCCGCGAAAGAGTTGCCGGTTAAATTGCAGCTTGCGAAGACGATCGAAATACCGTCCGTCAATGCGGATCTGGTGCAGGCCTATGAGGCGCTCAAGACAGCGGATTACGCCCGCGCAAAGACGCTCTACACGAAATTGGTGTCGGCAGAGCCACTGAATCCCGACGCGCATCTTGGGCTCGCCACCGTATTGGCGCGAGGCGGCGAAATGGCAGCGGCGGCGCGCAGTTATCGGCAGGTGCTGGTGATCGACCCGCGCAATGGTGCGGCCGTCGCCGGGCTGTTGGCCGTGAGTAGCGCGCGATCGGCGTCACTGGAAACGGAGCTGCGCACGCTGGTTGGCCTGCATCCTGACACGGCATCGTTGCGTTTTTCACTTGGAAATATGTACGCGTCTGAACGTCGCTGGGTTGAGGCGCAGCAGGCCTACTTCGACGCCTACCGGCTTGAATCAGACAACGCCGACTATCTCTACAATCTAGCCGTCAGTCTGGATCACTTGAAGCAGACCACCCTCTCGCGCGACTATTATCAAAAGGCGCTTCAGGCTCGCCCACGATCCGGCGGTCAATTCGACCCGGTCGTGGTTGCGCGCCGCGTCAAGGAACTTTCGACCGAAACGAAGATCGATTGAGCAGGATCGCCAACGTGAAACCCGTCGATCCCGCATGCGCGCATCAAGTCGGTGAGCGGTTGATACAATCGGAGTGTTTTGCGGATACGCTGTCGTGTGTCCGTCAATGACGCAAATTCGCCACCCATGGATCAGATGAACGCCCCCGTCACCCAACTGCCGCTCGGCCAAACGCTACTTGCGCGGGGCGTGATTTCGCCCGACCAGTTGAACATCGCGCTGACCGAGCAGCGCAAATCCAAAACGGCCCTGGGCAAAATTCTGGTTCGACTCGGGTTTGTCACCGAAGCCACGATCCGCGACACGCTCTCAGAAAGCCTGGGTCAGGTCGCCATCGATCTTTCGAACACGATCATCGATCACAACGCACTCGCATTGGTGCCCAAGGATATTGCGCGCCGCTATCAAGTGCTGCCGGTCGATTACGATAAAGGCGCACGGAAACTTTTGCTGGCGGTGGCCGATCCCTCCAACGTTGTGGCACTCGATCAGATCCGCGCGCTGATCAAGGACGACATCCGCATCGAACAAGTGCTCGCGCGTGAATCCGATATATCGATCGGCATCGAGCAGCACTATGGCTTCGAGCTCTCCATTGACGGCATCCTGAACGAAATTGAAACCGGCGAAATCGATTATCAATCGCTCGCCACCGAATTTGACGAGTACAGCCAGCCCGTCGTTCGACTGGTCGACGCGCTATTGAACGACGCTGTCAAACGCAGCGCATCCGATATCCACTTTGAGCCTGAGCAAGGCTTCCTGCGCATCCGCTACAGGATCGATGGCGTACTGCGGCAGATTCGTTCGCTACATAAGAATTATTGGTCCGCGATGGTCGTGCGCCTGAAGGTCATCAGCGGCATGAACATCGCCGAGACCCGTGCGCCGCAGGATGGACGCATTTCTCTGAGTCTTTCCGGTCGCTCCATCGATTTCCGCGTCTCCGCGCAGCCCACCACGCACGGCGAAAATATCGTGCTGCGCATTCTGGATCGGCAAAAAGGCATCGTGCCGCTCGAAGACTTGGGCTTGCAGGAAGATGAGCTCAAAATGCTGCGGCTGATGATGGCGCGGCCCGAAGGCATCATTCTGGTGACTGGCCCGACCGGTTCCGGCAAAACCACCACGCTTTATTCAATCCTGAACCACGTCAATACCGAGGGCGTCAATATCATGACGCTGGAAGATCCGGTGGAATATCCAATGGCGATGATCCGCCAGACCTCCGTCAATGAAGTGGCCAAGCTCGATTTCGCGAGCGGTATCCGTTCGATGATGCGGCAGGATCCGGACGTGATTCTGGTTGGTGAGATTCGCGATCAGGAAACCGCCGAAATGGCGTTTCGCGCTGCGATGACTGGCCATCAGGTGTATTCCACGCTGCACACCAATTCCGCGATTGGCGCCATTCCGCGTTTGCAGGATCTGGGCGTGCTGCCCGACATCATGGCGGGAAATATCATCGGTGTCGTCGCGCAGCGCCTGATGCGCCGCGTGTGCATGCATTGCCGTGAGCCGTATCGACCCGACGATGAGCAGACGTTGCAAGTACTCGGCGTCGATCCCGGCTGGCGAGGGGAAATTTTCCGTGCGGCCGGCTGCGACCATTGCGACAGCACCGGCTACAAGGGGCGGCTCGCGATCATGGAACTTTTCAAGATGAATGCCGATATCGACGAATTGATTGCGCGCCGCGCCACCGGCCGCGAAATTCGCGAAGCGGCGCGCCGCACCGGCTTTCGTACCTTGGCCGAGGACGCAGTCTCGCGGGT